>JBILOM010000016.1:0-18033 GCA_044374495.1 Ilumatobacteraceae bacterium | reverse complement strand
GAGCAATGTGACGAGTTCATCAAGTGGTGTAGCCATCACCCCATAGTAGGGTCGAATCGTGTCAATTTCGCCGCTCAATTCAGAACTTCGCCGTCATGCGTTAGCTGCTCGTGGGTTTATGCCTGAAGACGAGGGTGATGCCTTGTATTCGGCAGCAGTTCTTGCCGCACAAGCAGTTCCACAAGCGCCTTTTGTAGAAGTCGGTTCATATTGCGGGCGTTCAACGGTGTGGTTGGGCGGTGCTGCACGAGAATCCAATACGACTCTGTTTGCAATTGACCATCATTTTGGCAGTGAGGAGAATCAACCGGGTTGGGAGTGGCATGACACTTCATTGGTTGATCCACGCACTGGACGTATGGATACATTGCCGTTTTTTCGCTCCACAATTCTTGATGCAGGGCTTGCAGATTCGGTAGTCACCATGGTTGGTGATTCGCCAACCATTGCGCGCCATTGGACAACACCTCTTGCTTTTTTGTTTATAGATGGTGGGCATGGTGTTGAACCCGCAACATTGGATTACCAATTGTGGACTCCGCACGTTGCACTAGGTGGAACGCTTGCAATTCACGATGTGTTTCCGAACCCTGCTGAGGGTGGTAGGCCGCCATACGAAAACATTTATCTTCCTGCACTCGAAAGTGGATTGTTTGAAGATGTCAACGTAACAGGTTCGTTGCGCGTATTGCGTCGAATCTAAAGGGCGCGAGCTTTTAGGTGTGCGTTGCGACGCACCATTGGCTGCGTGAAAAGCGTTGAGGCAGGTGACCCGCCGCTAATTGCATCAGAAGCAAGGATGATTGCAGCAGCGGTGTAGGCACTGTATTCATCAGCAGGGAAACGGACAATCATCTTGTCTGGTTCAGCTGGGTACACAATGCCGGTCCAGTACGCGCCATCTTCGCGACGATGCGGCATGGTCCACAGAACCAACTCACGTGCAATGTCGCGGTCGCCAGCTGCGCAATGTGCAATGGCACATTCACTGGTCTCTGCTGCAGTGACCCATTGTTCGTCATCAACACAACGCACGCCACGGTCATCAAGAACGAAGCGGTCCCAACCTTCGGCAAGGCGAGCTTTTGCGCGGGCACCGGTCATGGCACCGGTAAGCACTGGGTAGTACCAGTCCATTGCCCATCGAGCCTTTGGTTCAAATGCACCAAGGTCTGTTGCGATGAGATGATCAATTGCATCTGCAGCTGCAGTCCATTCGGGTTGAGAATCACCTAGAAGATCACCAATTGCAGCACCGCAGTGCAGCGCATGGCGGATGCTGGAAGAACCAGTAAGAAGTGCGTAATCCCAAGGCTTCGCATCTGTTTCGCGTGCCCAGATAATTGAACCATTTTCGCGACGCATTGAAAGCACCCAAGAGAGAGCCTTGCGAACGGTTGGCCACAATTCAGAAACTGCAGCAAGGTCGCGCGTACACAACCAGTGAGTCCACACGCCGACTGCAATGTATGCAGTGACATTTGTATCTAGTTTGGAGTCTTCAATTGTTCCGTCAGGCATGTAGTAGTTGAACCATGAGCCATCTTCATGCTGAATATCAGCAAGCCATTTGTATGCAGAAAGCGCAGCATCATCACGGCCCATAATGTTGAGAGCCATGGCGGTTTCAACATGGTTCCACGGGTCACAATGGCCATTCGGATACCAAGGAATCATTCCGTTTGGTAACTGCAACGCCTGAATTGAATCTGCGGTACGCGCAAGGTCAGCAGTAGTGAGAATTCCTGGAAGATGAGGCATGGCGCGTGTGGTCATGCTGATGCTCCGACCGTAAGGGGCTTGCGTGAGTACACAACGAAACTTTTGCCCATGAGTGGGCTAAGCGCGCGCTCGGCAACTTGCATAGAGCGCGGCTGAGTCATGATGTCCCATTCAAGAAACTCGCGGTACTTCTTCACCAATGAATGATTGTTATTGCGAGGACCAACTGCACACTTCAACCACCAATACGGCGAGTGCAGAGCGTGTGCGTGGTGACTATCGATTACTTCAAGTCCGGCAGAACGAAGTTTTGCTTTTAGTTCTGTAGCTGAGTAGATACGGACGTGGCCACCAACGCTTTTTGGTGCATGGTATTCATCAGACAACATCCAGTTGATTTTCTCTGGCCACCAAGAGGGGACAGTGACTCCCAGTGAACCGCCTGGCTTCAAAACGCGATGAAGTTCCGAAATTACATTCACATCGTCTTGGATATGTTCGAGAACTTCTGACGTGACAACACAATCGAAAGTGTTGTCTTCAAAGGGGAGTTTCGTGGCATCCCCACGAAGAACTCCGCCGTATGCCTTATCGGTGATTTCTTTCGCCTCAAGCATTGCGCCAAAAGTATTGCGAGTCATCACAACTTCATCTGATGCATAGTCAAGGGCAAACACAGTTGCCCCTTGGCGTGCTGCCTCAAATGCATGACGCCCAAAACCAGCACCTGCGTCAAGAAATTTGTCACCCGGACGAAGACCGAGGCGGTTAAAACGAATTGTCAACATGTCAGCGACGCTTTTCTAGTTTGACGCGATTATGGGGCATGTCGAGCACTTCGCGGTATTGCTCAACTGTTAGTTCTGCACAGTGTTTCCATGTCCAACGTGAAATAACTCGTTGACGACCTGCTTCGCCGATACGGGCCCGCAGTTCTGCGCTGTCAAGACCAGTAGCGATAACTGCTGCGAGTGCTTCTGCATTTGCGGCAGGGCACTGCAGCACAGTCTCGTTGTGAGTTCCGGTGACTTCAGGCAATGCACCGCCATCTGTTGCAACTAGGCAAATACCTGTGCTCATAGCTTCAATTGCGGGAAGGCTGAAACCCTCGTACAGACTTGGAACAACTGCAAGTTCTGCTTCGGCGTACAGCTCAACGATGCGTTCATCTGTGACGCCAGATACGAAGTCAATGTGCGGGCGAAGTCCGAGTGAATCAATGAGGTCCATGCTGTGGCCTGGACGAGGCTTACCAATAATGGTGAGACGAATATCGCGGTCCTTGCGCAAAACTGCCATTGCTTCAAGCAGATACGACAAACCCTTTAGTGCAACGTCTGCTGATGCAGTGGTGATGAGGCGGCCAGGTTGACGTGCAATGTGCGGTTGTGGCTTGAAGAGATCAGGATCAACCCCGACAGGAACAAGACGCATGCGATCGCGTGACACGCCCATGTCTTTGTTGATGTCAGTGATGCTGTTTTCGCTGACCACAACAATGCGAGGCATCTTGCTCGCAACTTTTCCTTGCATGTCAACAAATGAATACCAGCGACCAACAGAGCGACGCTTCCAGCGGCTCGGTGCATGACTCATCTCCAATTCACGATCTTTCGTGATGGGGTGGTGCAAAGTGACGATTGTTGGAATCAATTTTTCGATTTTCAGAATGTCCCAACCAAGGCACTGGTTGTCATGTACTAAGTCGAAGTCGTTCACGCGTGGAGTCAGTGTGCGAAGTGCTCGCTTTGAAAATGCAAGTGGTTCTGAGAACTGACCTGTCATGAAGCGAGCAGTCTCTACAACATCAGGCCACGTCTTGATTTCCCAATATGCGGGTACGCGACCTGGATACGTGTCATTGAAAATATCGAGGCTCGGCAGCTTGTGCATCGTGATGCGATCATCAAGAACTGGATATGGCTGTCCGCCAAAAACTTCTACAGAGTGTCCGAGATCAGCAAGGGCCTTCGTGAGGTGACGTGTGTAAACACCTTGTCCACCAACATGTGGTTTACCGCGATACGTGAGGTAGGCAACACGCAACGGGCCATTGGGGTCGTAGGCGCCTGACATAGGCAGTAGAGGCTAACTGGCACCAATCCGATTGGCTCGTGCACGGCGTCTGGCTAGCCAGGCAAAGGAAATCAATACGGCCCAGATATAGACCGCATTCCCCATACGCGAGTACAACGTACGGCCAGATCGAAGCTGAATTGCGCGCTCGACCACTCGTTGTTCACTAATCGACGTGCGTTCGTGAACGACTCCGAAAGAATCAATAAAGGCGCTGAAGCCGGTGGGCGAAATCTGCACAACATCGCGCCCTTGTTCGAGGGCCCGCAAGCGTGAGGCCGCAATTTGTTGTGTCTGCAAAATTGTCCACGTGTAACTAGAACCATTAGTCGGATTAACGATGAAGGTAGCGCCATCGGCGATTCCTTCATTCACTCGTCCGCCGAAAAACACTTCCCAAGAAATTGCAACACTTGCACGCGTGTCTGCGACATCAAGCCAGCCGCGTGAAGTTCCGGCACGCGCATCTCGCGGAACCAAATCTGTTGGTGCACCAAGTGCCTTCAATAATGGACGCAATGGCATGTATTCACCAAACGGAACTCGACGCACTTTGTCGTAGCGGCCAGTTATTGACCCATCTGGGTTGACGACAATTTGCGCATTCGTAAATTGACCTTCACCTGCATCTTCGGTAATGCCAACAACGAACGGCACGTTCAGGCGTTGTGCTTCTTTTGAAATCTCCGAGTACTCAGAGCTGTCGATAAATAATCCCTTGTTTGTAATGCTGATGGCATTCTCTGGCCAGATCACTGCATCACGTTGAGAGTTAGGTTGCAGTTTCTTTGTCGCAACCATATGAACATCAAATACATCGCGGGGGTTTGTGTCAACTGCATGAGTGCCTTGTTCTCCACCACCTTGAACAATTGAAAGATTCAGAGTGCGGCCGGTGGACTGAGTGTTGTTCCAGGTGTTTCCCACGAACACCAGAAGTCCGATGATGCAGATTGCACGGAATCGGCGATGAGTCAATGCGAGATACAACGTTGCTGTAGAAATTCCTATGACACCCATGAGAGGTGCAAGCGCTGCAAGTGGCCCAGAAACTTGTCCGATGGCAAGCGTTGCCAGCGGTACACCACCGAACGGAAACGATAATCGCGCAACTTCTGCCAGCGAATGGCAAATGACTAACGCTGATCTGTGGGAGTTGTCGTTAGTTGTCAGTTTGGCTGCGATGTAACTGGCAATTCCATGCATCACGGAAAAAATCAGAATTGCGGCTATGTACCCCGGTGCAGTGAGAAACCACATCCATGCCATTGATGGCAAGAACCACGCAACTGCAAAGAGAAAGCCAGTCGAGAAAGAATGTTCTCTGCGGCCTACTGCCATTGAGCCATACAACGCAATACCAACAAAGCCGAGCGGCCACCAACCCCATGGCGGCATTGATGCTGCAACGAGCAAACCGGCAAGTATGAGAAGAAACGAACTTCGTCTCATGTTATTTACGAATGAAGCGAGGCAAGGTGAGCAAGTGTTGCTTCGCCTGCAGTACGTGCTTGTTGCACGCATGCGGGAATTCCGATTCCTCTGTAACTTGCACCAGCAAAGACTATTCCAGGAGCAGCAGTACCGAGCGAGTGTTCTAGTTCGGCCAAGCGAGCAAAGTGATGTGGTCGGTATTGAGGGAATGATTCTGCCCAACGGCTAACGCGAATCTCAGATGGCGTCATATCAACTCCGAGATGCAGTTTCATGTCTGCAAGTGCAAGATTGATGAGCTTGTCGTTGTCAAAATGCATCACTTCAAGTCCGTCTCGGCCTAATGACACGCGAAGAATCATGGAACCATCGTCGGGACGCCAGTGAGCCCACTTGTTTGAACCGAATGATGCAGCTGACACCCATCGTTGATCAGGTTTTGGCACCAAGTAGCCACTGCCCTTAAGACGGGCAGGCCATTGTGATGCAGGAATCGCCATGGTGATCAGTACCACCGATGCATGAGACCATTGGCCAAGAAGATCTGCTGCACGTTCATCAAGTGGACGAACAAAGTGCGAACTCGGTTTTGCAGGTGATGCAATGACAATTGCATCAGCGTGGTGTTGACCTCGCGAAGTAGACACGGTGTATCCGGTGTTCATTTTTTCAATGGCAGACACGCTCTCACCGGTCAAGATACGACCACCAAGAGCTGTTACTCGTTGAGTCAGTAATTCAATGAGGGCACCAAGCCCACGAGTAGGGGTAGAAAAAATCGGGCCAGCAGGAGATTTAGTTGCTGCAGCACGTGCGCGACCAGCAGCTAACAACATGCTGCGACTCGCGGTGAGAGCTGCGACTTGCGGTACAGCAGCCATAGAGAAGTGGTCAGAATCTGTTGCGTAGATGCTTCCGATAAGTGGGTCTACAAGTCGTTCATGAATTTGATTTCCGAAGCGGCTGCGCACGTACTCACCAATTGAGTCAGTGTCGGTAGTGGCAGGCAGTAATGGCTCGATAGCTGCGCGCAATTTGCCAAGCGGAGAGATAAGGCCTGAAGTCGCGAATGCGCGAACCTTTGCAGGGACACCAAGCATGAGATCGCCAGGAATGTTGTGCATGCCATTGTGCCAAATAGATGCATGCGCATCAGTTGGTGATGTCATTGAAGCACCGAGTCCTAATTCGGCTGCAAGTTGCGTTGCCCATGGAACGCGGGCAAGAAACGCATCAGGACCTTCATCAATGGAGAGTCCGGCAAATTGTGTCGTGCGAATTCGACCACCAACATGTGACTCTGCTTCAAGCACCGTCACGTTGACCGGCTCAGAGGAATTAGTAAGCACGGAGAGCGCGCTAGTTAGTCCTGCTACACCAGCACCGATGACGACAACTTGACGGGGTTCACTCATGCAGTGATAAGTCTACGAGCAAGCGCAGCCATGACCAATGAGTCACTATTGACGCACGCTGTGCGAGCAAATGCCATGCCGTATGAAGCCGCTCGTTGAGACGCTTCAAGATCAAGGTCGTAGAGAACCTCTAGATGATCTGCAACGAAACCACACGCACAAACCACAATGCCATCAACAGATTCATCGGTGTCGCGCATTGTTGCCATCTGATCAATGACAGCAAGGATGTCTGGGCCAATCCACGGTTCAGGTGTGCGTCCTGCAGATTGCCACGCAATAGACCATTGCGACCAACGCGTTAGTTCTGCCTTACTTGCAACGAGTTCTGCAGTCGCGCGAAGTTCTTCCGGATACGGATCACCAGCGTCGATGATTCGTTGTGGCAACGAGTGTGCTGTGAACAAAACTTTTGTGCGTTCCGGCATTTGTGACAACTTTGTCCGCAGATCTGAAGCCAAGAAATCAATGAATGCATCTTCACGTGCCCACGTTTCAACAGCACGTACTTCAATGTTGTGTGGCGCTGCAGCTGCACGCACTCGGTCTGTGTATTGACCAATTGAATATGTCGAATAGTGCGGTGCCAGTACTAGGCAGATAATGCGTGTGAAACCAAGGGCTGCAACTTCAGCAACTGATTCTTCAATGAATGGCGTTGCATGTTTCAGGCCAAGAAAGACTTGGTAGTGACCAGGATTAATGAGGTCAAGTTGTTCTTGCAGTGCATCGCGTTGTGCTTCTGTGAGCTGCTTTAATGGAGACAAGCCGCCAATTGCTTCGTATCGTGCGATGAGATCATTCAGTTGTTCATCAGTAGGTGCGCGCCCACGACGAATGTCTGTGTAGTACGGCAATATTTCTTCTTTGGTGCGTGGCGTGCCATACGCCATCAACATCACTGCAGTACGAGATGAGTTACTCATTTTTTTGTCTTTTCGTGAACGTAGGCCACAATGTCTGCAAGAACACTGGGGTCTGTGTCTGGTTGTACCCCGTGACCGAGGTTGAAGATGTGGCCAGCGTGCCCTGCGTTGTCTGCAAGCACTGCTTCTGCACCAGAAAGTGCAATGGAAGAACCTGCCAGTACAAGAGCCGGGTCAAGGTTTCCTTGCACAACAGTGTCTGCGCCAAGGCGAGTACGTGCACTGCGAATTGAAGTTCTCCAGTCGAGACCAATGATTGCATTGCCGACTGTGTTCATTGATTCCAACAAATGATCGCATCCGATTCCGTAGTGAATACCAGCAACACCAGGGTGACGTTCAGCTAATTGTGAGAACACTGACGTTGTGTGGGGCTTCACATATGTGTCGTAGTCGTTGCGAGATAGTGCGCCAGCCCATGAATCAAACAATTGAAATGCTTCTGCACCAGCTGAAAGTTGTGCAGAGATGAATTCAACAGAATGTTGTGCGAGGTGTTCCATTACGTCATGCCACAGCACTTCATCTTCGCGCATTAATCGCTTTGTGTTTTGGTATGTACGGCTTGGTCGTCCTTCAATGAGATAGCTAGCAACTGTAAAAGGTGCGCCTGCAAATGCCAGGAGAGGCACTTTCAGTTCCTTAACTAACGCGAGAACAGTGTCTGTGACGTAGTGAATATCTTCGTGATGCAACGGGCGAAGGCGGGCAAGGTCACTACGTGAACGAAGAGGTGATGGTGCTACAGGGCCGGTACCAGGTGCAACATCAATTCCAAAGCCAACTGCGTGCGCTGGTACAACAATGTCTGAGTAGAGAACTGCCGCATCAACGTTGTGACGACGAACGGGTTGCAACGTGAACTCAGCTGCAAGTTCCGGCTTCTTGATCGCGTCAAGGATGCTTCCTTCGCCGCGCAATGCTTTGTATTCGGGAAGACTGCGTCCGGCTTGGCGCATGAACCAGACAGGAGTATGAGTGGCCTTCTTTCCAGAAGCAGCGGCAAGAAAGGGGTCATTCGGGAGGCTTGTCATGAGGTAGTTGTTCCCTTGCGCGTCATGGGTTTCACGCTATCGGTGCTTACCCCGAGGCATTTGGCGTAGTTGAGCATCTATGCGGGCAATTCGGGTGCGAGCAGGGGGGTGGGCAGTGATGAGTCGGTCTTTCCATTGAGAAGATCTCTCGCCCTGGCCTTGTTCCACCACGATGCGAAGTGCGTTCAGAAGTTGACGGCCAAATCCCATGGCGACAACTGTTTCATCCGCCTTGAATTCTGCGCCCTTGCCAACTGCATTACCGATGTATTGCGAAACAGTGATCATGGAAAGAAAGAGCCAGGAAATAATTGTGATGAAGCCAGTCAGTGTTTTTCCGATGAGGGATGCGAAAGAAGATTTCGTGATGAACACATCGGTTGCGGCGTGTGCAACGTTCTGAAGAAGGAAACCAATTTTAGCAAGCAACACAATGGGGATTGTTAACCACTGCCCAATGGTGAGAGCAATGGTGTGCATTCCCAGATGGTGACTCAGTTCATGAGCGAGA
The DNA here is from genome assembly GCA_044374495.1 of Ilumatobacteraceae bacterium. Taxonomy (GTDB): domain Bacteria; phylum Actinomycetota; class Acidimicrobiia; order Acidimicrobiales; family Ilumatobacteraceae; genus UBA2093. The sequence continues at coordinate 8,915 of JBILOM010000016.1, read as the reverse complement.
ACTCCGCTGAGGTTGTCTTGAGACAAATTCTCGATGGCCCAACTTGATACGACAACTAGATGACCTCCCGAAGCAAATGCATTCAAGTCCTCTGAATCCGCAACAGCAAGCACAAACTTTCCTGGAGGAATGTGATTTGCTTGCGCCACGATGTGCCAGGAACGTTGCAACGTGTCGCGCTCGGCTCTTGTTGGTGTTCGTGCGCCGAGCAAACGTTGAAGAGCTAGTCGTTGAATGGGACGAATAAAGAGCAGGCCACCAGACAAGAACAATGCGGATGCAAAGAGGGCAAACGGCACGTAATAGAACTGCATGAACACCCACCAGAATGCGGCAACGGCAATTAGCCAGGCTGGTAGCAGAGCAATGACCGGCGCAATGGCAGCGACTGCGTATCCATCAATCTTGCGTTGTCGTTTGAGTTGATCAGCGCGGGCCATGGATACCTAGTCCACCAGTATCTGCGCCTCGGGTCAAACTCTCCGTCATGGCGGTGCCAATGGTCTCACCTACAATGAACTAGATGACTGGCACACGGACCGAGCGCATTGAGACTCACGAGCGAAATCCGAAGTGGAAACTTGCTCCGATGCGTATCGAGATGTCTGAATGCATCAATTGTGATGCATGCCTTCGCCATTGCCCCCCGCAATTAGGCGCCATCTTCAATGTTGGTGCCGACGTGGTGATCATTCCGGAACTGTGCAGCGGATGCGATAAGTGTCTTCCGGTCTGCCCCGTGAACTGTATTTATCCATTTCCAGAGTGGGAAGATTCTGAAGTACCCGCCGAATGGTGGGAACAACCCCTCTCTGGCAATGACCCCTACGATTAGTTCGAACGAAAGGACGTCACCATGACAGCACCAACAATTCCAGGAGCAGAGGCTTTCTCTCATAATGGCAATGGCGATGTCGGAGTGCTCGTCCTCCACGGGTTCACTGGCAACCCAGGTTCTATGCGTGGGCTTGCTGAGGCATGCGCGGCCGCAGGTTTCCATGTTGAACTTCCACAACTTGCTGGCCATGGCACTGCGATTGAAGACATGATTCCAACTCGGTGGGCTGATTGGAGCGGAGATGCTGAGAAGGCATATCAAGTTCTTTCACAGCGCGCAAAGAAAATTGTGGTGATGGGTTTATCAATGGGCGGTGCATTGACATTGTGGATGGCGGCGCAACACCCAGAAGCTCTTGGCATTGTGTGCATAAACCCTGCGACGCAACCGCAACCATCAGAAGTAATCGACATGTTGCAGGGAATGATTGATGGCGGCACAGTCACTATGGACGGCATTGGTTCAGACATCGCAGATCCGAATGTTCATGAGACTGCATATGCCGGAACACCACTTGCTGCAATGAAATCATTCTTGTCTGAGGGTCTTGCGCCGCTTGCACCTCGTTACCCGTCAATCAAGATGCCCATGTTGCTGTACACCTCAGTACAAGACCATGTTGTGCAGCCAAGTGACAGTGATGCGGTAGCTGCAACGTACGGCGGCTCTGTAGAACGCGTAATGCTTGAACGCAGTTATCACGTTGCAACTCAGGACTACGACAAAGACATCATCTTTGCGGGTGCTGTTGCATTCGTGCACCGTGTCACCGCATGACACTTAGTTTTCTTCTTGCAGTAATTCCGAGCCCATCTTCTGGTTCGATTCATCTCGGACCACTGCGTCTCAATGCATACGGATTAATGATTGCAATTGGCGTCATTGTTGCAGTGCGTATTGCTGGACGTCGCGCCGAAAATAAAGGCGTCGGCACAACGGAAGATATTTCTTCCATCGCAATGTGGGCTGTTCCTGCTGGTGTTATCGGAGGTCGGGCCTATCATGTGCTCACGGACTATGAGCGATTCCAAGGCCAGTGGTTTGATGCCATAAAGATTTGGCAAGGTGGCCTAGGTATTTGGGGCGGAGTCACCCTTGGTGTTGCAGTTGGCTGGTGGTGTGCACACAAACGCGGTCTTGATGCATGGTGGATTATTTCGTGTGCTGCACCTGCCATTGCAATTGCACAGGCAATTGGTCGGTGGGGCAATTGGTTTAACCAAGAGTTGTTTGGACGACCCACTACGTTGCCGTGGGCATTAGAAGTATCGAACAATGTTGCAGTGAAGGCCGGGTATGCGGCCGGTACAACTTTTCACCCAACCTTTCTCTATGAGTCAGTTGGGTGCGTGGTGTTGGCATGGCTATTGATTCGTCTCGAGCGACGCATTAACCCGGCCCGTGGTCGTTTATTTGCTTGGTATGTAGCGGGCTACACCGTGCTTCGGTTCGGAACAGAGAGCATTCGAATCGATGCCAGTCACAATGTTGGCGGGATGCGCTTGAACCAGTGGGTGGCCATCGGGGTATTCGTAGCTGCAGTCCTGTACTTGGCGGTTGATCGTCTGCGTTCTCAGGAGGCCCCTGAAGCGTCTACGGTTCTAGACCATGAGTGAATGTCTATATGAAGTCCTAGAGCCCGGCATCGGTCTCATCACCTTTAACCGTCCTGATCGGCTGAACGCGTGGACAGGTCGAATGGGCAATGAATATTTCGCTGCACTTGATGCTGCAAACGCAGATCCGAAAGTGCGCGTCATTGTCGTTACAGGTGCAGGCAAGGGTTACTGCGCCGGCGCGGACATGGGAACACTGCAAGCAATTCCAACAGGTGACACTGCAAAGAACGATGACGGCCCGAGCATTGTCGAAGGTCGTATGCAAGACGAGATCACTCGCTTACCAAAACCAGTCATCGCTGCAGTTAATGGAGCAGCAGCTGGCCTTGGCATGGTGCAAGCACTGATGTGTGACATGCGATTCTGTGCAGACACTGCAAAGTTCACAGTTGCATTCTCAAAGCGTGGACTTATTGGCGAGTACGGAATCTCATGGGTGTTGCCACGACTTGTTGGTCAGGCAACTGCACTTGACCTCATGATGTCAAGCCGCATTGTTATGGCGAAAGAAGCTCTCGAAATGGGAATGGTGAACAGAGTTGTTCCTGCAGACCAACTCATGAAAGTTGTTCTTGAATACGCATCAGATCTTGCGATGAATGTGTCGCCGTCTTCAATGGCAGTCATGAAGCGTCAGGTCTATTCCGACTACGGCAAAGATGTGGCAACCGCAAGTAAGGACGCACTCGTTTTGATGCAGCAGTCATTCTCCCGGTCTGACTTCAAAGAGGGTGTTCAGAGCTTCCTTCAGAAGCGCCAGGCTGAATTCCCGCCTGTTCACCCGAACGCCTAGGTTTCGTTTTCGCCGTTCCGTATCAGAGGCTCGTAGGCTGAGAAGCCGTGAGCCCTTCTGGTACCCCCATTTCCGCAGCTGATGTAGCCAAAGTGGCTCGTCTGGCACGCCTCGACATCGACGAGGCCAACGTCGTGCACTTCACTGAGCAACTTGCAAAAGTTATGGGTCATTTCAGTGACATCGATGCGCTTGATCTGTCTGGCGTCGGCCCAATGACTCAGCCGTTCCCGCTTGTCAATGTGTTGCGTGAAGATGTCGAGCAACCATGTCTTGATACTGACGAAGTATTAGCAGCAGCGCCATCTTCTGACCAACGTCGTTTTCGTGTTCCACCAATCATCGGATTGGACGACTAGTCATGGCCACTATTCCAACAACCGCATCAGGAATCGCAGCAGCAATTGCATCAAAGCAAATCACTGCACGCGAAGTGATTGATTCGTATCTCGCACAAATCACTGCACGCGAGACTGACATTCATGCTTTCAATCTTGTAACAGCCGATGCAGCACGCGCGCACGCAGATGCAATTGACGCAGACATTGCTGCAGGTCGACCAATTGGTCCACTCGCCGGTGTACCTATTGCCATTAAGGACAACTTGTGTACCCATGGCATTGAAACAACATGCTCATCAAAGATTCTTGAAGGCTGGAAACCTCCGTACGACGCAACGGTTGTGTCTCGCTTGCGCGATGCCGGCGCCATCATGGTTGGCAAAACAAACCTCGATGAATTTGCAATGGGTTCCAGCACTGAAAACTCAGCATTTGGCCCTACCCGTAACCCACTCGATACCTCTCGTGTTCCCGGTGGTTCAAGCGGTGGTAGTGCAGCAGCAGTAGCTGCTGGTTTTGCACCTGTCAGTCTTGGCAGTGACACGGGTGGCAGTATTCGCCAACCCGCAGCAATGTGTGGTGTTGTCGGCGTGAAGCCAACGTACGGATTAGTCAGTCGTTACGGCTTGTGTGCATATGCAAGTTCGCTAGACCAGGTTGGTCCGTTTGCTACAACAGTCGCCGATGCTGCATTGATTACAGAAGCAATTGCTGGTCACGATGCAATGGATTCAACATCGATTCCACAGCCAGCACCTGCACTTGTTGCATCGGTTTCACAAGGTGTTGCCGGAATGCGCATTGGTCGCGTGACAGATCTTCCTGCTGGCGCAGAACCAGAAGTAATCGCACGACTCAATGAAGCGTTCGCTGCACTTGAAGCTGCTGGCGCCACCATTGTTGACGTCACGTTGCCAAGCTTGTCGTATGCCCTTACGGCGTATTACCTCATTGCGCCTGCAGAGGCCAGTAGTAACTTGGCCCGCTACGACGGCGTTCGATACGGCCTTCGCGTCAATGCTGTTGATACCAATTCAATGTACGGCGCCACTCGTGCAGCTGGTTTTGGTGATGAAGTAAAGCGTCGCATCATGCTTGGTACTTATGCATTGTCTGCTGGTTATTACGACGCGTATTACGGCAAGGCCTTGAAAGTGCGCCGACTGATTGCTGAAGATTTCGAACGTGCGTATGCACAAGTAGATGTAATCCTTACGCCAACGTCTCCTGTGGTGGCGTTCCCGTTTGGTGACAAAGTTGATGACCCAATGGCTATGTACTTGTGCGACATCTACACAATTCCCACCAACCTTGCTGGGCACCCAGCAATGAGTGTGCCTTTTGGTACTGGCGCACATGGCATGCCCGTTGGAATTCAAGTTCTTGCACCTGCACTTGGTGAAGCACCAATGTTCCGTGTTGGCGGCGCCCTTGAAAATGCAGCAGGAGGAGCGAAATGACACAAGATCCACTCAGTTCCATCGTCGCAACTAGCGAGCAAATGCTCGAAGGCGGTTGGGAACTCATCGTTGGCCTTGAAGTCCACGTTGAACTCGCAACAAAGACAAAACTCTTTAGTGGTTCCCCAAACCATTTTGGTGACGAACCAAACACCAACATCGACCCAGTAACGCTGGGCTTGCCTGGTGCATTGCCTGTTCTGAACAAGCAAGCAGTCGAACTCGCTATGCGCATCGGTGTTGCTCTGAACTGCAGTATTCAACCCTGCATATTCCACCGCAAGAACTACTTCTATCCAGACATGCCAAAGGCGTACCAAATTAGTCAGTACGACATCCCTTTGAACATCGATGGTTTCCTCGTGTTGCCAAGCGGAACCCGCATTGGTGTTGAACGCGCTCACCTTGAAGAAGACACTGGTAAGAGCACTCACGTTGGTGGCGCTACCGGCCGTATTCACGGCAGTGATTATTCACTGATTGACTTCAACCGCGCCGGTGTGCCGTTGGTGGAAATCGTGTCACGTCCTGACATTCGTACCAGTGAACATGCCAAAGAATATGTAGCTGAATTGCGCGCAATTCTTGAAGTCATCGGCGCATCAGACGCAAAGATGGAAGAAGGCTCAATGCGAGTCGACGCGAACGTGTCTGTTCATAAGCCTGGCACGATGTTTGGTACTCGTTGTGAAATCAAGAACGTGAACTCCATTCGTGCACTCGGCCGAGCAATTGATTATGAAGCTCGTCGCCAAATTGATGTTCTTGATTCCGGCGGCACAATTCGCCAAGAGACACGTCACTGGGATGATGCCGAGGGCCGCACGCACACATTGCGTGTGAAAGAAGATGCCGACGATTACAGATACTTCCCTGAACCAGACTTGGTGCCGCTAGCGCCGTCTGCTGAATGGGTACAAGCTGTTCGTGACAATTTGCCAATGCTTCCTGCTGCACGACGCACTGCGCTTTCTGCACTTACTGGGTACGACACTCAGTCAGAGGCAGTCATCGTTGTTGTTGAGCGTGGCCAACATGATTACGTGCAAGCAGTTGTTGATGCAGGTGGCGACGCAGTGCGTGCGCTGATTTACGTTCAACAAGGTTTCGCTGACGCTGGTCCGGTTCCAGCGGTACCTGCTGCTGACCTTGCCAAACTCACAGTGCTCGAGCGCGATGCAAAACTGTCTGCCACACAAGCCAAAACAGTTCTTGCCGAATTGGTAGAACATGGCGGCGGCGATGCTGCAGCCATTGCTGCTGCAAAGGGCTTTGAAGCCATGGATACATCAGCCGTTGAAGCCATGGTTGACGAGGCAATTGCTGCTGATCCTGGTGCATGGGCCAAGTACATGGCTGGCGATGAAAAAGCATCGGGCGCCATCGTTGGCCGCGTGATGAAAGCCTCGCAGGGCAAGGCAGACGGCAAAATCGTCACTGCCATCATGCAATCTCGCCGCGTCTAACTGGATTAATACCTTCTTGTACCTCAGGTACACTAAGATATTCGGGTGCCAAACACTTTCGTTGCCCGTATTGCCCAAGTATTTATGGTGCTTGGATTTGGTTTTGCCGTATTCGCTCAAGTTGCAGAGGCAAAGACACCTGTTGTTTCCATCGCAACCACTGTTGAACGCGGAAATTTTGTTTCGGTCAGTGCTGGCACTAAGTGGAAGTCGAAACCTGTTGTCGTCGAAGCGGGTGTTAAGTCAAAGAAGACGTGGAAATGGTCACGGGTTGCTTCGAGCAGGACTGACAAGTCGGGCAAGACAACGATGTGTTCATCGAGGACGCTGAAAGCTGGTACCCAACTTCGTGTGAAGAGTGGCCCAAAGGTAATTTCGACGATCAAGGTTTCCAGAACCATTGTGCTGTCAGGTTGTGGGTATGCCCCTCCAAAAGTGCCAGTAAAAACTGATGACCAATCTGGTAATACGCCAACTCCAACGACGACTCCGACGACATCTGTTCCACCGACGACAACTGTCCCACCAACCACGACGACTCCGACGACAACTGTCCCACCAACCACGACGACTCCGACGACATCTGTTCCGCCGACGACAACTGTTCCGCCAACGACAACTGTTCCACCAACCACGACGACGACAACTCTCCCTCCATCTACATCAGCGCCAACGGCGCTGGCACTTTCAGCTGCGACAGACACTGGTGATTCTCAGAGCGATGGAATCACGAAGGCGACAAGTTTGGTAATTGTCGGCAGTGCTCAAACGAACTCAAGTATTCAGGTGTATGTCGACGGAGCTCTTTCGGGATCCGCATGCATTGCAAATGAATCGGGAACTTTTTCTTGTTCATTGGGGACTGTTACTGAAGGCACAAAGTCAGTGACCGCAAAGGCGACTGGCATTAATGGTGAATCTGTTGCGTCGCAAGCACTCACAATTGTGGTTGACCGAACTGCGCCGACCGTGACCATTTCAGCTTCGGCATCATCAGCTAATTCGGGGGTGAAAACTGGATTCACCATCACGGCGTCAGAGAACACCACTTCTCTGATTAGTACTTCGCTATCTGTGACATGTACTCGTTGGGTCGCTGGTGGTTTATGTGTGCAAGAAGACTTTGCAGGGAGCGGCAGGAACTATTTCGTCAATGGCACACTCCAGAGAGATGCCGGGAGTATTCCGGCAGGAATGACATTCCGACTTAACGCAGATGCGTTTTCGGACATTGCGGGAAATACACATGTTGGGTCCGTCGCCGCGGGTGTCGCCTGGGACTATGCCGGCCCGACGCCAAGCGTTACTCGTGTTAACAACCTCGTGACCATTACGTTTAACGAAGTACCAGTGGGCTTCAATGCAACACAATTAATACAACAGCGTTATGACGGCAATATCTACAGTTTCTCTGAGCCACTTAATTTATGGGACTTTAGGGCAGTTGGGACTAGCGGTCGAATTTGGAGCTTCTATATTTCGAGCAACCTGTATGACCCGTATAACCGCGAAATGTACACAGAATTTTTCCTGGAGATCCTTGCGCAAAAGGACTCGGACGACAACTTTGAACAAAACACTGTCATTTCATTTTTTGATTTTTAGGCGGATCTCTTGATTAACCGATCTATCCTTACCCTTCAGTAATTGAGGGCTCTGGCGTGGGGCGTATTCTTCGCCCATGGACTTTGCTATTCCCGACGACATACAAGACACACTCGACGCACTTGATGTGTTCATTGAAAAAGAAATCAAGCCGTTACAGGCACAAGATGACAACGAGCGATTCTTTGATCATCGCCGTGAGTGGGCACGTACTGATTTCGAAAATGATGGCGTTCCTCGCGCAGATTGGGAAGCACTGTTGCGCGAAATGCGTCGTCGCGCCGATGTAGCTGGTTGGCTTCGTCTTGCATTGCCCGTTGAGTTCGGTGGCAAAGGTGCAAGCAACATCAAGATGGCAATCATTCGCGAACATCTCGCTGCAAAAGGGCTTGGTCTTCACAACGATTTGCAAAACGAATCAAGCATCGTGGGCAACTTTCCCACAGTGTTGATGATGCGTGATTTCGGTACTGAAGAACAGAAGAAAGAATGGATGCCTGGTTTCTTAGACGGCACCAAGCGTCTTGCATTCGGTTTAACAGAACCAAACCATGGCAGCGATGCCACCTACCTAGAAACCACTGCGTATCGCGATGGAGACGAATGGGTGATTAGCGGAATGAAGCGATGGAACAGTGGTCTTCACCATGCGACCCACGACATTATTTTTGCGCGCACCAGCGGGAAGCCCGGCGACCCGAAGGGAATCAGCGCATTCTTGGTTCCCACCGATGCACCGGGTTTCAAAGTTGAATTCTTCTGGTGGACATTCAACATGCCAACAGATCACGCT
>JBILOM010000015.1:0-18052 GCA_044374495.1 Ilumatobacteraceae bacterium | reverse complement strand
CGTGTGAGTGAGACACTGACATACCCCATGATGGGCCTTTGCCACACACTTGACATACTGCAGCCATTTTGGAATCCTCTTCGGTTATGGGAAGGCGATGTACGTCTTCCGAACGCAGTTTCTTAATGTATCAGCCAGATCAAAGACCCCCCAACTAGGAAGGGCAGAGATTCAGAGGAAATTGGCAAATATCTCCCAATTCCCCGTGAGATACGCAAAGGGTGCGCCCTCTTTACTAGCCTCAACTCTGTGGCAGCCATGGAACTCTTCGGTGCAGATGAGGTCCGCCAAACGGTAGTGACCTTCCGCGACGCGATGAAGGCTCACGCCCCTGGCATCAATCGGATGAACGTGTACCCAGTGCCTGACGGCGACACTGGCACCAATATGGCTCGCACTCTTGATGCGGTGGTAGCCGAACTCGAAGGCGCAGATCATGCAATGGCGCCCACGTGCCAAGCAATTAGTCATGGGTCTCTGATGGGTGCTCGCGGAAACAGCGGCGTCATCCTTAGTCAAATCTTGCGAGGGCTTGCCAGCACAATTAGTGAATCCGCCGACGGCAAAGTGAATGCATCGCGAATGGCAGAAGCTTTGAAACGCGCGTCAGCTGCTGCGTATGAAGCTGTGCTGAAGCCAATCGAAGGAACAATTCTTACTGTCGTGCGTGAATCAGCTGACGCGGCCGCTGTTGCAGTTAGCAACGGCGCAACATTGTCTGCAACTTTGCAAGCTGCTCGTACTGCAGGTCGTGATGCTCTTGCACGCACGCCTGACATGTTGCCCGTGTTGAAAGATGCCGGCGTAGTTGATGCAGGTGGTGCTGGTTTCTTGTTGCTACTCGATTCAGCAATTCACGTTGCCGATGGTGAGGCAATGCCAGAGCCCGATGAATCTGATGGGCCATCTGTCGAGCAGTTGGAAGCAGTCTCATTGCGTCACTCGGGCGACGGCAGTGTTGACGTGAGTGAGTTGCGCTACGAAGTGATGTATTTCCTCGACCTAGAGGATTCTCGACTTACTGAATTCAAAAAAGCATGGGGCTCAATTGGTGATTCCATAGTTGTTGTCGGCGGAGAAGGTTTATATAACTGCCATATCCATACCAATGACATCGGAGCTGCAATTGAAGCGCCGTTGTTGCTGTCTGGCCGCCCGCGTCAAATACGTGTTACTGATTTGTTTGAAGAAGTTGCAGATGAGCATGCGGCGCGTGAAGCAGCCCTGGGTGCACCGGTGCAGTCACGACCAGCGTCTTCAGCACTTCCGCCAGTTACCTGCGCAGTTGTTGCTGTTGCAAGTGGTGGTGGCATCGCAGAATTGTTTGGTCAATTGGGAGTGCAAGGCGTTATCTCTGGCGGACAAACGTCGAACCCATCAACAGCAGAACTGTTGGCTGCAGTTGAACATATGAATGCCCGGCAAGTCATTATTCTGCCGAACAACAAAAACATAATTCCGGTTGCCCAACAGGTCGATTCGCTCACTACTAAAGAAGTGCGCGTTGTTCCTACGTGCTCAATGCCAGAAGCGCTTGCAGCATTGGTGTCATATGACCCAGAAGCTTCTGCAGAATCAAATGCACGATCAATGGCGTCTGTCGCTGAATCTGTTGCCACCGGCGAAATTACACAGGCAGTGCGCGATACCCACACAGATGCTGGCCAAGTGACGTCGGGTGATTGGATTGGAATTGTTCGCGGCGATGGCATTGTTGCAATCGCAGGCACTTTGGTCACTGCAGCATCGCAACTGTTGGATCATCTCATTGATGACCAGCGTGAATTACTAACGATCATTACCGGAGACGACGCCACCGTGGCCCAGACGGATCAGATCGTTGCATGGGTCTCACAAAATCGGCCGGACGTAGCGGTCGAAACTCATGGCGGCGGACAGCCGTTGTATCCGTATCTCTTTGGCGTTGAGTAATCCACCGCTCACCCTTCGCGACCTTGATCAATTAGGTCTTGAGCGAATCAAAGGTGTTGGCCCAAAGACACTGGTTGCCCTTGAAGCTTTCGAGGTGCGCAGCATTTTGGATTTACTAGAGACGTATCCACGCAGATATGTCGACCGTACGAATATGGCGATGATTGCAGACCTTGTTGAAGGTGTGCCTGCATTAGTAGTGGTCACTGTTGAATCAACATCAGCATTCACTACGCGCAACAACAAAAAGATGGTGAAGGTTGCAGTTTCGGATGGAACGAAACGATTGAACATCACTTTCTTTAATCAGGGGTGGCGTGAGAAACAGTTGTACAAAGGCTTGGAAGTCGCAGTCTTTGGAAAACCTGAATTGTTCAACGGGTCGTTACAGATGACAAACCCACTGGTTGACCCTGTGGGGAAGGCAACAGGCCGCATTGTTCCTATTTATCCGCAGAGCGAGAAGGTGCGCATTTCATCGTCTGATCTTGCAACATGGATTGAAGATGCTCTCAATAAATGTGCGCCTCGCGGTTTTGCAGACACGGTGCCGCAATCACTTCTTGATGAACACGGTTTCATCAGTCGCGGTGATGCGATGCGGGCGATTCATGTTCCTGAATCGATTGAAGCGCATCAGAATGCTCGTCGACGTTTGGCTTTCGATGAAGTTCTGCGAGTTCAGCTCATGTTGGTTGGAAAAAAAGCGCAATGGGAACGAGAGTCTGCTGGGTTTAGTCATGAGACCTCAGGTCATCTCATTGAAGGGTTCACGAAGGCTCTCCCGTTCCCGCTTACCGGTGCGCAAAAGAGAACTATCGGTGAGATTTACAAAGACCTTGCCTCAGGAACTCCGATGCATCGACTTCTGCAGGGTGATGTTGGTTCGGGAAAGACTCTGGTGGCAGTTGCGACAATGCTGGCTGCTGTTCAAGGTGGACATCAAGCAGCAATCATGGCGCCCACTGAAGTGCTGGCAGACCAACACGCTTTAGGTATCCGTGCGTTGCTTGCGTCGCTCACAGTGTCAGATGATTCGAATCTCTTTGGTGACCGCACATTACGAATTGAGCTTCTGACGAACAAAGTAACGGGGGAGCAACGTCGCAACATTTTGGCTGGCATCGCTGATGGGTCAGTCGATATTGCGATTGGTACCCATGCGCTTATTCAGGATTCTGTGAATTTCAAGAGCCTTGGTGTCGTTGTGGTCGACGAACAGCACCGCTTCGGAGTCGAACAACGTTCTCGGTTGCGTGACAAAGCACAAGAGTCTGAACATGGACTGGTGCCAGACGTGTTGGTAATGACTGCAACACCAATTCCGCGAACTGCTGCCATGACTGTGTACGGCGATCTTGATGTCAGTGTGCTTGATGAATTGCCGCCAGGCCGCACACCAATCTCAACATCATGGGTACATGCGCCAATAGAAATTGAATCAATGTGGGCAGATGTGCGCGGCAGGCTTGATGCGGGCGAGCAGGCATATGTGGTGTGTCCGTTGATTGAAGAAAGCGAGAAACTAGAAGTTGCGTCAGCGCAAGAAACGTTTGACCAACTCTCTGCACAGGATTTAGCTGGTTACACAATCGGTTTATTGCATGGGCGTATGTCGTCGGCGGATAAAGAAACTGTTATGAATTCGTTCCGTTCAGGCGCTACTCAGGTTCTTGTTGCTACAACGGTCATTGAAGTGGGTGTTGACGTTCCGAACGCGACATGCATGGTGGTTCTCGATGCAAACCGTTTCGGGATTGCACAGTTACATCAGTTACGCGGTCGAGTGGGGCGCGGAAAATTGCTGTCGCAGTGTTATCTCATGACTCAGAATGGCGAGCCATCCCCGCGAATTGAAGCTTTGGTGGCATCCACGGATGGTTTCGTGTTGGCTGAAGAAGATCTCAAACTTCGTGGTGAAGGCACCATTATGAGCGTGAACCAGAAGGGGCAAAGCGATCTCACCCTTGCCTCCCTGCAGCGTGATCTTGAACTTATTCAATGGGCACGTGATGCAGCGGTTGGCATTATCCAAACTGATCCAATGTTGTCCGACTTGCCATTGCTGCGCGATGAACTTGATTTGTTGTTCTCTGACACTGACGAAGAGTTCCTGTTTAAGTCGTAACGCGGGCGTACTACGGTTAGGGCATATCGAGGGGGAATCGAATGGAATTACAAGGTAAACATGTTGTCGTCACGGGCGGTTCGCGTGGAATTGGCGAACAATTGGCACGCCAGTTTGCGTCACGTGGAGCAAAAGTCACAGTTGTGGCTCGCAGTGTTGATGCGCTTGAAGCTGTCGCTGCTGCAATTATGGGAAATGCAGTGGTGTCAGACCTGTCTGATGATCTTGCTGTCGACGGACTCATTCAACATATTGAGAAGCTGCACGGACATATTGACATCTTGGTGAACAATGCAGGTCTCGAAACTTCAACAGCATTTGCAGTTGAAGACGAACGTGAAATTCGTACTGTCGCACGAGTCAACCTTGAAGTTCCCATGATGCTCACCCGTCATGCGTTGCCAGGAATGATTGCGCGCAATTCAGGACACATTGTTTTTGTGTCATCACTTGCAGGCACTGCTGGTTTCCCAGGTATGTCTGTGTATGGCGCAACGAAGGCGGGCATTCTTAACTTTGTTAATGGTCTCAGTCGTGAATTGAAATCTACAAAAGTCAATATCACTGTGTTATCGCCTGGGCCGGTTGATACTGGCATGTGGGATGTCATTGAAGACAAGACGTCGACAATCAGAAATGTTGTAAAGCGTTTTCAACGATTGCAGTTGATTCCTACGGCTGATCCGGTGAAGCTTGCAATCCGTACTGTCGATGCAGTCGCAGCAAACAAGCCGTTTGTGCGTGACCCGAAAAGACTCAGTCTGAACTTCTGGTTGAATCATGCACCAACTCGAATCGCGAATTTCGCAATTTTCGGAGTGAAGTTTGATCCACTCGACAAGGGCTAAGGGTTAGTAGTCCTGTTCGTCGTCAGTGTCGTCGTCGGTCAGTGGGAAGTACCACACGTCTCTGCAGTCACGACAGCGATATGAGACCACATCATCGACTTCCCAGACCCCATCTTCAGGGGCGTGGGACAGCAAATGGCATGGGCCTCCACAGTCGATACAGATAATGGACTCTTTCGGACTAATCACCGCCGTAGTCTGCCTTGCGTGAGAGTTGTTGCAGGTGACCTACGAGGTCGACGAATAGAAGCCCCAACGTCAGAGGCCACCCGGCCAACGACAGACATGGTGCGAGAAGCAGTCTTTAATGCTCTCGGAAGCCTTGATGTTGTGCAGGGGGCCCGTGTTCTTGACTTGTTTGCCGGCACGGGCGCGATGGGTATTGAAGCCATTTCGCGGGGGGCCGACCACTGTGTTTTCGTGGAAAATGACCGTGCAGCCCTTGCTGTACTTCGCAGCAATATCTCGGCCCTTGGCATCTCTGAAAAATCTACGGTAATTGCTGGTGATGCCGTCGGAACAGCTGCACACCAACAAGGTATTGATCTTTTGATTGCAGACCCGCCGTACGGGTTCGACGCATGGGGTGCATTGCTCGCTTCAGTAACTGCCCCGCTTGTTGTTCTTGAATCAGGTCGTCCGATTGGGCCAATTGCGGGCTTTGAAACAGTCCGGGAAAAGAAATATGGACGAACTCATGTGTCCTTTCTCAGTCCCAGCAGTGCGCCAGACGGTACGGTAGAGGTGCAATGAGCACTGTGTTATACCCCGGCAGTTTTGATCCGTTTCATTTGGGTCATCTAGACGTCGTCGAGCAAGCAACTGCCTTGTTCGGTGAAGTTGTAGTTGCCGTCATGCATAACCCCGATAAGCCATCGGGCGTCTTGTCAACGGATCAGCGTGTTTCACTAATTACTGCGTCATGTTCTCACCTACCAAATGTTTCTGTGCGCAGTTTTCCGGGTCTCGCAGTTGATGCTGCACTGTCTGTCAATGCATTGTGCATCGTGAAAGGCCTACGCACCTCGGGCGATTTCGAAGTGGAACAACAAATGGCACACACGAACTTTGCAGTCGCTGGTGTTCGCTCGGTGTATGTGCCATGTCAGCCGCGATTCAGTTTTGTCAGTAGTCGCTTTATTCGCGACATTGCAGCCCATGGTGGCGATGTGTCGTCAATGGTTCCTAGCGCAGTATCTGATGCACTTGCATCTCTCTTTTCCCCACGGAGCAAATAATGAGTTTTGATGATTTCGATGACACAACAGATGATTCGTATCCACAGCCGATGCCAGTGCAGGCCCGTCTTGGCGAGAGCGAAGTAATCCTTCGCCGCACTATCGACATTGTTGCAACAGCGCCGAGCATGCCGTTGTCAAGTTCGCCCCGCATTGACCGTGATGAAGTGGTTGAACTACTTGAAGATGCGTTGGTGCGATTGCCAGATGAAATTCGCCAAGCACGGTGGATGCTGAAAGAACGCCAAGAATTCCTTGATAAAACCAAGCGTGAGGCAGACGAGCTTTTGGGCGCTGCACGGCAACAGGCTGAACGAATGGTTCAAAGAACTGAAGTTGTACGTGCAGCTGAAGCTCGTGCTCGCCAAGTTATTGATGCAGCCGAAGAAGAGACTCGTCGTTTGAAGAATGAAACTGAAGACTTCCTTGATCAACGTCTTGGAAGCTTTGAAATTCTTCTCGATCGTTTGTCAAAGACCGTTGCCAATGGCCGTAATCGTTTGTCGATTGGTTCAGAGCCACCACCGCCAGAGTCTGAAGAACCAATCGAGCAACAAGAAGTTGCGGATTTCTTCAACCAAGACGATCTCTAGAGAGGTTCCACCTTGGCTAAGCCACTCATCGTCAATGCAGTTGAACTGCTGCGCCGTCCCGGAACTACTAAAGACATCGAGGTTGCAGTTGCAGTCCTAGATTTCGAATTCGATGACTCGCGAATAGTTGACACGCCCGTTGATATCTCGGTCCATCTTGAATCGCTCTCGACTGGCATTCACGTTTCCGGATCCGCCAAGGCCACATGGGCTGGTGTGTGTCGGCGCTGCCTTGCTCCACTTGTTGAGCGCATGAGTGTTGACCTCGACGAGATGTATCAGAAGGGGACCTACGACCCCGATGCGTATGAAATCGAGAACGACCAGATCAACCTTCTCCCCATGGTCAGAGAGGGTCTTTTGCTCGCCGTTCCGCTGTCACCCCTGTGTCGCGAGGACTGCCCGGGGTTTTGCCCCCATTGCGGAGCAGACCTTTCAGAGACCGAGTGCAGCTGTGTCACAACGGCCTCTGAC
Source organism: Ilumatobacteraceae bacterium (assembly GCA_044374495.1). Lineage (GTDB taxonomy): Bacteria > Actinomycetota > Acidimicrobiia > Acidimicrobiales > Ilumatobacteraceae > UBA2093. Next base: position 10,839 of record JBILOM010000015.1, on the reverse strand, counting down.
CCCCGTTGGTCGGCCCTAGAAAACCTCAAAGGCGTATTTCCTGACGACGCCCCGTAAGTTTTCGGCGTTGTGGGGCTATCATTACGAAGCCCCCAACAGGGCATTTGCCGCTAACAAGGGAGACCACGGTGGCCGTTCCCAAGAGAAAAATGTCGAAGTCGAAGACTCGTATGCGTCGCGCCTCAAATTGGCGCCTCGATGCACCTTCACGTAGTACCTGCCCACGTTGCAGTGCTGTCAAGCTGCCCCACACAGTGTGTGGTGCATGCGGATGGTACAAAGGCCGCGTGGCAATCGCCGTCGACTAATAGACCAGTTATCACACATGTTGCCAATCGCTGTTGACGCGATGGGTGGCGACAATGCTCCCTCAGCAATTCTTGCCGGAGCACTTGAAGCAGCTGCCCTCGGTATTCCTCTTCTCCTCGTTGGCCCTGAAGGCCTAGAAGGAACTGGCGAACTTCCTCTGCTTGTTGCAAGTGAAGTCATCGAAATGGATGACGACCCTGCTCAGTCTGTGCGTCGTAAACGAGATTCCACTCTTGTCCGCGCTGCTGAAGCAGTGCGCGATGGGAAAGCTAGTGCAATGATTTCGGCCGGCAATACGGGCGCAACTATGGCAAGTGCGTTATTGCGTATGGGTCGTATTTCTGGTGTGGCTCGTCCTGCAATCGCAACGCCAGTTCCAGTTCCTGGTGGTCACCCCACAGTTCTTCTTGATGCAGGCGCAAACGCAGAAGTCCAGGCCGAATGGTTAGTGCAGTTCGCACTCATGGGTTCTGTGTATTCACAACGTCGTTTCGGAGTAGAAAACCCTCGTGTTGGTTTGCTTTCCATTGGTGAAGAACCCGGCAAAGGCGACACCTTGCGTAAAGAAACATATGAATTGTTGAAGGTTGCTCCCGGAATCAATTTCATTGGCAATGTCGAAGGCCGCGATCTCATGACCGGAGTTGTTGATGTTGTTGTCACTGACGGATTCACCGGAAATGTGGTTCTCAAAACTCTTGAAGGAAGTTTGCGCACTGTTGTAAAAGCACTCTTCACTGCTTTTGGTCAACCTGAATATGCAGATGCAGCAAACACGCTGATGCCCGCACTGCTTCCGTTGTACGAAACTCTTGACCCTGATACGTACGGCGGAGCGATTTTGCTTGGCGTTGATGGTGTGTGCATCATTTCGCACGGTTCAAGTAGTGCGCGCGCCATGGTGAATGGCATCAAATGCGCACAGGAAATGGTCGAGACCGGCATGGTCGAGGCGATTCGTGTTGCTATCTCAAGTACTCTTGCTGAGTAAGCACCCACTGAAGGAGACATTCGATGGCAACAATTGAACGCAACGAAGTTCTCGCAACTGTTTGTCGCCACTTGGCAGAGATTCTCGAGATTTCCGCATCTGAGATCTCTGAAACGCAGACTCTTGCAGATGATCTCGGTGCTGACTCCATTGCACTCATTGAACTTGTTGACTCGCTCGAGCAAGAATTCTCAGACATCATTCCGAATTTTCAGTTTGAAGACGATGATTTGTCCGGTCTTCTTACTGTTTCTGACGCGGTGAACTACATCGTGCTCGCACTTGGCAAATAGCTAACGCCAATGTCAGATCTGGAGAATTCATCTCTTTCAGAGTGTGCCTCACGAATCGGATATGAGTTTCAGAACCCTGCATTGCTTCGCCAGGCTCTGATTCATCGTTCGTGGCAAGCCGAAAATAGTGACCCGCTGACAAATGAACGCTTTGAATTTCTTGGCGACGCAGTCCTTGGTTGGGTTATTGCTGATGTTGCATTCCATCGTCTCGCCGACATGCCAGAAGGCAAACTGACAGATCTTCGACGCAGTGTTGTCAACATGCATGCGCTTGCCGACATTGCTCGACAATTAGGAATCGGCGAGTTCTTGTTGCTTGGTAAAGGTGAAGACGCAGCAGGTGGACGCGACAAGTCGTCCATTTTGGCAGACGCCCTTGAGGCTCTTATCGGGGCTGTGTATCTTGATGGTGGGGCACCTGCTGCCTATGAAATGGTGAAGCGATTGCTTACTGATTCTGTTGAAGAAGCAATACCTCATCTTGAAATGTTTGATGCAAAAACTCGACTGCAAGAGCTGTGCGCTCGGTTATCAATAGGCATCCCCATCTACGAAGTAGAGGGTGAAGGCCCTGACCATGAGCGTGTGTTTACGGCGGTTCTGTATGTCGACGGCCGTGCGTACGGATCTGGTATCGGACGTACAAAAAAAGCAGCAGAGCAAATAGCCGCCGTAGGTGCATACGACGCACTCGTCGAACAGCACAATGCCTGAACTGCCAGAAGTCGAAACCGTTCGGCGGGGGATTGAAGCCAAAGTTGTTGGCCGAAAAATCATTTCAGTAGAAGTTGGTCGCGAACGTTCAGTTCGACGCTCTGGCCGCGAATCCGTTATTTACGGACTAACTGGCACAACAGTTACAAACGCCCGTCGTCGAGGAAAGTATCTATTGTGTGATCTTGATTCCGGCGACGAGATGATGATTCACTTGCGAATGAGCGGGCGTGTCTTGGTAGAACCTGTCGGAACTACACGTCCTGCACACACTCATGTGGTGATGTCATTGTCTGAACGCGATGGCGTGAGTGACGAGATGTGGTTTGTCGACCCTCGAACCTTTGGTGAAGTCGTGGTGTTTGACCCCGCACTGACGGCGCAAGTTTTGCCAGAACTCATCAGGCTTGGAGTTGATCCGATCTGTGAGCATTTCGACGCAGCGGTGTTAGCACAACGATTGGAAGGCAAACGTGGGGCAATTAAACCTCTGTTGTTGAACCAGCATGTGGTGGCAGGAATTGGCAATATCTATGCAGATGAGATTCTGCATCGAGCGGGCTTGCGGTGGAATCGAACCGCGGACTCGCTAACGAAACCTCAGGTCCGTCGCCTGGCTCAACACATCTCTGAGGTGCTGTCCGATGCAATCGCTGCAGGTGGGTCAACCCTTGATGATTCCCAATATGTGGATATCGAAGGCAAAACAGGGACATTCCAGGCAGAACACCGTGTGTATGGCAGAGATGGCAAGAGATGCGTCACCTGTGGAAAAGCCGACATTGTTCGAGTAGTAGCAGGTGGGCGATCAACGTCGTATTGCCCTCGCTGTCAGAAATAGAGCGCCATTCCCTGAACACGGTGCCCGTCTATTACTGTTGTGAACGCCGTGTTCCTTAAATCTCTCACTCTCAAGGGCTTCAAGTCCTTTGCCGATTCCACCGTCCTTGAAATGGAGCCAGGTGTCACTGTCGTGGTCGGTCCGAACGGGTCAGGCAAGTCAAACGTCGTAGACGCCATTGCGTGGGTGCTTGGTGCGCAAGCTCCAAGTTCGGTACGTAGCCAGAAAATGGAAGATGTCATCTTCAGTGGAACAAACAAGCGCGCAGCGCTTGGTCGTGCCGAGGTAACTCTGACGCTCGATAACTCCGCTGGTTTGTTGCCGCTTGATTTTTCCGAAGTCAGCGTGTCACGAACGTTGTTCCGTAACGGCGACAGTGAGTATTCCATCAATGGTGTTGAGTGTCGTTTGCTTGATGTGCAGGAACTTTTGTCTGATGCTGGTGTTGGTCGTCAACAGCACGTCATCATCAGCCAAGGCCAGATCGATGCAGTGCTTACTGCTCGCGCAGAAGATCGTCGCGCCATCATCGAAGAAGCTGCAGGAATTCTTAAGTATCGCAAGCGCAAAGAAAAGGCTGAACGCCGGTTGGAAGCAACTGAAGTCAACTTGTTGCGTGTACAAGACCTTATTCGTGAAGTACGTCGCCAACTACGCCCGCTAGAGCGTCAGGCTGAAGCCGCCCGCCGTCACGGTGAAATTGTTGGCGAACTGCGTGCATTGCGCTTGTTCTTGTCTGGTCGCGAAGTTGCGTCGTTGCGTGCACGCCTCACAGCTCTTGCAGGCGAAAAGCTTGCCGGTGATTCAGGAGAGAAAGAGATTCGCCAGAAACTTGCCGCCTTGGATACAGAAGTCCTTGCCGCCGAAGCTGAACTGTCTGCGCGCGGAGAATCCGGAGTCAATGACGAATTGATGAGAGTCGAACAATTGCGAGAACGCGCTCGTGGTCTTGCAGCTGTAATTGCGGAGCGTCGCCGTTCAATGGAACGAGATCAGGGCCAGCTCATTGCAGATGATGTTGTGGCGGCTCTTGAGGCTGATGCCGCACAAATGCGTGAAGAGTTGATTGAAGTTGAGCGCAGTCTCGCTATTGCAATGCAAGAGAATGATTCGTTGCAAGAGGAAGAAGAAACCTTCGAGCGTGAGCGCACCGAGCAAGGGCTCTTCCACATGGTGCAGAGCAACGAAGCATCAAACGCAGCAGCTGAAGTTCGTGGTGAGCTTCGCACATTGCGTAACACGGTGGAACAAGGTGCTGGCGAAGCACAAAAGATGCAGGCTCGTACCGAGCAGCTAGTTGCACATGATGCAAATGTTGCTGCGGGAATTGATCGCCTGCAATCTGAATTAGCCGATGCCGAAACTGAAGTGGGCTCATTGCGTGCTCAATTGGTTGATGTCACAGCAACACGTGAACAGATTGAATTGTTGGGCGATGAAGCTCAAGTTGCTCGCGCTGCAGCGGAACGTCGCAGCGCACGTGCTGCAGCAAAACTTGAAGCACTAGAAGAAGCAGTTGCGTCGTCACGCGCCCGCATTGGTGCCGAGCATCTCGCCAATGTTTCCGGAGTAGTTGGTGCGCTCGTTGATCTTCTTGACGTAGATGCTGGCTGGGATGCCGCCGTCAAAGCATCACTTGGTGAAGCGCTTGCATCAATAGTTGTGTCTGATTCGGCAACTGCTCGACGCGCAATTGATGCGTTGCAAGCGGTAGATCACAATGGTGCAGTTCTTGCCCTTGGAAACAACCAGAGTGAGGCATCTTCTTTGCCTTCTGGCGTTCAGTCAGTTCGCTCACACGTCAGGCCCGCATCTGGTGCACCTGCTGCCTTGGCAGCATTGCTCGATTCGTTGTTGTCGCATATTGGTTGTGCTGATGATCTAGATGCCGCAATTGCGGTCGTAGAGAATTCATCGTCTGCCACCGTTGTCACACGTCGTGGTGACCGATTGTCTCCATCTGGTTGGCGTCTCGGTGCTGCCGATGATCTTGGTTCACAAGAAGTGATTGATCGCACTCGCATTGAAGTGGAATCTGCTGTATCTGATCTTGCACGTCTTGCTAACGAAGTGGAATCTGCAAAGACGCGTCTAGTGGCAGCTCGCCAACAAGGAACTCAGCTTCAATCACAAATTGATCGTCAATTGGTAGTGGTTGAAAGCGCGTCAGACAAGTTGACTACCGCGATTAATGATCGTCGTGCGAATGCGGCTGAACAACAAATCACACGTGATGCTGCAAATGAGACCCGCGCTCGTTTGACTCAATATCAACAGCGCGTCTTGGAACTTGAAAACATTCTTCCAGGCCTTGAAGAATCAGAAGCAGCCGAAGTCGCTGCTGCCAAAGCCCAGACCGAAGAACGCGCCACGATTGATTCCAAATCAGCGCACCTTGTACTGCGCCGTAAAGATCTTGATGTTCGAGTAGCCGGACTACGTGAACGCGAGCAGTTCCTGAAGCAACGCGCAAGTGATACCGAGCGTCGTCTTGAAGTGGATTCGGCAGCTCGCCTAGAAGCTGGTGCTCGTCGCCAAAAGATCGAAGCTGCACTTGTTGCTGTTGGTCGCCTTTCTGACCTTGTCGAAACTCACAAGGCAGCAACTGAAGCACGGCTTGCTGAATTGCACGAGATGCGTCGTCGTCAAAGTGATGAAGTACGTGCTGTTGCAACTCGTCTTGACAATGCTCGCCGTGGACGCCATGAAGCAGAACAGCAGTTAGAAGAACTGCGTGAACGTGTACGTCGGGTTGATGTTGAAGAAGCTGAAGCTCGTATGCGTTTGGAAGCTGCGGTCGAAATGATTCGTCGTGACCTTGAAGTAGAACCAGAAGTAGCCGAAGCTGCACCAATGCCAGAACCAATTGAAGGTGTTACGCATGCTGATCGCGCTCGTGTTCTTGAGCGCGATATTCGCCTGATGGGCCCTATCAACCCACTGGCGTTGCAAGAGTTCACTGAACTGCAAGAGCGTCACCAATTCCTTGAAGAACAACTGAATGATGTTCGTGCGTCACGTCGCGAACTTGCTCAGGTCATCGCAGCTGTCGACGTAGAAATTCAGTCTGTCTTTGCTGAAGCTTTTGCTGATGTCAGCGTGAACTTCACGAATCTCTTTACCTTGCTGTTCCCTGGCGGTAAGGGCAAGTTGGTTCTTACGAACCCTGACGACATGTTGAATACAGGTATCGAAGTGGAAGCACAACCGCCTGGCAAGACCTTCAAGAAGTTGTCGTTGCTCTCTGGTGGAGAGCGTTCGCTCACTGCGCTTGCGTATTTGTTTGCTGTGTTCCGCAGTCGTCCTTCTCCGTTCTATGTAATGGACGAAGTGGAAGCAGCTCTCGACGATGTAAACCTTCATCGTTTCCTTGGTCTTGTCAGTGAATTCCGTCGTGATGCTCAGCTCATCATTGTTAGTCACCAAAAGCGCACCATGGAAGCAGCCGACTGCCTCATGGGTGTTTCGATGCAGCCAGGTGGCTCTTCAAAGGTCATCACTGAACGTTCCACTGACGCTTTGACGCGGTAGGAACTCAGATGCTCGCCTCGGCTACTACAAACATTGCCATCGCCCTTGGCACTAGCGGTGCGGGAATCGCGATTCTTGTAGTTATTCGCAGTCGCAGGAATCGCACTCGTGTAGTCACGAAACCCGCAATAGAGACGGTCACAGACGCAGCCCCCGTCATTGTTGCTGAAGTTGTTGTCCCAGAAGTAAAAGCTGAAGACTCCATCGTTCCTGATGCTGTCGTCGTCCCAGAAGTGGCCGCTGCGCCAAGCGTGCGTGAAAAGGCTGGTCGCACTCGGTCCTTGTTTGCTTCTGCTTTTCAATCCATCCGTGGACGAGGTATCGACTCCGCTACGTGGGATGAGTTAGAAGAAACGTTGCTGCTCGCCGATATTGGTATCGGTTTAGCGACGCGTTTGCTTGACCCATTACGTGCTGCGGTGAAAGATGGCTCATTGCGATCACCAGACGAAGTGATTTCTGCCCTGCGTGATGGCATGACAGCTCAGTTAGCAACGTCTGATCGTTCATTGCATCTTGATGCCGTTGGTTCACCAAATGTGTGGTTGTTCGTTGGAGTCAATGGTGTGGGCAAAACCACCACCATCGGAAAAATTGCAACGGCGCAAACTGCGCAAGGCACAACAGTTCTGATGGCAGCCGGCGATACGTTTCGTGCAGCCGCTGCCGAACAATTGCAAGTGTGGGCAGAACGCTCAGGTTCGGCATTTGTGCGAGGCGCCGAAGGGGGAGACCCTGCGTCAGTCATCTTCGACGGAATTCAAAGCGCCGCAGCAAAAGGCATTCAGCTAGTGCTCGGCGATACTGCCGGCCGTCTGCAGAACAAATCAAACCTGATGGAAGAACTGAAAAAGGTGCGACGAGTCGCCGACAAAGCCGAAGGCGTTGTGAATGAAGTTCTATTGGTCATTGATGCAACAACTGGCCAGAACGGTCTTGCTCAAGCTCGCGAATTTGCTGCCGCCACAGATGTCACTGGAATTGTGTTGACCAAACTTGATGGTTCAGCCAAGGGCGGCATCGTGTTTGCCATCGAAACTGAACTGGGAATTCCGGTGAAGCTTGTCGGATTAGGTGAAACTGCCGTTGATTTGATTGTGTTTGACCCGTCTGAGTTCGTCTCTGCACTATTCGAATAGAACACAATTCGTGCTGCCGTATTCGCAGTATCAATGTCTGTAAAATGATCACGAACCAAAAGGTATTTATGTCGCATCGCCGTTTTTTCTCTCCAGTTGCAGCAGTAGTTGCTTCAGTACTGTTATTCGCAGCATGTGGATCGCCCGACCCCCTCGTTCTTTCATTGAAGTCTTCCCAAGTGAAGTCAGGTGCTGATCGTTCCAATCCAGCTGCAGCACAAAATGCAGAAGATGCAAAATTGGCATATGCGCAAGACGTTTCGTATTCGGTTCTGAACGAACTTCCTGATCTTGGCGAAACAGCAGCCGCATGGTCGGTTAATCCGTTGAAAGAAAACAAGGGAACTCTCAAGAAGTTGGCTGTCACACTTGGTGTTCCAGGCGAAGTGGTGAAAGAAGACACGAACAACTTTTCAATCGGCGTTGATGACAAAACAGGTGAAGGGTTGAGGCTCTATGTTGATGTCTCTAGCGCCTGGTGGAGTTATTCATCAGGATCAGTTGGCAGCGGATCGGTTTCGTCTCCCGCCTGCGCTCCGGATGCACCAGCGAATGAGTGCGTTGACGCAGGCGAGCCCGTAGTCGCTCCGACGCCGCCAGCAAATCTTCCTGACGAAGCAACGGCCATTGCGCGAGTAACGAAACTGTTGCAGGATGCCGACTTGCGCGTAAAGCCGTTTGCGTTCAGTGCAACAAAAACAGAATGGTCAACCGACGTTGTGGGCACCCTTATGGCCCGAGACGTTTCCAGCAATATCTCTTTGTATGTTTCATTCGGCAGCGATGCAAAAATTACCTACGCATCAGGCCCGCTAGTTGAATTGAAGAATGCCGGGTCGTATCCGCTTATCCCACCAAAAGATGCGGTGGAACGATTGAGCCAATTGCAATATGGACTTGTTGGTCCTACTGCACGTTCCGCTATTGATATGTCTGTGTCGTCGCCTGCGACTGACAGTTCGACTCCGGTTGCGGTCACTGTGCCAATTACCGGTGTGCGATTAGCACTAATGCAAACAACATTGACCAACAACTCAAGCATCTTGTTGCCTGCGTACACCTTCACCAATGCTGATGGTGACGTTGGCACTGTTCTTGCCATTGAAGAGAAATATCTGTCGTATGGCGACAGCGAAGTAACGGATGGCGCAGATCCGGTGCCTGAGCCAAAGCCTGTTGATCCAGGCTCACCAGCAGTGGATCCTCCGCAAGTCGAAAACCCGACAGAGCCAGCGGCAGTACCCGATGAAACGTCAGCAAAAAAATTGATTGGTCTCACTGAGGCTGAGGCACAAAAAGTTGCCACTGAACTCGGGTGGCAAGTTCGCGTAGCTATGCGTGACGGCGAAGCTTTCATGTTGACGATGGATTATCAGACCAATCGGGTGAATCTCACGATCACCAAGGGTTCTGTCACTTTTGTTGTCGTCGGTTGACGCTCTTTTTCGGCAGTACTGCGCCGATAACCTGAAGACTGCATGTTTGATTCGTTAGGCGACCGGTTACAAGGAATAGCAAAGCGCCTTCGCGGCAAAGGCCGCCTTACCGAGGCCGACGTTGATGAAGTACTTGCTGAAATTCGTACAGCACTTTTAGAAGCCGACGTCAACGTTGGTGTCGTGCGCGATGTTGTTGCGCGAATTCGTGAGCAAACAATTGGCGTCACTGTTTCTGAAGCGCTTGACCCCAGCCAACAAATTATCAAGATTGTTAACGCCGAATTGGTGGCAATGCTCGGAGGGGAAACTCTCAAGATTGCATACAGCAGTGTTCCGCCAACAGTCATCCTTATGGCGGGTCTGCAAGGTTCAGGTAAAACCACCAGTGCTGCAAAGTTGGCACGTTGGTTCAAGTCTCAAGGCCGTCAGCCGCTTCTTGTCGGAGCAGACCTTCAACGCCCTGCTGCTGTTGATCAGTTGCGCACTCTTGGTGCCCAAGTTGGCGTACCAGTGTTCTCAGAACCAGGCGATCCAGTAAATACAGCACGACGTGGTCTTGAAGAAGCACGACGACTTGGCAAAGACATTCTCATTGTCGACACAGCCGGTCGTTTAGCAATTGATGAAGAAATGATGCAGCAAGTTGCTGACATTTCGCGCGCTGTCATTCCGAAATACACATTCCTCGTTGTTGATGCGATGACTGGTCAGGACGCTGTGAGTGTTGCCAAAGCATTCGATGAGCGTCTTGCTATTGACGGAGTGATTCTTAGCAAACTTGATGGCGATGCACGTGGTGGTGCTGCGCTGTCAGTAAAGACTGTCATTGGAAAACCAATTGCGTTTGCTGCAACGGGCGAGCGCATTGACGCGTTCGAACAGTTTCACCCTGATCGCATGGCTGGCCGCATCCTCGGTATGGGTGACGTGCTCACACTTATTGAGCAGGCCGAAAAAGTCTTCGAAGCGGACAAGGCAGAAGAAACTGCCGCCCGCATGCTCGAGGGTCAGTTCACACTTGAAGATTTCCTCGAGCAACTTCAACAACTGAAGAAGATGGGTCCACTATCAGGAATCATGGGAATGCTTCCGGGCATGCCAAAGGAAATGAAGGATGCCCAGGTCGGAGATGATCAGGTCAAACTCACCGAGGCGATTATTCGCTCGATGACCCCAGAAGAGCGCCGGACGCCAGAAATCATCAACGGCAGCCGACGCACTCGTATTGCTCTCGGTAGCGGCACCCAGGTGGCTGATGTCAACAAACTCATCAAGCAGTTCACTGAAATGCAAAAGATGATGAAGAAGATGGGCGGCCTCGCAAAGCCACAAGGCAAGCAGGGCAAGGGAAAGAACAAAGTCAGCACCCGCCAAGCGATGCGAGAACTTGGCGACATGTTTGGTGGGCCAGGTGGCCCTGGTGGGTTTCCAGGCATGCCAGGCGCTGGCGGCCCCGGCCAATTTCCTCCATTCTCAAAGTAACTATTTCGTTGGGGAGTCGGGCTTTCCACCGCTAGCCTTACCTAGTCCCGAACTGGGTCCTTTCAGGAGAAAATCGCACCATGGCAGTGAAATTGCG
>JBILOM010000097.1:0-5359 GCA_044374495.1 Ilumatobacteraceae bacterium | reverse complement strand
ATATGACGGCCCAACTGGGCGCTCACTACTTCGACTGTTGTCAGTGCTTGCGGGTAATTCATACGGGTAGGACCAAGGACCCCTACGGTACCGATGACTTCGCCGTCAGCAAACACTGGTGAGACCACAACAGAACATGACACAAGTGGTTCGACACCATGTTCAGCACCGATCGCAACTGACAGTCCTCTATCAAGCATGTCTTGCAACAACGTGACCACTACAAACTGTTGCTCAATGGTGGACAACACATCACGCACTACGTCAACGGCATCAAATGCATTGGCCATTGACGAAGCACCGCCTACGAACACTGGCGCCTCATTACGGTGTCGTGACAATGCGTTGATAGTGGCGAAACACACAGCATCAACATGGGCATCGTTTGTTGACGACACGGTTGTGATGTCTCCTAACGAATGACCGACAAGAGTTCGCGACAAATGAGATACGGCATCCGAAATATGTTGGTCGGTGATGTCTTCTGACATTTGAATCATGTCGTTTTCCACATTGTGATTCGACAACACCACGACCACCGTTGCGGTGCGTGACGTGACACGACTAATATGAACTGCACGCACAATGGTTGTATCTGCTTCGGGCCCCACGATGACTGCGGTTTGGTGAGTGATATCTGCCAAAAGCGTGGTGGTGTGGCGCAACAGATCTTCTAACCGACCATGCGTGGCCTTAAAGAAGTCCCCTACCTGAGTTGCATCTTCCGAAGCCAATACTCCGGCTGTTGAAATGGAGTCAACAAAATGTCTGTATCCCTTATCAGTCGGAATACGGCCGGCAGATGTGTGCGGTTGCGCTAAGTAACCCTCTTGCTCAAGGACAACCATTTCGTTTCGTACTGTGGCTGACGAAACCATCACAGATGACTTCTGTGCAATATGAGTTGAACCAACTGGTTGACCAGTTGCTACATATTCCTGGACGACTGCCCGAAGGATTGCGGTTTTGCGTTCGTCGAGCATGGTGCTACAAATTTACTTTCCGCTGACCGATTTGTAGCGCGCCAAGGCTTCTACACGCTCTGCAGAGTGATCAACCATGGGTTCTGGATACCCAGATGGTGCCAAAAGACCCAACGTTGATGGTTCATGAATAGACGCGTTGTCGAGTTCTGCTAACTCAGGAATCCAGCGGCGAAGGTACGTACCAGTTGGGTCGAACTTTGCACTCTGCGACGTGGGGTTAAACACCCGAAAGAAAGGTGCAGCATCAGTGCCTGTTCCGGCAGTCCACTGCCACCCGTGATTGTTTGACGCAATGTCGCCATCAACGAGATGTTGCATGAAAAAGCGCGCACCCCATTGCCATGGTAAATGGAGATCTTTCACTAAGAAGCTCGCCACAATCATTCGCACTCGGTTATGCATCATTCCGGTTGACAACATCTGTCGAATGCCGGCATCAACAACGGGATACCCCGTTTGTGCAGCGCAGAACTTCTCAAAGCGTGCGTGTGCCGCAGTGTCGGTGTCTCGTGGCAACACGTTCATCTTCTCTTGAAGGTTTTCCCACATGGTGCGTGGTTGATGAAACAAAACGTCGGCATAGAACTCACGCCAGGCAAGTTCACGACGATAGTGATCTGCACCTGATGTTCCATCTAACCGAGCTATCAACTGGCGTGGATGCACTACACCAAAGCGAAGATACGGCGACATCAGTGATGTGCCGTCAACACCGGGGTTGTTGCGGTCATCGTGATACGCCTCAAGTCGTGGGGACCATTCTTCCCACCTGCGCCATGCCGCCTCTTCGCCAGCATCGGGCAATTCCAGAGATGAAGAATCGATGCCTGGATAACCCTGACAATGACTCACTGCATCGGCATACGAGACAGGAGTTTCAACTGCACTGGAGAAATCAACTAACGACCACCGGCGATAGAACGGCGTGAACACTTTCAATGGTGTGCCGTCATCCTTCAACACCGTGCCTGGGTTGACGCAATACGGCGAATCAGATTCCACCAATGTTGCATCAATCTGTTTCAACGCTTCACGAACAAGTTGATCGCGCGCTTGGCCATACGGAGCGAAGTCTGATGCCACATGAACACTGCGCGCGCCAACTTCTTTGGCCATGTTCGGAACTTCAATAACAGGGTCTCCGTAGCGCAGAACCAACTTTCCGCCGGTCGCAGCATCAAGCGCCCTCAAAGTGTCGAACATAAATGCGCGCCTGGCTAACCCTGCTTTCTCGAACCGAGGATCAACAACAAATAACGGCACGACGTCGCCATCTTTCGCGGCTGACTGCAAGGCCTTGTTGTCGGTCACTCGCATATCGCGACGTATCCACCAAATAGATGTGCTCATCGGTCTTTCCACAACATTGGGACAAACAATAAGGTCAAAATTCCGCCATACGCAATTGACCACTCAATTCCGATGTTGTCGCCAATCCAGCCCGTGATTGGTCCACCGATGGGTGTCGAGCCAAGAAACGCCACAGCCACTAATGCCAACATGCGGCTACGCATCTCCGGAGCCGTGTTCTGCTGGCTCAGGCCATTCATAGATGCAACGAGTCCAGTGCCGCCGAGACCAAGGGGCAGACACAACAAACATGCCACTAAGAAATTTGGCGCCCATGCAATAGCTATGCAGGACACGCCGTTAATGGTGACGAGAGTTGCGTACCAGCGCATTGTTATGCGTGTAAACCGTGCCGTAGCCAATGCACCAAAGACACTGCCAATACTGACGCATGTCAGCAGAATCGGATAACCGTTGGCCTGTCCCCACCGAACGTCACTCAACTTCGGCATAACCACGCTGTAGTTAAAAGCGAAAGTGCTTACCACAGTGAAAACAATGAAAGCTCGGCGCAACATCGGGTCACGCCATACGAACGAGAGACCCTCACGCACAGGTTTTCCTCCACGTGCTGCAACCGTTGCTGGCAGCATCTTGGTTTTATCAATCATCAGCAACGATGCAAGAACAAACAGATACGAGATGGCATTAAGTGCAAACAACCATGCCATTCCAAGTGGTCCGACAAGAACGGCGGCCAGTGCTGGACCAAAAATACGAGAGCCAGTCATCACTGTGGTGTTCAGAGACATCGCATTTGGAATTTCAGATGGTTCCACTAGTTCAGTCACAAGACCGCGGCGAGATGGATTGTCGATGGCGCTCGCAATGCCCGTTCCAAACGACAAAAGGTAAATCACTGGCAAGGACACATGACCTGTGAATGTGACAACTGTCAAGACCAGTGCTTGGATACCCAAAAGTGATTGACACCAGAAGGTGACACGACGGCGATTGTGTCGATCCGCGAAACCACCAGCCCATGCACCAAGTACCAACATGGGAATGAACTGAGCGAATGTATTGATTCCGGCATCAGTTGCCTTGTTGTTGATCGAATAAATCAACAAAGACATCGCAGTGAACTGCAACCACGTGCCGACGTTCGACAGTAGAAGACCAAAGAAATAGATTCGAAGGTTTCTATGTCGGAGCGAAAGAAACATCGACGATCTGTCTGTCGCTTGCTGAGACATCAGTCGTCTAATTTCAACGCACTAATGAAAACGTCGCCTGGCACTTCTACCCGACCGATGGCTTTCATTTTCTTCTTGCCTTCTTTTTGCTTTTCCAGCAATTTGCGCTTACGCGTAATGTCACCGCCGTAACACTTAGCCAAAACGTCTTTGCGTTTTGCTTTTACAGTTTCTCGGGCGATGACCTTGCCACCGATTGCGGCCTGAATGGGTACGTCAAACATCTGTCGAGGTATTAGTTCACGAAGTTTGGCGCACATACGGCGGCCATAATCAAAGGCCTTGTCACGGTGCACAATCGTGCTGAAGGCATCTGCTGCAACTGCATTCAATAACAAGTCGACTAGCACGAGGTCGCTCTTGCGGTAGCCGTCTAGTTCGTAATCAAGGCTTGCATACCCTTGGGTGCGGCTCTTCATCTGGTCAAAGAAGTCGACAACCACTTCAGCAAGTGGAATGAGATAGTGCAATTCAACGCGTTCTGGCGACAAGTATTCAAGCTTCACCATTTCGCCACGACGTGACTGGCACAAGTCCATCAATGTTCCGGTGTAATCCTTCGGGGTAATGATTGACACTTTGAAGAATGGCTCTTCAATGAAGCTGATGTTCTGCATTGGTGGCAAATCAGCAGGGTTTGCTACTTCAACAACCACACCATCTGTACGGGTCACGCGATACGCAACCGACGGAGCAGTTGCAATAAGGGCCAAGTTGAATTCACGCTCGAGACGTTCTTTCACAATCTCCATGTGCAACAGGCCAAGGAAGCCGCAACGAAAGCCAAACCCCAAAGCGCCAGATGACTCTGGCTCATACGTGATTGAGGCATCATTGAGCTTCAGCTTTTCAATGCTTTCGCGCAATGTTTCAAAGTCGTCACCGTCGATTGGGTACAAACCACAGAACACCATTGCTTTGGGATCGCGATATCCATCAAGAGCTTCAGTGGCAGGATTCAAAGAGTTCGTCACTGTCTCACCACTACGAGCTTCAGCAACATCTTTAATGCCAGCAATGAGGTAACCCACTTCACCAGGCCCTAATTCAGCAACCGGCGTTGGCACTGGTGCACGAGCACCGATTTCAATTACGTCGTGGGTTGCGCGTGCTTGCATGAAGAACAAACGACTGCCATTTGACAACCGGCCGTTCATTACTCTCACACTGGATACAACACCTCGGTACTGGTCAAACTGTGAGTCAAATATCAGGGCTTGCAGTGGCGCATCAATGTCACCAACCGGAGCTGGAATTCGTTCGGCTATCGCATCGAGAAGTTCCGGAACTCCTTCTCCTGTTTTTGCCGAGATACGCAGAATTTCATCAGCTGGGATTCCGAGAATGTTTTCAATTTCCGCCGCGTAACGATCTGGGTCAGCAGCTGGCAAGTCAATCTTGTTCAACGCCGCAACAATTTCGAGGTTGTGTTCAAGAGCGAGATAACAGTTGGCAAGAGTCTGTGCTTCAATTCCCTGAGCGGCGTCAACAACAAGAACAACGCCCTCACACGCTGCAAGCGAACGACTGACTTCGTATCCGAAGTCAACGTGACCCGGCGTATCGATGAGGTGGAAAGTATGGCCTTTCCATGGCACGCGCACGTTCTGGGCCTTGATGGTGATACCCCGTTCGCGCTCAAGATCCATCGAGTCGAGATACTGGGCACGCATTTCACGGGCGTCGACTGCCCCGGTCAATTCGAGTATGCGGTCTGAAAGAGTGGACTTACCGTGATCAATATGGGCAATGATCGAGAAATTCCGAATTTTGGCAAGGTCCATGAGCAAAGGAAAGCCTACCCCTGGGCGGTTGGGGACGGGGGTG
>JBILOM010000129.1:0-3576 GCA_044374495.1 Ilumatobacteraceae bacterium | reverse complement strand
CCACTCGAGTACAACATGTCTGTACCGTCGACCATGTTTTCAAGTGGTGTGGTTGAGGCAGCGTCAACAGTTGATTCGAAAGAGTCGTAACCATCTATGGTTCCGTCGAGCATCAGACGAAGATGAACATTAGGTATGTCATTAGCGATTTCTAGGGCTTGATCAGCTTTGTACTTTGAGGTGATGAAGGCTTTTGCTTGGCAGTCATTCAGGATGTACGTCAGTTCGGCCTTTGTCAGACGACTTGAGCATGCTGTGTAAACAACTCCGGCGTAGTGGCAACCCCAGATGACTTCCAGATACCGACTGTGGTTCTCCATACAAATGGCTACGTGGTCACCTGGTTGCAGGCCGGCCGCACGCAAAACATTGCTGAGGCGAATAGACGCCTCATGCAATTCAAGAAAGGTGGTGACTTTCCCCGTCTCGGCGTGGATGACCGCTGGTCGTTGCGGATGGGTGGCAGCTGTGATTCCTGGGTACATGTCTCCAAACTAATTCAATGACGCCTGTCACACAGCAGTCCGATGGGGCTCTGCCTCGCAAGCCGTATCGGGCTCCTATTACTGTTGGTCGAGTACCGCGTGAAAGGGCCACTATGAGCACTACAGAAGTCATCAGCAAAGACGAAACCAAGGTTGTTCAACTCGCTGAGGAACTCTTGAAGAAGTTTCCTCCTGCAAGTACTCCGGTTGTTGAATTCCTTGGGGCTCAATATGACATGGGGCTCGCATGGGTTCATTTCCCCGTCGGTCTTGGTGGCCTTGGAGTTTCTCCGAAGTTCCAGAAAGCTGTCAACGAGGTGTTGTACGCAGCTGGTGCTCCGAACCCGATGTATCGCAACCCGATTGGTCACGGAATGTGTGGACCAACTGTTGCCGAGTGGGGTAGTGACGCTCAAAAGAAGCGCTACTTGCGTCCATTGTTCACGGGTGAAGAAATTTGGTGCCAATTGTTCTCAGAGCCTGGTTCTGGTTCAGACTTCGCTGGCCTATCTTCAAAGGGCATCAAAGACGGAGAAGAATGGATTGCAAATGGTCAGAAAGTCTGGACAACTCTTGCGCACCTATCGCGTTTTGGTCTTCTCGTAGTCCGCACAGACCCGGAAGCTGTAAAACACGCTGGTCTCACTGCTTTCGTAGTCGACATGCAGGCTCCCGGTGTTGAAGTTCGTCCGCTTCGCCAGATGACAGGTGAAGCAGAATTCAATGAGGTCTATTTCACAGATGTTCGCATTTCTGAAAGCGAAATGCTTGGCTCGCCTGGAGATGGTTGGCGTGTAAGTCTCACAACGTTGATGAATGAGCGTGTCTCAATCGGTGGCACAATGCCACAACGCGGGTCAGGGTCTATTGCTTCTGCAGTTCATGCATGGCAAGCACTGCCTGCTGATCAACGTGACAGTTCAACTCGTGATGAGTTGATGAAGTTATGGATTCGCGCCGAAGTTCTTCGACTCACCAACATCCGTGCAAACGCGGCTCGAAAAATGGGCTCTCCAGGACCTGAAGGTTCAATCGGAAAAATGGCTGGAGCTGACCTGAATAAGGAAACATATTCGTTTGCAGTGAATCTTCAAGGTGCAAATGGAATGTTGTACGGCTCATATGCGATGACGCGCCCTGAAACAGCTATGGCTTTCGATGGAATACAAAAAGCTTTTTTGCGTTCGCGTGCTAACACAATTGAAGGTGGAACAACCGAAGTGATGAAGAACATCCTCGGTGAACGAGTCTTGGGACTTCCAGGGGATGTTCGCGTTGACCGTGAGGTTGCGTGGAACAAAGTTGCACGCAACTAATTCTTTCGACTAGCCCACGTGGGCCAATAGAACTCCGCAATAGGCAGCCAGAAGTGTTGCTAACAACCCAATGGCTCCGCCCAAACCTTTAGCAAGTTTGGACGTTCCATTCGAATGAATCAATGTGGCAATAACGGCCATTGCGACCAGCAAAATTTTGATGCCGAAGGTAACCATGTATTCACTTGAGTTATTGGCAACCTCCACGTCTGCAAGTCCCCATGCTCCGGTAAACACAATCAGCACCATCGCGGGCCAAGCAGTAGCTGCATAGCCCTTTGCAATGTTTGATAACGCGTCGGGATTAGTTCTTCGCAACTTCGGCACAACACCCGCCAGAACAACTTGGCCCCCGAGCCAAACACAGACAGCGAGAATGTGCAGATACGTGCGAAGAGAGTTAAGTGTTGGTTGGATCATGGCAGTAAGAGTGTCTCAAGAACCGCACTTGCTGCAAGCGCACGGTCGTCCATGCTTGCGATAGTCAACAAAGATGCACCTGCCATAGCGGTGATGGCAGTGTCAATGGCCATTTGTAAATCGCGAATGTTGCGCGGTGGAGGGAAGTATTCATCTTCTTCGGTAACGAATATTTCCTCAACTCCCTCTGAGGGAGCAAGAAATTCAAGCACACCTTGCACAAGTTCTTCGGGTGCTGATGCGCCAGCGGTAACGCCAACAGTTCCGTACAAGTCTGTTGGCAGCTCTTCAAAAGAATTAATTCGAAATACTTGAGAGCAGCCGGCCTCTATCGCTAATCGTTCGAGAGCGCGAGTATTGGAACTGTTAGAGGATCCGATGATCACGAAAGCGTCGACAGTGCTCGCGATTGAAATCAAAGCTGTCTGTCTGTTCGTGGTCGCAAAACACAAATCACTTTTACCGGGAGTCCACACATCGGGAAACCGTTGACGTACATGAACAGCGATCTCATTCCATTCTCTGTGCGACAAAGTAGTTTGCGCAAGCATTGCGACATTCGAATCGAATTGTGGAAGTGCTTCAACTTCTTCAAGTGATTCAACTCTGGATATTGATGCTGGTGCAACTGCCATGGTTCCCACAGCTTCTTCATGGCCTTCATGACCGATATAAACAATGTGGTAACCCTTGGCAGCACGAGTCTTCACTTCGTGATGCACTTTCGTTACGAGCGGGCACACCGCGTCCACCACATAGCTGCCACGTGAGCGGGCTGCGGCAACGATCTCTGGCGCCGAACCATGAGCGGACAACATGATGGGAGCGCCAACAGGTACTTCATCGATTGAATCGACAAAGATCACCCCTTGAGCGACGAAACGGTCGACAACGATTTTGTTGTGAACGATTTCGTGGTAGCAGTACACGGGCTCATCAAATGAGCGGACCATCCATGCAAGAGCCTTGATAGCCATTTCGACACCAGCGCAGAAGCCTCTGGGGGAGGCGAGAAGTACCTTGTTGACGGTCATATAGCCTCTTCAGACTACCGAGAGTGCTCAGCGGTAGCCTGCAGGGGTGAATTCGACCACCGACTCTCTTGCGCAGATAACTGCGATAGACCCCTCTTCGGCGGCGTTTCGGGTCGGTCTGATGGTCGGAGACCAAGTGATATCAGTAAATGGGGTTCGGCCGCGCGACATTCTCGAGTGGCAGCGGTTGGTCGAATCTGACGATGTCGACCTCAGTGTCTTGCGTGGTCGAGAAACCCTCGAATTTGATCTCACTCGACAGCCGGGAGAGCCATTAGGCGTCTCCATCTCTAGTGCAGTGTTTGACCGTATCCACACGTG
>JBILOM010000014.1:0-18847 GCA_044374495.1 Ilumatobacteraceae bacterium | reverse complement strand
TACTCGCAGCGACTTTGATTTCGGCTAACTGCGCAGATGTTGTGCCGAACTCATACATATGGCGCTGTGCAGCAAGTGCGTACGTGTGTGGGGCACCAGATACACCCCATCCTGATTCGAATCCGGCTTCGGGGCTTTGTGCATAGGCCACGACTGACCGACCTGTACGAGGTTTACCCGCCAACGTGATCAGCGCAACTGAACACTTGCCGGCAGCAATAGCTGCAGCAGCATGACCAACATGAGCCAGATACGAAGAGCCTCCCGTTTCAGTGCTGTCGAAATAGCTCGGGCGTAACCCAAAATGCTCCACCAATGACATTGGTCCGAAACCTGCCGTGCCATCACAGAACACCGCATCGACGTCGCTCATCGCTAGGCCAGCATCAGCCAGCGCACCAAGGGCAACTTCTGTATGGATCTCGAACAATGTTCGGTCAGGAATATCGCGACGCGGGTGTTCGTAAATACCGGCAACATACGCCGCCCCTCGAATACTCATCGTTCTCTGCTCCGCACTGTGTTCGCCATGGAAGTTCCATTAGAACAGGCATGAGAATGTGTTACCAAAGCGGAGGGTCTGCCACATGTCACAGACCCCTAGAAAACCAAAATCCCAACCTCTGTGGAGAGGCTGGGATTTCAGACTTTTTTTATTAGTGGCGGGGGCAAGATTTGAACTTGCGACCTTTGGGTTATGAGCCCAACGAGCTACCGGGCTGCTCCACCCCGCGATGTAGTTGAAGCATTACGGTACAAGGCGAGTGCCTCACTCACAACTTCACCCGAAATGCTTAGGATTAGTGCAATCACCATGCTTGCCCGAAACAAAAAGACCCAACTCGCCGTAGAGGCATTGCAAGCAGAAATTGCTTCTTTACGGGCTGAAATGAGCGATCAGATGGCCGCATTGGTGGCCGAACGCGAAGTTGCACGTTCCACAGTCGATCGTCTTGCCGGCATTGAAGCACGAGTATCAGGCATGGGTTCAGAACTCTCTCGTCAATTGCACGAACTAGGTTCTGAAATTGAAGAGCTCTCAAAACGCGCTGAGGACTCTGGTGTTGCCGAAATGATGGACGCGTTAAAGACAACTCAAGTGCGTCTCGCAAACGAACAAGCTCGATATGAAATTACGTTCCGACAAGACCTGGCAGCACTTGCGAACAAATTGCTGCAGCGCCAACGCGCCTGAACTAACCCTTAACTGTGGCTAACGCCTGCTGAACAAGACCGCGTGCTTGTGACAACTTGGCTTGGTAGGTAGCAAAGTCTGGCGGTGTTTTCGCCAACGCAGCATCAGCTTGTGCAAACAAAGCTTCAGCTTGGCGCAACAATTCCGCTGGTGTTGTGCCAGCAATTGGTGCAACCGTGACAGGGCTTCCAGCAATTGTGGTTGTCGGTGTACTTGATGAACCGCCAACTCGATCGCCAAGATTCACATTGAATCCGGGGAACAACTGAGAAATAACGCTAGTCAAACTGTCGCCAATCACTGACCTATCGCCGTAACCCGCAAGAATCTTTCGCACGAAAACTTGTTTTTCGTTGCCGTCTGGCTGAACAAACATTGGTCGGATGTAAACGATTCCTTTGCCAACAGGTACCAGTTGCATGTCTCCGTACGTAACACGCGAACCACGTTGGTCGAGCGGAGTGATTGTCTGTGAAATTGCGGGTTCACTTTCAAACTGTGCAGAGACAGTTGCAGGTCCGGCAGGAAGTGGCGACTTAATGTCGTACACCGTGATTTTTCCGTATGTCTTTGGCTCGCTAGACACCACCATCATCGAACGTAATTCTTTTCGACTGTCATCAGCCGAGAACGGAACAAACGGACGAACCATTGAGAATTGTCCGATATCGGTCTTCGCATTCGGTTCATGGAAAATTGAGAAGTACGGACTAAAACGTGCCACTGATGAGTCTGTGGCGTTGATTGAGTCAACGGGTGCAATACCAGTGGCCGTAGTGCCGAGCGATGTTGTTCCCGATGATGTTTCTGGCGCATTTGCCGGGGCCTGAGAAACGCTCCAGGCTGCATCACGGTTGAAGAACAACGTCGCATCATCAAATTGGTAACGACCAAACATGTTTGTCTGTACACGGAACAAATCTTCCGGATACCTGAAGTGTGCTGACAATTCAGCAGGAACAGTTGACTTCTTTGCGAACAAATCCGGGAATGCAGCATTCCACATGAGTGCAATCGGATCTTTCGAATCCATCAGATACAGGGTCACTTTGCCTGTGTACGCATCAACTACCGCTTTAACGCTATTGCGAACATAGTTAAAGGAATGATTAAGGCCACTGCCTGCTGTGAGTTGTGAAACGTTTGCAGACTCGGCATAGGGGTAGCGATTTGTTGTAGTGAATGCATCAAGTACCCATTTCACTTGGCCATTTACAACCACTGCATATGGGTCGGCATCAAGGTGAAGAAATGGGGCAATCTTTTCTACGCGTGAACGCACATCGCGTTGCAGCAAGATCTGAGAATCTTGTGTAATGAGGTTTGAACCGAAAAGGTTGAACTCACCAAAGTTCACTGCGAGAGCAATACGTCGAACAAAGCTATTGACTTTGATTCCCCCATCGCCAACAAACGATGTCTGATTTCCACCAGGACATGCTTGTTCTTTTTGCGAAGTCTTTACGACGGCATATTCACCTAAACGATCGCCGAAGTAAATCTGAGGTTTTGTAACTTTGAGGTCAATATAAGAAGGTCGCCCATCTTCTGTAGCCAGGCTGGCAGGAGCTGCAATAACACCACAACCATGGGTGTATATGAGATGTCGCGACACCCAGGTGCGGTTCGGGATACCAGCAGGGTTTAACTCGCGTGCGGCAACCAAAACTTGCTGCACACGGCCATCAATCGAATACCTATCAACGTCAAGATCATTAACGGTGTAGAACGATGTCAACCCTTGGTCAAGCGCAAAACGATCAAGCATCTGGGCGGGGTCTAGCTGGCGTACATCGCGAAGAGCTGCATCATTCTTTTGGATATCAGCAGTACTAATCGAACTAAACGTTGTTTCTTTACGGACTACGTCACTGATGCCCATCGCAGCTTTAGTTGCGATGATGTTGCGCTGAATGAACGGCAATTCTCGAGTGCTTACGTTTGGCTGAACAACAAATCGCTGAATAATTGCTGGGTACACCGTGCCGACTGCCAGTGCAACAACTACCCAAAGTCCGATTGCAAGAACTGGCAATCGCCAACCCTTTTGACGAATATTCCATAACAGCAATGCAGTAACAGCAAGTGACACCAACACCATCAGGTTCAGTGCCGGTAGCTGTGCGTTTACATCGGTGTACAAAGCACCACGAACTACGCCGCGAGTTGAAGAAGTTAGTTGATACTTAGATAGCCAGTAGTCAGCGGCACGCAGAAGTGTGCCGACAGCAAGAAGCACCGACAAATGAACTTTGGCTTGCGACGTCACTCGTTGAACGCGATCCTGAGGACGAATGCTTCCATTAATGAAGTGGAATGCAGTGGTGATGATTGTGACGAGGACTAGAGCACCAAAGGACCAGGCCACAACAAACTGTGCGAACGGCAAACGAAACACATAGAAACCGACATTGGCCTTAAACAATGGGTCCCCGACTGAAAATGCTTGACGATTGCGAAACATTGTCCACTCTTGCCACTGGCTAGAAGCAGGTAGTCCGAGCATGAAGGCAATCAGCACGGCTAATGCGATTCGGAGTTTTCCACGACTTTTCGCAGTCAGTTCTCGGATACGAATAACGGTCTGGTCTTCTGGTGTGTTCGGCAGCGTTAGCGGTGCAAGACGATCTGCAATCAAAAGGTTGACCCAAAGAAACAGAAAACAACCAACGGTAAAGACGCCAACAAGTTCAGCCTTGCTTCGAAGAATTGCCCAGTACACATCACTGCGACCAACACTGTTGAACCACAGCACGTTTACGTAGAACGAGGACGTTGCTCTTGCACTGAACAACAGCAGCAAGACGAGTCCGACTACAACCGAAATTACAATTCGGCCACGAGATGGCTTGCCAAAGTTAGGAAGTCGAAATACAGGACCGTTAGGGCCGCCAGGAAGGTCTGATGAGTTACGCACGCATCAGGACGCTAGTCCTGAACGGGGGCAACAAGGCATCGGCAGCCTGCATGAGCAGGAGGATGACTGTGACCTGTGGGGAAATCATCTCCACGAACAACTGAGCCGCCAAGAGAATTGTCTTCACATTCGCTGCAGCAATTGGTATCTGGCTCGGCCATCCACGTGATCTTGCTACCTGGCTCGAGGGCTAGGTACGCGCCATGGCTGTAAGACGAACAGGCAATGTCGTCAACATGTGAATCAATTCTTTCGGTCTTCCACGAGCGATACACGTCACGAATAAGGCCAAGTAAGACTTCGCGATCACCTTCGGCTTCGCCAATCGCAATGCGGGCATCTTCACGGAACCCTGCAACTAAGCCAGCCGTAATGGCAGAAACGGCATGAGCAGCGATGGCCTTTTGTGTGACACGACGACTTGAACCGCCAGCTGCTTTCACAGACTTTGCTCCAGCACTTGCAGCCGCCATGGAGTCCTCTGCCACAGCAGACGCGTAACGAGCGCTGTGTTCGGCTTCAGTTCCGAGCACAGCATCGATATCTAGGGAAGAACGCTTCGCGCGAACATGGCCAAGAACAGTGTTCTGTTCGTCCGCAAGGACTCGCTTCAACTTTCGCGCCATTGCGACAACCACAGGTGACAGCTCTTCATTGCGTTCTTCAAATCGAGCAAGGTCTACAACAGGTGCGGCAGGCTTCGCTTTCGCCTTTTTCTCGGCCTTCGGCGCTGAGGCCTTCACGGCAGGCTTTTCGTCTTTCACGATGTCTGATGGAGCAGTTGCTTTTGCAGCAACTTCAGCGGTGCTGCCCGCGCGCAGCTTGGCGAAAATATCGTCGACTGCAACGACATCTTTCTTTGCAGTCGGAACAACTACTGCTTCCTCGACCGGCTGTTCAACTTCAACTTCTTCTATTTCAATTTCAGGCATGTCGACAGAGCGACGTCCACGACCGAATAACGACACCACATTGGTCTGAGAGGTTTCAACGGGTTCCGCAGCGACAACATCTTCAATTGACGGCTCAACGTCTGCTGACGTGTGTACTGGATGAAGAACATCAACAATTTGGGTCTCATGAATTACTTCGACGCTGACTTCAGCAACAACTGTTTCTTCTGCAACGACTTCTACTTCTGCTTCAGATTCATGATCGAAGATCACAACATTTGAAACACTCTCCGTTGGCTCTTCTTCAGCAATTACTTCTTCACGGTCAAAGACCTTTACTGATGGGTGTTCAGAGTTAATGATTGGTATTGGACCGGTAGTGGGAGACAAATCCACAATGAATTCAGGCTCATCGTGTGCATCAGTGAGTCCACCAATGACATCTTCGCTGGCAATACGCGCACGCTCAAATGCATTCATCAGGCGATCGCGGCCATGAAGAAGTTGTTCAATTTGTGAACGAGCAGCATCACGACGACGAGACAGTTCTGACAAGACTTTTTCGCGATACTCGCGTGCCTCGTTCACCATGTCACGGCCTTGTTGCTTCGCCATTTCAATTTCAGCTTCAGCATCTGCACCGGAGTCATCACGAATACGTGCGGCCTCTAAGACAGCAGACTCGCGAATGCGAACTGCATCTTCTGCGGCATCTTTTACAAGACGAGTTGCAGATTCTTCAGCTCGGTCACGAATTTGGGTACTTGCATCACGAGCGGCAGTAAGCACGCGCGCTGCCTCCTCGCCGAGCAACGTGGTAACAGTCTCTTCATCGAGCCGTCCAGGAGCAGAAAGTCCCCGAGTTTGCATGGCTCGCATCTCACTCTCAAGGAAGCGCTCACGCTCTTGAAGGCGCGCCATCTCGGCGGCCACCATTTTGAGAAAATCACGTACTTCAGCCTGGTCAAACCCACGGCGACTAGTGGGAAATGCAGCCGAGCCCACCGCTGCAGGCGATGATGGGTCGGGTCGGGAGAAAGAGATAGCCATTAAGCATCTACAGTACGACTCCCAGGGTGCCAATTGGTGGCATTATCCACAGGCCACCTAGGCGCTGGTTGCAATCAAAGCATCACCACCGCGAGTCCGCAGTGCCGACAAGGCCTCATCGAGAGTTGCAACTTGCACAATTTCGACTTGTGAACCGGCCGCGCGACGAGCCCGCTTCATTTCATCAGCTGATTGACCAGCTGGAACGAGGAAAAGGTTCGCGCCCGATGCCTTCACTGCCACAGCCTTTTGTTCCAGCGCACCGATTGCGCCAACAGAGCCGTCATTACTTATGGTTCCAGTCGCAACCACCCGAGAAGGGCCCATCAGATTTCCGCTTGTGAGTTCGTCGAGCAATGCCAATGTAAAGGCAAGGCCGGCCGAAGGTCCACCGATATCTGTTGTTGAAATCTGAACTTCAAACGGCAGCGTCACAGTGCGGGTATCTGCTGGAAGGAAGCCAATGATTGGGCGACCGGGATCGTCGGTATTTGCCATTAACTGCACAGAGCGCTTTTCTGCCTTTTTCACGTCTGGTGTTGTTGCCTTCGAGTCATAGGGAATCACCGTGAGTTCCACAGTGTCGCCGACAGCCTGACCCTTCATCTGCGCTGCAAGCTCAGTCAATGTGGGTGTCGCAACTCCGTTGAAATGAGTGATGGTTTCCCCCACTTCAAGATTTGTACATGCAGCATTTTTCTTTGGCGCACCATCACACACAAGTTCTTCAATAACTACTCGACCCATCACAAGATCTACATCAAGCCCAAGCTTTTTCATTGCGACATACTCAGCAATTTGTTTTGCTCCAATCATTGCCTGAAAGCCCAGTCGACGAGAGTTCGTTGGAGTAATTGTTCCGAAATGCTCTTCGTAAGTATCAACTTGCACATACGGGTCAATCCAGCCAAGAATGCTGTCGAGAATGGACAGTTGACCCCCAAATGCAGTGACAAATTTGATTCCATTTGTTGTGCGGAATCTTTCCGGAACTTTTGCCCCAGTAGTTGCTGAAGCAAATTCAATTCGTGGTGCCACGGCCATTGCTTCACCAGGCGCGAGTTCAAATCTCTGAATACGAACAGCAGCCATTGCAATTGCGCCGAACAACACCAGCCACGACAAAGTGATTAGTGGCAGGGCGAATCCCAATCCGCGCATTGGTGCGGGACGGCGTGGTGGGACTGGCGGTACAATTGAGTTGTCCATGAGTTCGTCAATCCTTTCATCATCTGTGTTTGCAATCACCGCTACGGGTGCTGGCGTGCGTGCCGTATGGGTTATGGCCTTAGCTCTGGTTGCTCTGGCTTTTATCGATCGTATGAAGCCTGCCACGCCGAGACGTAGAGCGGTAGTGCGGGTAGACAATAAACCCACACCTCTCTACACAGAGCCCGAGCGTGATCAGAAGTGGAAGGCCGTTGCCAACCTGTCTGGTGGTGCAATCTTTTTCGGCGCCCTTCTCGCTTGCATCCTTGGTTTCTTATTCACCATTGCATTCGAGTTTGTGGGTGGGCTCCTTCGGGCCTAATCCGCTATGACAGATAGCTTTCGATTTGATGTCATCGCGGCCGGGTTTTCTGGAGATTCCTCAGTTGCGCTCGAGGCATTGCAGCACGAAGATGGCACTGTTCGCGCAAGTGCATTGCGAGCCCTCGCACGCATCGGCACGTTAACTGCCGAAATTCTTGCTCCGTTTATTCAGGATTCGCATATCGAGACCAGACGCACTGCTGTGGAACTGGCTGTTCCATTTCCTTCTGTCAATGTGCATCAATGCATCGATGACTCAGATGTCTTTGTGGCCGAGATGGCTGCCTGGTGCATAGGTGAACGCACACCGGTAAGTGATATTGAAGTTGAGACCCTCATTGATCGCACCACATCACATAGTGAAGCCGTAGTTCGTGAGGCATGTGCCGCCGCACTTGGTTCGCTCGGTGATGAACGCGGACTGCCCGCAATTCTTGTTGCATGTTCAGACAAACCTGCTGTGCGTCGGCGCGCCATTTTGGCACTTGCACCATTTGAAGGTGATGAAGTTGACGCTGCATTACAACGTGCACTGGAAGATAAAGACTGGCAAGTGCGTCAGAACGCCGAAGATCTTCTGAATCCTCGTAGCTAATTACTTTCGTGCAGTGAAAATTGATGCACGCGCAGTTTCACAATCACTGCGAACTAGGCATCCGTCAACATGGTCATTCACTAAACCCATTGACTGCATGAAGGAATACACAGTGGTGGGGCCAACAAATTTCCAACCACGCTTTTTCAAGTCCTTTGACAAGGCTGTTGCGGATGGCGAAATAGAAGCCACACCAGATGCGTGCGATGCTTCACCATCACGACCAAAGGGCACGTCTGGTGCGTAACCCCAAATGAAGTCCGACAACGAACCGGTTTCATCAATCAGATCCAGAGCACGGCCTGCGTTGTTTATCGTTGCTTCAATTTTTCCTCGGTGTCGAACAATGCCTGCATCTTCCAACAGACGATTGATGTCACGCTCAGAGAAACGGGCAACCTCGTCCATGTCGAATGCATGAAATGCCGCGCGAAAGTTCTCGCGCTTACGCAAGATGGTGAGCCACGACAACCCGGCTTGGAATCCTTCTAAGCAGAGTTTTTCAAACAGTCGAGTGTCGTCAGTAACGGGGCGACCCCACTCGGTGTCGTGATAGTTGATGTACTGCTCATCATCACCAGGCCACCAACAACGCTCGGCGCCATTCTCAGTTGGTCGCAGCCATTCATTCGTCACCCCTAAAGCGTATGCGGCTATTTGCTTTTCGAGAATCGAGAGAAGAAACCCGGCTTCGCTGATGAAGCCGGCGCTTTGTTCGTCGTACATGAACAACGATCTGCCTTGGCCACATGCCCGAGCACTTGTTCAACATGCGCTCCGCATCCCGCCCAACCTGGCCTATTACATTTCTTGCACGTCACTTGTCTACACATACCCCCTAGGGTATCAGAAATACGCACAACTCGTTACCCTGCTTGCTCTACGCTCCGTGTGACCCGAGACACCACCTGAGGGGTACGGTGAAAACATGGCTACAGAGACACTGGTTCCCGGATTCACCAATAAGAAATTGTGGATCGTTCTTGGCGCACTGGCACTTGCCGTCATGCTGGCAAACCTCGAAACCTCTATCATCGCCACCGCTCTTCCCACTATCACTGGTCAATTCAATGCTTTCGAAAGTTTTGCCTGGGTCGGAACCGCATACATAGTTACGTCAGCAATCAGCACTCCCCTTCTCGGGAAATTGTCTGACCTTTATGGTCGTCGACTTATCTTTCAATCCACCATGGCAGTTTTCCTGGTTGGTTCAATTCTGTGTGGTGCGTCGCAATCAATGGGTCAACTCATTGCAGCGCGTGCGTTTCAAGGAATGGGCGGCGGCGGAATTCAAGCACTCGCCTTTGCAATTCTCGGTGACATTCTTCCACCACGTGAACGCGGTCGATACATGGGTTACTTCACCCTTGCGTTTGTTGGTTCAGCAGTTCTCGGGCCTCTAATTGGCGGGCTCATCATTGATCACGCCAGTTGGCCGTGGATCTTCTACATCAATATTCCCTTCATCATCATTGTTGCTGCTATCTGTCACTTCGCTCTTAAACTTCCGTTCAAACGCCGCACAGCCAAACTTGACTTCATGGGTGCTGGTTTGCTTTCTCTCACCATTGCATCGCTAATGATTGGACTAGAAGAAGGTCGGCATGGTTGGACCCAACAACACGTCCTCATACTTTTAGTTGTTGCTCTTCTTGGCCTTGTTGCATTTATCAAAGTGGAACAACGAGCTGAAGAACCAATGATTCCTCTACGACTATTTTCCAACGACGTAGTTCGCACGTGTGCACTTCTCGGGATGTGCGCCGGTGCAGTTACCTATGGTGCTGGTGGCTTTTTGTCGCTGTACTTCCAAGACTCACTGTTGGTATCACCCACAGAATCAGGATTGCGCACATTGCCGCAGATGTTTGGAGTAACACTGGCCACGTTCGGAGTTGGTCGCATTATTGCCAAGACAGGTAAGTACAAGATTTTTCCTGTTATTGGAAGCGTTCTTTGCATCTTCGGCCTACTTGGCATTGCACAGATCTCCGGAACAACACCGTATTTGTTCTTAGTGATTCCGATGATTCTTTTGGGCTTTGGTACAGCATCTGTTTTCACCACAACATCAATCGCAAGTCAAAATGCTGTTGAATTCTCTGATCTTGGTGTTGCAACTGCAACAGTGCTCTTCTTTCGCTCACTCGGCGGCTCATTCGGACTCGCGATATTCGGAACTGTGTTGAACTCCACTATCCGCAGTGAGATTCCGAAGCGAATACCTATTGAGCCTGATAAAGCTTCTTCCATCATTCGATCGCCGGAACAAATCGCTGCGTTGCCTCTTGCCTCGAAGCAAGCAGTAGTCGACAGTCTTGCTATGGGAGTCAGCCGAATCTATTGGCTCTGTGCCGCCACCATGGTTATCGCGTTGTTGCTTGCAATAATCCTGCGTGAACAACCGCTGCGCTTACGTGCCGGTTTATCTGACGCTATGGAAAAGGCCGAGTCAGCAACTCCATAACTGCGACACACCCCCGTCGTATGGTGTGATTGTCGATAGGTAATACCTATTCATATTGGCTGTATGGCCCAGTTGTCCACCTCACTGTTCTTAAGAACGAGGTCATATGTCAGTCACTATCCGTTCTACAACGGTTTGTTCCATCGTGGAAAAGATCGATTCGCTAACCGCCAACCAGCTCACAACCGAATCTGTTCGTCAAGCTCTCGAAGGTCTAGCCCACATTGCGGCATGGGTAGATTCGAAAAAACTTCTTCTTACTCGGCGACTTCAAGAACTCGCTGCTGCATCGCCATCGGTAGTTCCAGCGCAGGTCATCGCATCTGCATGTGGCGTCACGCGCAGTGAAGCACAACGCGGTGTCGCACGGGTCTCTACGTTGGATTTGGTTCCGCAACTTGAAACTGCGCTCACCACCGGCACTGTGTCGATCGCACATATCGACGCAGTCACGCAAGCCATGGCACACCTGACCGAGCCCGAGAAGCAACAAGTTGCGATACAAGGCAATTGGATCAATATGGTTGCGTCGCACACCACGCCCGACAACTTTGCCCGCGCTGTGCGGCGTGCCGTGCAACAGATTCATACAGACGCTGGCCTCACCCAACTCGAACAGCAACGCCGTCGCACTTTCCTGCGCCATTGGGTCGATCGTGATTCAGGCATGGTGTGTCTTCGCGGAGAATTCGATCCTGAATCTGGTTTGCAAATTGTAGGGCGACTACAAAATGCAGTGGAGCGACTCTTTCGCGAAGGAACTGTGGATGGCGAACCCCGATCTCCCGATCAACTTCGGGCCCTTAGTTTGTGCGCGCTTGTGGTTGATACCAATGCTGATTCGGCAGCACCCATTACTTCTGCTTATGGTCGAGCCGACGTCAGCGTGATTATCGATCTCAAAACACTTCAATCGGGTATTCATAAACACTCACTCGTACATACAGGTACCGAAATTGATGTACCCATTGAAACCATTCGTCGCATTGCCTGTGAAGCAAAAATCATTCCCATTGTTTTAGGAAATGATGGGATAGTCCTCGATGTTGGTCGATCGAGCCGTCTTGCCACTCGGCATCAACGGCGAGCTCTCGAATCCATGCATCAAACGTGCGCCATGCCCCACTGTCACGTCCCGGTCTCACAATGCCAACCGCATCACATTGCATTTTGGAATCTTGGTGGTGTCACGGATATGGCCAACCTCATTCCGTTGTGTACGGAACATCACCGATGCGCACACGAAGGAGGTTGGAAACTTTCACTCAATGCATCTACCCGTGAACTCACTGTTCGTGAGCCCGGCTCTGCTCGTATTCGCACTTCAATTCCTGAATCAGTTCGTGTTCGCTCTTCTGGGTAGGAATTATTGAGGGTCTGCGATCAGGATGGGGATGATGCGTGAGGTTTTGGTTTTGTATTCGTTGTACTGAGGAAACACCGCAGCCGAGCGTTCCCACCACACGTTGTATTCATCACCTTTTACTTCGCGAACTGTGACGCGAAATGGTGCAGGGCCATCTTGAACAAGAACTTCGGTTGGGTTCTCAATCAGGTTTGTGTACCAATCAGGATTTTCAGCAGCTCCACCGCGTGATGCAACAAGTGCGTACGAACCTTCATGTTCTACGCGCATTAATGCAATCTTTCGCACGTTTCCGCTTTTTGCACCGCGCATAGTGACGATGATTACTGGGATACCGGTCTTGAGGAGAGTGTTTCCTGCGGTTCCGCCAGAGGATTCATATTCTTCGATCTGATTGCGTACCCATTCGCTGGTGCTGGGTACGTATGTGCCTTCAAGGTGATTCATTCCTTCACCATATCGTGAGACGAGAATCCTCTATAGCTCGTGGCGGTACACGTTTGTTTCACGGGCGACAAAGCCAATGCGTTGGTACAAGCGATTGGCGGCTTCACGCGACGGCCGTGATGTGAGTTCAACCGTAATTGCACCACGATGTCGAGCTTCAAGAATTGCTGCTTGATTCAGTGCTTCACCAACACCATGTCCGCGAGCGGCTGCATCAACGACAACGTCTTCGATCCATGCACGCACTCCGGTAGGAATACGAAAAGTTGCAAGGGTGAGAGACCCGACAATGTGTTCATCGTGTCGAGCGATAAACAGAATCGTGGATGGTGACGCAATGATCTCGGCTAATTGCTCTTGGGTCGGAGGCTTGTTCGAGGTTGACAGTTGTGGGATGAGACGGTTGAAAGCGTCGATTAATTCGGCATTAGCAATGGTGGCTTGTTCAACAACAACGGACATATACCCACCTTGCCACATTTGCCCCAGTAATCGGGCGACATCAGGAAGTAGTTATTCTTCGGACATGGCTTCCACGCATATTTCACGAGTATTGGCAGGGGTTCTTGAACCAGTTACAGGTCAGGTGTACTTCTCACCTGAATGCCACAGTAATTATCAGAAATTGGGTTTTGGGGCGAGCCCCCGCGAACTAAATGGCGTGATGGCGCCAGATGGGCCGGCCTACTTCACCAGTCGCGGTTCAGTCATGGGACAAGTGCCAGGGCACGTAGTTGCTGCAGCATTTGCGGTGTTCAAACCAGAAGTGGTGTTGCCATCTGTTGCGTACGGTTGGACTCTTACGGATGCAGCAACAATCTGCGCGGCGCGAGATGACGGCGCAATTGGGCAACTGCATCGCATCATTGGTGAAAAGCCAGAAGGCGCATCTCGCGCGCTGTCATTGCTTTCGCGTGCAAATGAAGTTCTACGTCCTGAAGGCCGTTCGCTATTTGCTGGCATGAGTTCACTTGCGATGCCAGGTTCAGTTGTCGGAGATGTGTGGCGACTTGGAGACATGTTGCGTGAGTACCGAGGCGATAGCCATACCGCTGCATGGATAAGTGCTGGTTTCACTGCGTGCGAAATTGGAGTTCTCAGTGAATTGTTCTGGGGAATGCCCATCAAGTCCTACAGCCGAAGCCGAGGATGGGACGAAGCTGATTACGACGAAGCGATTGAACGGTTGTTGCGAGACGGTCTCATTACAGATGACGGAACCCTCACCACACAAGGCCGTGCCCAACGTGAATTGGTGGAACAAAACACCGACAAACAAATGGAGTGTGTGGTGCGTGCACTTGGCACAGATATTGACGAATTAATCGCCATTTTGAAGCCATGGGGAGTCGCAATTCGTGAGAAAAAGGGCTATCCAGCTGCTGGTCCACATGATCTGGCAGATGCAGCCAATTAGTGAAATCTCTGGCTATTTTCGGCGATAGATTTTGAAGGAATGACGGCCTCAGATCACGTCCGCTGGTTATCGCAACCAACACTTCGCAGCCCTGCTGTCATCGCGGCTTTTAGTGGCTGGAACGATGCGGCCGACGCCTCAAGTACGGCAGTTCGCACGCTCATCGACGCTTGGAATGCTGAACCACTTGCTGAAATTGATCCCGAAGAGTTCACAGACTTCGCGACAATTCGCCCCTCTGTCCGTTTGCTCGATGGAGTCAACCGCACCATCGTGTGGCCAAAGGTAAGCCTGTGGCATGCAAGCACTCCCGGCGCAGATGTCATTCTAATTCTCGGACCAGAGCCAAGTTTGAAATGGCGTTTGTTTACTGAACAGATCGTCAGTGTTGCTGCTCGTTTCGAAGCATCGATGGTGCTGTCGCTTGGTGCATTACTTGCTGATGTTCCCCACTCTCGCGAAGTTCGTGTCATGGGTACGGCAAATGATCAACCAACTATTGAAAGATTTGATCTTCAGCGTTCGCGTTACGAAGGGCCAACCGGCATAGTTGGGGTACTGCACGATGCATGCTCGCAAGCTTCTATTCCGTCGGCTTCCTTGTGGGCTGCAGTGCCTGCATACGCATCGCAGATACCTTCACCAAAGGCAGCAAGTGCACTCATGGCGCGTGCCGGAGAAATCATCGGCACGCCTGCTCCACTTTCTGCATTGCATAACTTCGTTGTTGCGTATGACAACAAAGTGAATGAACTCATTGAAGATGACGATGATCTTCGTGAATATGTGGAACGCCTTGACTCAATGGGTGATGACATCTTTGATCAGGAAGATTCACCACAACTTGAATTTGAATTCGGTAGCGACGACGGCGAAGATACAGAAAACAACGCGCACCTGTTAGTTGATGAAGTCGAACAGTTTCTGCGCGATCAGGGTACGAACTAACTAATTGGTGTGATCGCCGCGCCACATGTGTTCGCGTGGGGCGTCAAAAGTTGCTGGGTTAACGTCACCAGCTATTGCGGCAAAGGCCATATCGCCCCACCACTGTGCACCAGCTGTTGGAGTTGGAAGTTCATCGGGGCCAAACCAGCCCACATCGCCTGTCTCTAACGGATGCCCTTGTAGTTCACCGCCAGTTGCACGCAGATGGAACAACAACATGTACATGCCGAAACGTGAGAAACCCATTCGCATGCCATCGACAACACCAAGAAGTTGTAACGGTTCAGCAATGATGCCCGTTTCTTCTTCCACTTCTTTCATGGCTACTTCAGCTGGCGAATACCCAACATCAGCCCATCCGGTGGGATACAGCCACACTCCGCTGTCTTTACGTTGAACAAGAAGAATCTTTCCTTCTTCGTTTCCTACAATTGCGCCGATTGCAACTTTTGGTGTGACGTAACCCGGAACACCTTCACCGACTGATTCCATCCACTCTTGAACAAAGTGATCTTGTTCACGGCGTATTTCTAGGGCATCGTCTGCAGCCACTTTTATATCAGCAGCGACTTTCAGTACTTCTTCGTACCGTTCTTTTTCATACAAGCTCTGAGTAAAACCCATACCGGTACGTGCAATGGCCGCAAGAGTTTCGCTCCATCGAATGAGATCTTTGGTGAAGTACTGCGGTTCTGCCTCGCTCATAGATTTCACCTTACTTGGTAGGTGGACGACGGCTACTTTTCGCCGAGAGAGTGCAAAATGGCGCGAGAAATCTCATTCTTATACGCCTCATCATTGATGCGACCGCCGTTCGGTTCACGCACATAGAACGAGTCAACAACTTCGTTCCCTAGGGTCAACACCCGTGCATGACGAATGTCGAGTCCACAATCAGCGATTGCTTTTGTGATGCGGTGTAATACCCCGACCATGTCTGGCGCTCGCACTTCGAGGAAGGTGGCATTTGATGACGCAGAGTCGTCAAAACGAACTGTTGGTGCAGCGGGTGCAAGAGCAGACGTTGCACGACGCGGCCGAGCATTTGCCGCACGATCTGCAAGTCGCGAATCAAGTGCAAGACGACCTGACAATGCAAGTCGAAGATTGTTCTCAATCGGTTCCCAATCAATGTCACCGTGTTGGCTTGATACACGAAACTCTGAAGCGGCCATTCCCTGTTCATCTGAATGTGCTTCGGCGCCCAACACATCCATGTTGTACAAAGACAGGACTCCGGCAACACGACTAAATGTTCCGGGTTTGTCAGGGCTGACAACAGTGACGCGGTCTGGTTGTGTGCGTATTTCAATTTCACCAGTTGCCATTAGTTCCAGTACTGATGCATCAGGGAAAAGACGCCACATAACTTCTGTCATGTCGCCACCGCCCAATACATGTCGGGCGCGTTCAACTAAAAGTGCAACAAGTTCAGCTTTCCAATCGCTCCACGCTGATGGTCCCGTTGCTAATGAGTCGGCCTGTGTAAGCGCATGCAACAAATCCAGCACAACCGTTGATTGCAAGTGCCCTGCCACCATGGTGATGGTTGCGTCATCAGACAAGTCGCGTCGTGTTGCAGTATCAGCAAGTAGCAAGTGGTGCTCAATCAACAAACTGATGATGCGCTGATCTGATTCAGGCATTCCCATGCGAGTTCCGATTTCAGCAAACAACTCAATGCCAACTTCGGTGTGATCTCCTGGGTACCCCTTACCGAGATCATGAAACAGTGCTGCTAGGACTAACAAGTCAGGACGAACCACTCGATGCACTAATTCGGCCGCATTGGCAACGGTTTGCCACAAATGGCGATCAACCGTGTAACGATGAAATGCATTACGTTGAGGCTTGCTACGAACGGACGCCCATTCAGGCAACACGCGAACTAACAAGTTGCGCTGATCTAGTGACTCAAGAACCGGAATCGCTGCTTCACCTTCAAGAAGTAGCGCGACAAGATCATCACTAGCTCCTGCTGGCCAGGGGTCTGGCCACTGGGGGGATGACTCACCAAGGCGATTGAGAGATGCACGATCGACACGTGCTCCAAGACGCGCAGCAGCTGTTGCAACTCGGAGCAACAATGTCGGATCGTCAGCGACATTGACTGCATCATCTAGGTGAATTTCACCGTTCAATAGATGCACTCCTGGTGCCAATGGTTGCGCAATAGGAGAACGATCTGCTGGTGGGTCTAGTTGCGCCCATGCCTCATCTGCAATCCATGCTACTTCGCGTCCGACTTCAGCAATTGCAGCCATCAACTGATCATCAGTGGCGTATCCGGCCATCGGTGCAACAGGCGCTTGATCTTCTAGTCGCAAGATTTCATTTGCTCTACCAACATGACGATGAAGTGCAACGCGCACTCGAAGCAGGACGTCATTGCACCTAGTTAATTGCCTACGGTCATCAGATGAAAGCTCTAATCCAGCATCAACTGCCCATTGCAAAGCATGGATGTCACGCAGACCACCGAGACCTTCTTTGAGGTTTGGTTCAAGAAGAAACGCGACTTCCCCATCCTTTGCATAACGCTCAATGATTCGCCGATGTAATTGCACCAACCATTGACGGCCGTTTTTCTTCCAACTTGAAGATGCTTCACTAATTAGTTCGTTTCCAAGTTTTTGGTTACCAGCAATTACGCGAGCAGTTACTAAAGCTGTGGCGGTATCAAGATCTGTGGAACATAACTGAATGGTCTCTTTGGGTGTACGAACTGCGTGACCAAGTTTGATACCCGCATCCCAAATTGGGTACCACATTCTTGATGCGATATCACCAATGTTCTTTACTGATTTGTGTACCAGCAGAATGTCAAGATCACTATGTGGTGCTAGCTCACGTCTTCCATACCCACCTACCGCAATCAGAACAATGTCGTCACGTTTCTTCTCTCCAGCGGTTGCCGCATTAAAGATTTCTGTCAACCATGCATCAGTCACATCGGACAACGCATTGCATGCAGCGATACCACTGAGTGACAGATCTGCAATAACTTCAGCACGCGATGTCATGACGGGATACTTCCATCCGCACGTCGACGAGTCAGGATAGTTGCTGCCTTCCATGCGCCCCAAGAGATTCCAGCATCATGGACTTCTTCACCAAGGTCTCTCCATGTCAACGGACCAATCGAGAAAACGTCATGTGGCATTGCGCGCACTTCATATTCATCACGACGTGCGGGTTCGGCACCAAAAGTCTGCAGCATCTGAGTTGCAAAAGACGTTGACGCGCGCAATACATGTAACGGATTCGACTGTTGTGCATCAACATCTGTCACCAGCAGTGTCAGCAAATTCTGGGATGCCTCTTGATGTGTTTGTTTCGCTACATCGGCCAAGGCAGATTGAAACTCCTGCGACGTTTCATCAATACTCAAAGATGCAATTTCTGATACCTGAGTAGTTATCCAACGTGGAATTGCTCGCGTGACGGCTTGATACAGATCATCGGCATAGGGCTCTAGTGCGCTTGCGTCTGGCTGTTTTTCCATATCTCCATGGAGTGTATGTAGCCAGAACAAGCCACGCCTCACACGAAACAAAGTTGCAACAATTACCTTCGGCTCGGCAACGGCTAAACATAAGGCATGACACATGCATTGGTATTGGCGGGCGGCGGAGTAACGGGTGTTGCGTGGGAAACAGGAGTCCTTATGGGATTACGAGATTCCGGCCATGACATCATTTCCGGCCTTGACCTTGTGGTGGGCACCTCTGCTGGTTCCACTGTGGGCGCCCAGATTCTTTCGGGTACAGACCTTGCAGACCTCTACGCATCACAGACTGCGCAAAGCCACCATGAGATTTCCCCTCAACTAGATCTTGAAGCGCTTGCAACCATCTTTGGTGAAATGGCATTGGGAGGAACCACCACTGATGAACAACGCATTCGCATCGGCGAACTTGCACTTGCGGCGGCAACAGTTGATGAAGCAACTCGACGAGCCGTGATTGAAAAACGACTTCCCTCTCATGACTGGCCAACGATTCCATTAATTCTCACTG
>JBILOM010000013.1:0-19165 GCA_044374495.1 Ilumatobacteraceae bacterium | reverse complement strand
AGACCAGGAACTTTTGCCATTAGAACGCCACCTTCAGAATTGCTGTAACCATGATGTTGGCAAGCGATACGGGGATAAGAACTTTCCAAGCGAACTTCTGCAATTGATCTTCGCGGAAACGTGGGAATGAAAAGCGCACCCACATGATGAAGAAGACAATGACAATCATCTTGGTGAACAAGATAAGTGGTCCGACAATGTTCATCCAGTTGTCAATGCTGTCGATTGTGGTCCAACCAAACCATGAGAACGGAACTCCCCAACCACCGAGGAACAGAACCGACGCGATCATGGAGAACACGCCAGCAGTTGCAAATTCACCGATGAAGAAGATGAGGAATCGGAAGCCCGAGTATTCAGTCATGTATCCAGACACGAGTTCAGATTCAGCAATGGGCATGTCAAACGGAGTCTGTGTCAGTTCGGCTTGTACCGCAATCATGAACACGATGAAACCGACGAACTGTGTGAGCACATACGGATTACCAAGGCTGCTGAACCCGAACATTGAGCCTGCATTTTGCGCGACAACGATTTGCTGAAGATTCATGGTGCCCGCCTGAATGACAACACCAACTACTGCAAGAACCATTGGCAGTTCATACGCAATGAGCTGACCAGCTGCGCGCAAACCACCAAGCAATGAATACTTGTTTGCGCTAGCCCAACCAGCAATCAAAATTCCGAGAACCGAAACTGACGACACGGCAAGCGCATAAAACACTCCGGCTTCGAAGTCAGTAAATATCGCGTCAGGGCCAAACGGCACCACAACAACAAGAAGGAATGTGCTTGCCAAAACAATCAGCGGAGCCAACTTGAAGATGAACTTGTCAGCGCGAGCTGGGTAAATATCTTCTTTCTGCAACCACTTGCCCACTTCAGCAAAAAGCTGCATGGATCCTTGTGGACCGGCTTCCATTGGTCCGAGACGTGACTGCATGAACGACATCATCTTGAACAGGAACAGATACACCACTGTTCCGGCTGGAAGAAGTACTGCAACAAGTCCGCCTAAAACGCGAAGAAGTGATTGTGCCCAATACGGCAGATCAGCAGAAAGAAGAGTTGCAAGATTCATCAGCGGTCAATGTCTCCGAGAATGAAATACAACGAAGCAAGAATGGTGATGATGTCTGGAACATAGACACCCTTCAACAGCCACGGAGTAATCGAGATGTTGTTGAATGATGCGCTGCGAATCTTGACGCGGAATGGCCCCATGTCGCCTTGAGAAACAACGTAGTAACCCATTTCGCCGAGAGGGTTCTCAGTTGAGACCCATGCTTCACCTTCAGGGACCTTGATGATCTTTGGAACTTTGGCCATGATTGGACCAGCAGGAATTGTGTCAAGAAGTTGATCAACGATGCGTGTTGATTCACGAACTTCTTGCAAGCGAACCCAGCAACGAGCAAACGAGTCGCCGTCTGGGTGAGTGATGACTTTGAAGTCAACTTTGTCGTACGCAAGAGGCATCTTCTGATCGCGACGAAGATCCCAGTCGACGCCACTTGCACGCAAGTTTGCACCGGATAGTCCGTACTGCAATGCAACATCTTTCGGAATGACACCAATTCCACGTGTACGTGATTGGAAGATTTCGTTACCGAACAACAGGTCTTCGATTTGATCGCAGAAGCCACGAAGCTTCTTCATGACATTGCGAGTCTCGTCAATAAAGCCTGCAGGAAGATCGTCTTTCAATCCGCCGATGCGGTCGAAGTTTGGATGGAAACGTCCACCAGTTGCGCCTTCAATAAGGTTCAAGACATATTCACGGTCACGGAATGCAAAGAACACTGGCGTAACAGCACCAAGCTGCACACCAAGATCACCAAGGAACAAGGTGACGTTTGCAATACGTGACAATTCAAACAAGATGGTGCGAATGTGTTGTGCACGTGATGGAGCTTCAACGCCCATCAATTTTTCGGCAGCAAGGATGAAAGGAACTTCGTTTGCAAATGATCCGAGCCAGTCAATGCGGTTTACCAACGCTGTGACTTGTGGGTATGAACGAACTTCAGTGAGTTTTTCGTAACCACGGTGCATGTAACCGCACGATGGGTCTGCCCATAGAACTTGCTCACCGTCAAGACGCGCAATGATGCGCAAAGTTCCGTGTGTTGCGGGGTGCTGTGGCCCGATGTTGAGAGTCATGCCCTCTGTTTCAAGTTCTACGTTGACACGCGCATCAGCTGCTTGTGCTGCGATGTACGCAAGTTGTTGACGATCGCCTAGAAGACTCATGATGCGTCACCTTCCTCTTCACTGTCGTCACCAGGAAGTGGTTCGACATCAACAATTCCGGGCCAAGGCTTCACCATGCGAGCAAGCAACGGGAAATCTTTACGAAGTGGGTGCCCCTCAAAATCTGATGGCAAATACATATTGCGCAAGTCAGGATGTCCGTTGAAGCCAATGCCAAACATCTCATGTGTTTCACGCTCGTGCCAGTTTGCACCCGCAAAAACTTGTGACCATGAGTCAACGGCCATTAACGAATCATCAACGTCGACCTTGATATTGATACCAAGAGTGGTGAATGGCTGCACAAGACGCGCAATAACTTGGAAGCGAGTATCGCCACCTGCATAACCCTGTTTGATAACACTGCTGCGCTCGATTGGCGGCGCAGTTGGATCATCTTCACCACGACCGTAGGGAGATGGCAACCAGTCAATTGCTGAAATGAAACCGAAATACGTATAGCCAAGACTCTTCAGAGTTTCGGCTGTTAAACGCCATGCATCAGCTGTAACACGAATCCACATGTCATCATTAGGTTTAACGAGCGAATCGACAACAGAGTTTCCGAGCGCTGCACACACACGAGCGATTTCCGCATCGCGAACATCGTCGCGTGGAGTTTCAGTTGGGGTATCAGTTGTTGACGACAACGGGGATACCTCCCTTTTCTGCAGTTGCTCCGTCG
Organism: Ilumatobacteraceae bacterium; assembly: GCA_044374495.1. Lineage (GTDB taxonomy): Bacteria > Actinomycetota > Acidimicrobiia > Acidimicrobiales > Ilumatobacteraceae > UBA2093. The sequence goes on along the minus strand of JBILOM010000013.1, from coordinate 16,227 downwards.
ACATACATTGACTTCATGCCTTCGCCGCGCCAACGCGCGCCCATGTCTTCGTTCTTGATGCGCTGTTGCAACAACACAATTCCTTCAAGCAAAGCTTCAGGACGTGGTGGGCAACCAGGTACATAAACATCAACTGGAATGATTTGGTCAATACCTTTTGTTACTGAGTAGCTATCCCAATATGGTCCGCCGCAGTTTGCACACGAACCCATTGAAATGACGTACTTCGGTTCAGGCATCTGCTCATACAAACGCTTGATTGCTGGTGCCATTTTGTCTGTAACAGTTCCAGAGATAACTACAAGGTCTGCTTGACGCGGTGAAGCAGGAAGAGGAATAACTCCGAGACGCATAACGTCATAACGAGGCGAACCGAATGCTGCACCCATTTCGATTGCACAACATGCAAGACCCCATTGGTAGACCCAAAGGCTGTACGAACGACCAAGATTGAAAAGTTGTGTCAGCGGTTTGCCCAACCGACCACGATCTACAAGACCCATAATTAAACCCTTGTTCCTAGACCCAGCGAAGGACGCCTTTGCGCCACGCATAGACAAGGCCAAGTAACAAGATGGCGACAAAAATGCCCATCTCTACAAGGCCAAACATTCCGTACCGCTCGAGTTGAGTAGCCCACGGGAAAATAAAGACTGCTTCAACATCAAAGATGACGAACAACAGTGCAAAGACGTAATAGCGAATTTGGCTTTGTGACCAACCGTCACCAACTGGATCAACACCACTTTCATAGGTGAGCAGTTTTTCTGCGTTGGGATTATTCGGACGAATGAGTGCCGAAATTCCAAGCAGCAAGCCGGCGACAAGAAAGGAGGCCAGTCCAAACCACACAACCGTGAGATAGGACCGTAAGAAGGGGGACATCACGTCCAAAACTACTACGGGGACTCACTATCGCCCCAACTTCCCATTGGGTCAACGGCCAGTTATGCCATGTGCCTTTGTGCGATGTTTTCTAAAAACCAGGCGACCAATTCATCGCACCTCGCCTCGGCATCGGCAATCCGAGAACTCGTCTCATGCATCAATTCATCGGGGGTCAATCCGATGGCGGCTAATTCGTCGCCCCCCTGGCCAGACATCCACAATCGCACAATCGATTCAGACGCCTCGGGGTGAAATTGGAGGCCAAGCGCCCTGCCACAGACCATGGCTTGGGGTCCAACGGGGGAATCGGCGAGGGTTGTTGCCCCAGCCGGAACGCTGAAACGGTCGTAGTGCCACTGCATCCAGTCGCCTCGGGTGAGGCAATCAGGGGTCGATTTGGTTGCTTCAGCCACCGCAAACACCTGGTACCAACCGATTTCAGGGGTTTTGGCCCGGGTCACCTCTCCCCCAAGGGTGACCGCAAGTTGCTGGGCTCCAAAGCAAATTCCGAGAATTCCGATACCCCGAGAGACGGCCTCGGCGAGCAAGGTCTGTTCGGCGCGAACTGGCTCAGCCACGTGGTCCCAGTACGTGCTCCAATTGGAACCCATGGCCACAACTAAGTCAAAGCTGTCAAGGGAAGGCCAATTCTGGTGATCTTCTCGAAGAAACTCGGTGAATGAGTATCCGCGTTGACGCAAGGCACGACCAACGAATCCTGGATCAGCATCCTCACTATTAGCGATGAGTACAGCGCGCATGCCCACTACGGTAGGGGCTGATGACTGCTATCCCAATTGATTCTGCCGTCATCGAAGCGGCTCGACGTGCCGGATTAGGGGTAGTCAAGCGCACCCCCATCACCGAGTCAGCTGCATTATCCGAACGGTACGGCGGAAATGTGGTGTTCAAAGCTGAGAACTTGCAGCGCACAGGGTCTTTCAAAATTCGCGGTGCCATGAGCAAACTTGCGTCGCTCGGGGATTCAGTGAAGAACGGCGTGGTGGCGGGCAGTGCCGGAAACCATGCACAAGAAATTGCATTTGCGGCACGACATCACAATGTTCCGTGTGAGATATTTGTTCCGGCTGGTGCGTCGTTATCAAAGATGGAAGCCGTGCGTTCGTACGGTGCGATTCTTAGCGAAGGTGGAGACACATTGTCTGACGCTGTCGCTGCAGCGCAACGACATGCAGATGCAACAGGAATGAATTTCTGTCATCCGTATGACGACCCCGTTGTTGTCGCCGGACAAGCAACTCTTGGTCTCGAGTTACTAGAAGACATTTCAGATTTATCTCTGGTGATGATTCCACTTGGCGGAGGCGGATTGACTGGTGGTGTTGCAATGGCACTGAAAATTTTCAACCCAAAAATTCGAGTTATTGGTGTTCAAGTGCGTGCATGCGCGCCATATGCCGGATCGCCCCCGCCCGATGGTCCTATCGTCACACTTGCAGATGGAATTGCAGTGAAGATGCCGGGTGCTTTCACGCGACCACTTATCGAAAAATACGTTGATGAGATTGTTGTTGTTGAAGAAGACCTTGTTGCAGATGCGATGGTTCTACTCATGGACCGCGGCAAACTTTACGTTGAAGGTGGTGGAGCCGTTGGTGTTTCTGCACTAATGAGTGGTCATGTTAAACCAGCTCAAACTGGTACAACATGCGTAGTTCTGTCGGGAGGCAATGTTGACCTCGGTATTCTTCCGGGGCTCATTCGTCGTAATGAGACAAAAGCTGGTCGCAGGCTTATCTTGTTTGTTCGTATCTCTGACAGACCAGGTGGACTTGCTCGTTTACTTACATTGTTCGCAGAAACAGGTGCCAACTTGGTTGAAGTAGAACACGTTCGTGAAGGCGTGAGTTTGCATGTTCGCGAAACTGGAGTTCAAGCTGTCTTAGAAGTTCGTGGCCGTGATCATGCTGATGAAGTCCTTGCCGCTGTACGCAATGCCGGATACGAGGCCGACGAAGTAGAAGCCGGATGAGCAAGCCACTGATTGCAATTCCAGGGCGTATGAGTCCTGAAGCAACAGGACACCGCACACCGGTTACAAGTTGTGGCCAGAACTACATTGACGCCATCCATCGTGCAGGAGGCTTGCCAGTCCTAGTGCCACCTACTGACGACATGACAATCATTGCTGAAACTATTGCTCGCTGCGATGGAATGCTGATGATTGGTGGAGGCGATGTCAGCCCGTCCAAATACGGAGCAACTGAATGGGCACGCTTATTCGGAGTCAATGAGCTTGTTGATGATTTTGAGATTGCAGCGCTGCATCGGGCTATGGAATGCGACATTCCAGTCCTCGCAGTCTGTCGCGGGCAACAAGTTTTGAATGTTGCACTTGGCGGCACTCTTATTCAACACCTCAAGACAACTCCAGATCATCGAGACACGATGCACGGAATTCAAGTAGTCACCGGATCACGTTTGGCTCAAGCAATGGGAACTACTGAACCACTGATTCATTCAGTGCATCATCAAGCCATTGAAAAAGTTGCACCAGGCCTTGTTGTTGTCGGTACACACCAAGACGGCACGATTGAAGCGGTCGAACATACGGGATCAACATGGATTGTGGCAGTGCAGTGGCACCCAGAAGACACCGCCCGCGATGATCCGTCACAACAGGGTTTGTTTAATACCCTGATTTCTCACGCCAGCTGAATTAGCGAGGCGCAAAACGCGCAAGGCGCGTGGCTTGAAGAAGCAACTCTGGGAAGAACCCAACAACGAGAGTTGCAGCAACAGAGATTGCTATTACAACAATGACTGCTGGGTCTACTGAGATCTCAGAATCTGATGCTGGCTCTTCGAGCCACATACTGACTGCAATACGTAGGTACAAGTAAGCACCAATAACAGCAGCCACCATGGCAGCAATTGCAAGTACGTACGAGTTTGCTTCTACAGATGATTTGATAACAGCGAATTTTGCAACGAACCCTGCTGTCAGTGGAACACCAGCTTGAGCGAAAAGTAGAACAGTGAACGCCAGCGCCAATGCAGGGCGACGCTTAGCCAGACCCTTGAAGTCAGAGAGGTTGGTTTCTCCATCAGTATTGCCAGACATTGCGAGCACAATTGCAAATGAACCCATCACCAACACGGTGTAGATGGCCAGGTAGTTCATCGACGTTGCAACACCGTCGCCACTCATATGACTAGCTGCTTCTACTCCGACCAAAATGAAACCGGCATGGCTAATCGACGAGTAGGCCAACATGCGTTTTACGTTGGTCTGAACTACGGCCAATATCGAACCAGTAAATACGGTCAGCATTGCGAGTGCCCACACAACTGGCCGCCAATCATCAGCACGCTGTTCAAGACCCACCATCAGAATTCGAAGTAGTGCTGCAAACGCCGCAACTTTTCCGGCCGATGCCATAAACGCTGTGACCGGAGTTGGCGCTCCTTCGTACACATCGGGAGTCCACACATGGAATGGCGCTGCAGATACTTTGAATCCGAGGCCGACTAACAACAAGCCAATTCCTACGAGCAACATCGCGTCTGTATTGATGATGGAGATGTTCCCTGACAGTCCCGCACCTATACCCGAGATCTTTGTGCTGCCCGTTGAGCCGAAGATCAGGGCAACTCCGTACAAGAAAAAGGCAGACGAGAAGCCACCAAGAATGAAGTACTTCAAGCCAGATTCTTGGCTCTGTTCACGATCTCGATTACTTGCCGCCAGTAGATACAGCGACAGACTCAAGATTTCAAGACCGAGGAACAACACAATGAGTTCGTTAGCAGCCACCATCACTAATGCACCGATGGCAGAAGTGAGTAATAGGGCATACAGTTCGGGACCGTCTGCATTCATTCGAACCAAATAGGCCGACAACATAAGTGCGGCCAAAATCACAGAGATACAAATCGCAATGCTGGCAAGAACCGAGAATCTGTCAATGGCAATTACATCAGCAAAGAATGTCTGGCCCTTGACGTAATACAAGTCGTTCCACTTCACAGCGTTTGCAACGAGAGCTACAGCCGTAGAGATACCGGCTACCCACGCATAACCACGGCGGGGCCATGTGGGAACGAGTGAACCGACGAGAAGCAGGAAGCATGTACCTGCCAACAAAGAAAGAACAGGAATTAGTTCAACCCAAGGAATTGATGGGCCGTCGAGTGTCGATGCAAAAACCATCAGTGACCTTCTACCTTCGTTGTTTCAGGTGTTTTTTCTTCAGGTGTTTTAACTTCAGGTGTGGTTGGTGCCTTGTAGTCACTATGAGAGACCACATGTTCCATCAATTTGTCAATACTGGGTTCAATTCGATCAAGCATCGGCTTTGGATATATGCCCGTAAATCCGATGAGGCCAATAAACACCATCAGCAGTGCGCCTTCGCGCAAAGTCAACTCAGCAAAAGTGGAATTCGCCTCATCTGGTTCACCATGGAATACGCGCTGGTATGCCCACAACAAATAGAGCGCAGCAAGAATGACACCGGTCGCAGCGACAATGGTCCACCACCGTGCGGACTGGAAAGAACCAATCAGAATCAGGAACTCTCCGGCGAATCCGTTAAGTCCCGGAACACCAATTGAACTCAACATCACGATCATGAATGCCGCAGAGAATATTGGGGCAACAGACTGAATACCCCGCAACTCTGCGATTTCACGGGTGTGACGACGTTCGTAAATCATGCCGACCAACAAGAACAATGCTCCAGTTGAAATACCGTGGTTCACCATCTGCATCACACTGCCTGTAAGCGATTGTGATGTGATGGCGAAAATACCGAGAACGATAAATCCAAGGTGGGCGACCGAAGAATAGGCAACGAGTCGCTTCAGGTCAGTCTGCATTGTTGCTGCGATTGCACCATAGATAATTCCGATGACAGCAAGTGTTAGCAGTACCGGTTTTGCCCACACGGCTGCATCTGGGAACAAGTACAGGCCGAAACGAAGGAACCCATACGTTCCCATTTTCAACAGCACACCAGCCAAGATGACAGAGCCACCAGTTGGTGCTTGTGTATGCGCATCGGGCAACCAGGTGTGAAGCGGGAAAATGGGAACCTTCACGGCAAAAGCAATAGCAAAAGATACGAACAGCCAACGGCCTGTATTCGTAGCAAAACTTGCTTGTTCAGCAAGTGTCACCAAGTCAAAGGTGATGTACCCAATATCTCGACGCGCGAGGACAGCGGTAGCAATGATGCCGACCAACATGAACGCTGAACCAAGCATGGTATACAAAAAGAACTTGGTAGCTGCGTAGACACGCTTGTCGTATCCCCATCCACCAATGAGGAAATACATCGGCACAAGAACAATTTCAAAGAAGATGAAGAACAAGAAGAGGTCGAGGCTGAGGAAACTTCCCATCACACCAGCTTCAAGCAACAACAACCACGCCAAATAGCGCTTGTGATCATGATGTGGATCAACACCAAGAATCACTAGCGGGAAAAGTATTCCGGTGAGCACTACGAGGAATAAAGAAACACCATCAACACCAAGATGCCACGAAATTCCCCACGCAGTCACCCAATCATGTTGAGAAACAAACTGGAACCCAGAATCATCAGAATGAAAGGAAGCCAGTAGCCAGATTGACATGCCGCCAACACCAATGCTGAATAGCATCGCGATTAGCTTCACGTACTCAAGATGCTTGTTGCTGATAACGGTGATGAGAATTGCACCAAGAATTGGCAATAGGACAAGAGCCGACAGAATCGGGAAAGAAGCGTGCATTAGAGAATTCCTCTCAGAAGGAACCAAGCGAGTAGCACTACTGCGCCAAGACCAATAACAAATGCATACGAGCGGACAAGTCCACTCTGCATTTTGCGCAAGAGGCCACTGGCAGCACGAACTTCGGTACCAATTCCATTCACTGCACCATCGACAATTTTCGCATCGAATGCAGCAACGCCACCAAAGGCTGCTCGGCCTGGACCACCGACTATTGCAGATACAGCAGAGTCGTATCGCCATGCATCAGCAAGTATTTTCGGCTCGATAACTTTGAATTTGCCTTTGGCATATACCGCTATGGAGGCAACGACACCGGCCACAGCAATAATGATTGCAACTACTAGTAACAGCCACTTGTTGCTATATGCCCATGAGCCAGAGATTGACACCTCCGAATGATGAATTACTGGTTCAAGCCAATGTTCAAGGAAATGTGTGCTCTTTGAAAACGGCAACTGCATTGCTCCGCCAACAATTGACAAACCGGCAAGTACAACGAGTGGTGTCACCATTGTCCATGGGCTTTCATGCGGCGTGTGATCACCGTGCGCACCATTTTCTTCTGCATGGTCATTCCAACGTGCTTCACCAAAGAACACCATGATGACTTGGCGAGTCATGTAGTAGGCGGTCAAGAGTGCAGTGATAACTCCGATGAGCCAAAGAAGACGATTGTTTGCAAACGCGTAGAGAAGAACTTCATCCTTTGACCAGAAACCTGCGAAGGGTGGGATGCCAGCAATTGCCAACCAGCCAATAATGAAGGTGAACCCAGTGATTGGCATCAGTTTGCGAAGGGCACCCATCTTGCGCATGTCTTGTTCATGATGCATGCCATGAATAACGGATCCGGAACCGAGGAACAAGAGTGCTTTGAAGAACGCGTGAGTCACCATGTGGAAAATTGCTGCAGCGTATGCACCAGAACCGATGGCGAGAAACATGAAACCAAGTTGAGAGACCGTGGAATATGCCAATACTTTTTTGATGTCAGTTTGAGCTACTGCAATAGTGGCTGCAAACAACGCAGTAAGAGCACCGACAGTGGCAATGACATCTCCTGCCCACGGATATGACGCGTGAAGTACTGGCGCCATGCGCGTTAAGAGGAATACACCAGAGGTAACCATGGTGGCCGCGTGAATAAGAGCCGAGACGGGAGTCGGGCCTTCCATCGCATCAGGCAACCAGATATATAGCGGCAACTGTGCGCTCTTTCCGCATGCACCAACAAACAGCATCATTGCTATTCCGGTTGCGGTGACTGCAGCAAGTTTTCCACCGTCTGCAGCAGCGTTAATGCCTGCGTACGACAATGTTCCGACTGAAGAGAACGCAAGGAACATGGCGACCATCATCCCCCAGTCACCAACTCTGTTCGTCACAAAAGCTTTCTTTCCTGCAGTTGCTGCAGAGTCACGTGTGTGCCAAAACGAGATGAGGAAGTATGAGCAAGCGCCTACACCTTCCCAACCAAGGAAGGTAACAAGAAGGTTTTCACCGAGCACCAGCATCAACATTGAGAAAACAAAAAGGTTGAGATACAAGAAAAACTTCGAGAACTTCGGATCACCATGCATGTAGCCAATTGAGTACAAGTGAATAAGGGATCCGATTCCGGTAACAAAGAGGGCCATTGTGATGCTCAATGGATCTGCCAAGAGAGCCACATCAACTTGTAGCGACCCGACTGGCAGCCACGAGAACAAGGTGACGACATGGTGACGCTCTTCTGCAGTGCGAGACAGAAGATCGAAGTACACTCCAACCACTACAAGAAATGACGATGCAGTCATTACCGTTGCGAGTATTCCGGCACGAGGTTCACCAAGAACTCTGCCGAACAGCAGAATCAATAAGAAGCCAGCTAGCGGCAATGCAGGGATAAGCCAAACAAGATCCAACATGGCAACTACCCCTTCAGTCCTGACATATCGTCGACTGTCAAAGTTGTGCGTCGTCGCATGATGGAAACGATGATGCCAAGACCTACAACAACTTCAGCAGCAGCAACTACGAGAACAAAGAAAACGACAACTTGACCGTCAATGTTGGCAATTTGGCTAGATAGTGCAACGAAGGAGAGGTTCACAGCGTTCAACATCAATTCAATACACATGAACATGATGAGAGGGTTGCGACGCACCATGACACCAATGGTGCCGATACCAAATAACACTGCCGACAGTACGAGATACCACGTTGATGTTGGCTCTGCAAGAGAAAACATGACACTCATTTCCCGGTCCCTACAGACTTGGTTTTACGAGCCATCACTACGGTGCCAATAACCGCAACTAACAACAGCACTGAAGTGAGTTCAAAAGCAAAAACGTTGTCGCTGAAAATCACCCGGGCAAGTTGGCGAATGTTTGCATCAGGAGATTCAAGTGTGGTCTCATTGACACCTTTGCCCGATGGGCCGAGCCCAGACCGAGACGAAACGATTGCTGCGATAACGATGGCGCTTATACCAACACCAATAATCACTGCAAGAGGGCGCTGATTAGTGATTGGTTCGACACTGAGGTCTTCTGCCTTATCGACGCCGAGCAACATGATCACGAACAAGAACAGAACCACAATTGCACCGGCGTACACAATGACTTGCACTGCTGCCAAGAAATGCGCATTGTGAGATACAAACATCACAGCAATACCAAACAGCGTAAGAACAAGGCTCATGGCGGCATGCACTGGGTTAGACCGAGTCACAACTCCTAATGCGCCAATAAGCACCATGGCTGCAGCAACTACAAAAACAAAGAGTTCCATCAGTTTTCCAACTCAGATTCATCACTGATGTTTTGTGTGGGCTCTGCAGGACGAACGCCGTAACCAAGTTCCCCACCCCAAGAAACAACCCCAACAAAATCCTCGCTACCGGCAGATGCAGTAGCGCGCATCCAACCAGAAGTGTTCTGGTCTTCGCCAGGTCGCCAGTCTTCCCATGGGAGATGCTGAGGCATACCTTGGTTGTCCACTAGCAATTCAGACTTCGTGTAAATGGCGTCTTGACGATTAGTGAAGGAGAACTCAAACAATTTTGTCTCTGTAATGGCTTCTGTTGGGCATGCTTCCACGCACAAATCACAATGGATGCAACGCAAGTAGTTGATTTCGTACATGAAACCAAAGCGTTCGCCTGGAGAAGTTGGATTGTCGGGATTGTTATCGGCTCCGCGCACGTAAATGCACTTTGCAGGACACACACCGGCGCACAGTTCACAACCGATGCACTTTTCCATTCCGTCTTCATAACGATTTAGTACATGACGGCCATGCATGCGCTCTGGCTTGTCGATCTTTTCGTCTTTTACGTCGTTGTTTTTGCGACGAAATACGCGGCCACCTGAATATTCAGTAGTGACCTTGTTACGTGCACCATGCTGACGCATGGTGACAAGAAATCCTCCGAAGTAGCCCATTAGAAGCTCGCTCCATCCTTCTCACGATTAACGCGACTGACATGTTGTGCGGCAAGCAGTAACCCGTAGCCGGCTATCAAAACAAGTGCCGTCACAAGTGTGACCACCATTTGATCCCATCCTGCATCTCTGCCCACTCGCTGTGCAGCAAGAAGCATGAACCAACCAAGGGAACCAGGTATCAGAATCTTCCAACCCAAGTCCATGAGTTGGTCGTAACGGAAACGAGGAAGAGTGGCACGGAACCATACGTATACATAGAGGAACACGAGAACCTTGAGAAGAAGCCAGACAGTGCCCTCAATTGCATTCGGAATGAATGGAATATCCAAAGTGGTATTTCCAATTGCGATTGGCTGAGGACCGCCAAAAAACAGAGTCACAATCAGCGCAGACATTGTGACTGTGTTCATGAACTCAGCCAGGAAGAACAAAGCGAATCGAATCGACGAGTACTCAGTGTTGAATCCACCCACCAGTTCTTGTTCTGCTTCTACTAAGTCAAACGGTGGTCGATTCAATTCGGCCGTAGCGGCAATGAGGAAGATGACAAACGGTACAAAACCTGTTGCCACAATGTTCCAGTTTCCGATAGACGATTGCATGTTGACAATGCCAGCAGTTGACAACGTGCCAGACACCAACAGAACTGCACCTAGTGATAAGCCAAGAGCAGCTTCATAAGAAACCATCTGTGCTGACGCGCGAACAGCACCAAGCAATGGGTATTTAGAACCACTCGACCAACCAGCCAACATGATTCCGTACACAGCAATTGAGGAAATCGCTAAAGCGAACAACACTCCGACAGGAGGGTCAGCTAATTGCAAACGAGTCTGATGTCCAAACAAAGTGACGAGACCACCCTTGCCATCACGGAAATCTCCACCAAGCGGAATGATTGCAAAAGCAAGAAACGCTGGGACCAACGCAAGGTACGGAGCCAAGCGGAACATAAAGCGGTCAGAACGTTCTGGGATGAGGTCTTCTTTAAAGAACAACTTGATTCCGTCTGCCAAGGTTTGCAAAATTCCCCACGGGCCAGCTTTGTTTGGGCCAACTCGGTTCTGCATACCAGCAATAACTTTGCGCTCGAACCACACCATCAGCATTGTTGCGACCAAGCCGACAACGAATACCAAAAGAACCTTTACAAGGACAATTAGTAGCGGCGTCCAAAGAACGTCGCCTTCCAGAAGAGGATCAATAGCGAAAATTACTGCGCTCACATCGACTCAATTCTGACGTCAATGATTGATTCATTACGGCGAACAAGTTCACGCACATCAGCACCGATTTGATTAAACGGCACCCACGCTGTTCCGCGAGGTATTGAAGATGATGCACGGACTGGAAGAACGATCGAACTATGCGCATTTGAAACCCGCACATTTGTTCCTTCAGCAGCACCCACGCGATCAAGATCAAGCGGGTGAATAAACACATTCGCTTCAGTAGCCAAATTCTCAAGAGATGGGCTGGTGATTGTGCCGATTGCGCGGTCAAACAACTTACGACTGAGATCAAGGCGGAACTCATACGAGTTACGAGGTGCAGCGACGCTGGTTGCAGTTGGCGCGGAACTTGGTGGGGTGACAGAAACAACAACACCATCTCGCTTTATTGCTACTGCAGTAGTGGTGCTTCCGAAGCCAGGAACAGCAGCAGACATTGCATTCTGAATGTCTGACAAAGTTGTGAAATTCGATTCATGTCCGAGAAGAGTCAAAAGTTCGACTGCAATCATCCAGTCTGCTCGCGAGGTTCCGTGTGGAGTGATTTTCTGCACCACTGAAGTGACACGGCCTTCAAGGTTCATTGTGGTGCCGTCTTTTTCACCATAGGCAGCAGCGGGCAATACAACATCTGCGTGCGCTGCACTAGCGGTAAGGAAGGTATCGATAGCAACCACAAACTTTGCACCTGCAATTCCTCGACGAGCAAGATCAACGTCTGCAACATCAGACAGCGGATCAGCACCGAGAAGAATGAGGCAATCAACATTCCCCGTCGCTGATGCTTCAAGAATTTTTGCGGCATCATTGCCGTTGCGTGGGGCTAGCCCCAGTGACAATGCACCGCGGACATTGCCGCGACGCAATACGGGCAGCACACTTGCTGAAGGTGCAACTGTCAGAACAGCAGCCACAGCGTCCATTGTGTGTGTTGCAGACTCTGCAAGGTTTGGTCGACCAGCAACAACTACAACTGGGCCAGATGCAAGTTGTGCTGCAACATCAGCTTGTGCCATGAGCGCTGGGATAGCTGCAGCAGCGGTTCCCGATTCTGCCCGGATTGACTTCCATGCGTACTTTGTCAGACCGGTTTCATGAGATGAAATCTCAATGAGTCGAATTCTCTTCTTCTGTACTGCATCACGAAGACGGAGATACAACACAGGAAGTTCTTCCTTGATGTCTGGGGCCAAAAGAATCACGGTGCCACCAGCACATGCAGAATCGATTGTTGCTTGCGCATACGAGAACACTGATGCGGGAAGTCCATCGTCAAGTTGAGCATCACGCATTGTGATTCCGGCTGCGTCAGCAAGAGCACCCCACATAAATGCATCTTCGTTGGTCCCGCGAGCGCCACCAAGAATTGCTACTGATCCTTCACGCGAATGACGAATTACACGAGCAACTGATTCAAGTGCATCAGACCATGACGCAGCAACAAAGGAATCACCAGACTTTAGTTGCGGAGTTGAAAGACGGTCGTCTGAATTTGTTGACTGGAAGTTGAAACGACCCTTGTCGCACAACCAACCCCAGTTCACCGGATCACTATCGACACCTTGGTAACGCAACAATTCATCGCGGCTCGACTGAACAACTGTGCGACAACCAACAGAACATGTTGTGCATGTGCTTTCGCGCTGTTCAAGGTCCCACGGACGAGCCTTGAATCGGTACGGCGAAGCAGTAAGTGCACCCACTGGGCAGATTTGCACTGTGTTGCCAGAAAAGTATGAAGCAAATGGTTCATCAGGGAACGTCATTACTTGAGTGTTGTTCCCGCGCTGGGTGAAACTGATGAGAGGGTCACCCGCTACTTCATCAGCAAAACGTGTGCAGCGATCGCACAAAATGCAGCGCTCGCGGTCAAGAAATACCAGGTCACTAATTGCGATTGGCTTTTCATAGTGGCGCTTCTCTTCGACAAAGCGGCTCTCGCCAGCGCCATGACTGAATGCTTGGTCTTGAAGAGGGCACTCCCCGCCTTTGTCACATACTGGGCAGTCAAGTGGGTGATTCGCAAGAAGCAATTCGATCATGCCTTCTTGTGCACGCTTCACTTGCGGCGTATCTGTGCGCACTACTTGTCCGTCGGCAACGGGAGTCATACAACTAACAACCATCATTGGGCCGCGAGGGCCTTCAACTTCAACCATGCATTGGCGGCACATGCCAACAGAACTCATACGTGGGTGGTAACAGAAACGAGGAATGTACTCGTCAACGCTGTCTGCTGCCGCAATGATGAGATCACCTTTACGAGCAGCAACGGTGCGGCCATTAATTGTGATCGACACTGCGTTCGGATCTTGTGGCGGCATGTCGTTTGTATCGGTGGTGTCAATAGTGGTCATTCTTAAACCGCCGTTACTTTGATCATGGTGCGCTTCACAATACGCGCTTCGAATTCGCTGCGGAACAACGTAAGAGCGGAGTGAACGGGCGCATATGCAGATGGCCCAACAAAACAAATCGTGTTCATGCGATACGGAAATGGCACAGCGGCTATTCCGAGTTTCTCATTTGATGCGTGCGGGAATGAACCAGGGCAAATTGATTCGCCAACTTCAAAGATCTGTTCAAGGTCGGCATCTGTGCCCTTACCATCAACTACGCGAGACAAAATGCGCTCAAGCCATGTTCCGCCTTCACGACATGGTGTGCACTTTCCACATGATTCATGGGCATAGAAACGAGTAAGCGTTAAGGCAGCACGTGGAATATCCGTGGTTGAGTCCATCACCATGATTGCACCGGAACCAAGCATTGATCCTGCAGGCCCAACTTGACTTGCTTCAAACGGAAGATCAAGTTGATCAGGAGTGAACCATGGGGCAGAACCACCGCCAGGTACAAAAGCTTTAAGATCATTTCCGTTGCGAATGCCTTGGCAGAATTCGTCTCCATACAAGAGGTCACGGAATGTTGTGATGCCGTTGATGATTTCAAATACACCGGGACGATTCACGTGTCCAGAAACTGCAACCATTCGAGTTCCTGGTGAAGTTGCTGTACCAATTGCTGTGTACGCAGCAGCACCGTTATTCAACAACCATGGAAGGTTGGCGAGAGTCTCAACGTTGTTAACAATTGTTGGTTGTCCGTACAAGCCATTTGCTGCAGGGAAATATGGTGGCTTCAAGCGGGGCATGCCACGATTGCCTTCAAGACTTTCGATTAGTGCAGTCTCTTCGCCCACCACGTAGGCACCTGCGCCCCAGTGAAGAACAATGTCAAGTGAGAACTTTGAACCAAGAATGTTCTTGCCAACGTATCCAGCTGCGTATGCCTCGTTTAGGGCTGCTGCTACTCGTTCTTGTGCAAGCGCCATTTCGCCACGTATATAGAGGAAGCATTGCGACAAACCAGCTGCATAGGAAGCGATGAGACAACCTTCAATAAGTTGATGTGGATCGCGTTCCATGAGCAAGCGGTCTTTGTATGTGCCTGGTTCACTTTCGTCGCCATTAACAACGAGGTACCGGGGCCAAACACCTTGGGGCATGAGTCCCCACTTGTTGCCTGCTGGGAAACCAGCACCACCACGACCAAGAACCGTGGCGTTCTTTACTTCGTCATGAATATCACCGGCAGGACGAGCAAGTGCTGAGCGCAAACCTTTATAGCCATCAGTTGCTAGGTAACGCTCGAGTGTGTACGAATCTTCGTATTGAAAACGCGAAGTGACAACTTGAGGACGATCACCGACATAAAAGCCAGGTGCATGTTTCCAGGTACCGCCGGTCATAGCGCCGCCTTTCCATCAAGCCACACAGGATTTTCTGTAACTAATTCAGGTGCCACTGCGCCAACGCCGCGCTCTGCAGGAATGTGCTGGCGTACTGAAGCAACTACGCCATGGGCAGGAATCTCTGAAGACAATGTTCCGGCCGACAAATCATCAATGAGAGTGTCGAGTTGATCTGGTGTAACGCGATAGCGATAGCGATAGTTCACTTGTAGGCACGGAGCTTCGGTACATGCAGCCTGACACTCAGCGCGTTCAAGAGTGAATTTCCCGTCTGCTGTGGTGGAACCCATCTTGATGCCAAGGCGTTCTTCCGCATGATGCATCAGTTCTTCTGCACCCATCAATGCACATGACATCGTGCCGCAGATATTGATGAGGTACTTGCCTACTGGTTCGAACTTGAACATCTCGTAGAACGAGGCTGTTCCGAACACTTCAGCTGACGATGCTCCGACTAATTCACCAATGTGCGACATAGCTTCGTTGGTGACGTAACCGTCTTGTTCCTGAGCCAAGTGCAACAACGGAATTGTTGCAGACCGAGCTTTTGGATAGCGGCCAATTATTTCGCGAGCAAGCCGGACGTTTTCTTCTGTTAGCCGAGCCATTATCGATCAACCTCCCCGAGTACCGGATCAACTGATGAAATAACTGCAACAGCGTCAGCAACAAGACCACCACGCATCATGTGCGGCATGGTTTGAATATTCACGAATGACGGCGCACGAACATGCATACGATACGGATTGGATGAACCATCGCTGACGATGTAACAACCAATTTCGCCGCGCGGACTTTCGATAGCTACGTACACTTCGCCTTCTGGCACTTTGAAACCTTCGGTGAAGATCTTGAAGTGGTGAATCAGTGCTTCCATTGATTCATCAATGCGTGCACGAGGTGGTGGCGTGACTTTCTTGTTCTGGATACGGAAGTCACCAGAAGGCATGTTCTCAAGAATCTGATACACGATGCGCATTGATTCGCGAATTTCGTTGAATCGAATTGAGTAACGGTCATAGGCATCGCCGTACTGACCAACAATCACATCGAATTCCATTTTGTCATAATGCAGGTAGGGCATGTCACGACGAAGGTCCCATGCAACTCCGGTCGAGCGAAGAATTGGTCCGGTTGCGCCAAGAGCAATTGCTTCTTGCGCAGTAATGACGCCGACACC
>JBILOM010000169.1:0-5655 GCA_044374495.1 Ilumatobacteraceae bacterium | reverse complement strand
GTCTTTTTGCGCCTACCCTCAATGGTCTCTCCTTCTTTATGGAACTACACCCTTTTTTCACGGCACAGCGTGTCCTTATTGTCGCTGGTAAAGGCGGCGTTGGGAAATCGACCGTTGCCGCCTCCCTCGCCCAACTGTCAGCTCGCAGCGGATTACGCACCCTTTTGGTCACTTTGGATGAGCCAGCCAATGGCCTCACGCCCCATGAGCTCCTCGAACAGATAACCGTCAGCCCGGGCCGGGCACTGGCTGATTACCTTGCTACCAAAGGGTTAGGGCTGATTTCCCGCCAATTGGCGCGGTCAGGAATCATGGAATTGGTGGCCACCACAGCGCCAGGTCTTGACGATCTTTTGGTCCTTGGGCGCATAAAGGCGTTCGAACACGAACGCCCAACCGACGTGATCATCGTGGATGGGCCGGCGGCTGGTCATGCGCTCGATTTAGTGCGGGCACCCGTGCAACTGAAGCGAGCTATTGGGTCTGGGCCAATCAGCCAACAAGCCGACGAGGTGCTCGCCATGCTCAGTGATCCGGCTCGGTGCAAGGTGATGTTGGTGACAACTGCTGCCATTACGCCCGTCACCGAGACATGTGAAGCAGCAGACGAACTGGTGGAAAAAGCACACATTGCTCTGGCGCCAATTGTTGTGAACAAATGCAATCCTGACGTGCCTCGTGTAGATGAAGCGATTCTTCTTCCATCAATGCGTGATGCATATAACTACTTGTCACTTCGTGCTGAAGCACAATCGGAAGCAATTGGAGTTCTGACGGATTCTCTCGAACAGTCACAACTTCATCTGCTTCAACTTCATAGTGAAGGATCTGCGCTCATTAATGCAATTGCAGATGATCTTGAACAAGCGATTCGAGACTTGCCATGAGCACACAACCAGTTATTGATATGTGCTTGTCTGCCCGTGTCATCGTTACATGCGGAACTGGTGGCGTTGGGAAAACAAGTGTTGCGGCGGCGCTCGGGTATGAAATTGCGCAACAAGGCAAGCGCGCCATTGTTATCACCATTGACCCAGCGCGCAGGCTCGCTGATGCAATCGGATTAGGCGAAGGAACTGGAAACGAAATTCAACGAGTTCCTCTTGATACAACTGGTGAACTTTGGGTCACCATGCTTGATGTTCAAGAGACATTTGATTCGTTAGTTCGTGACACTTCGCCAACTCCCGAACGAGAAAAAGAAGTAATGGATAACTCCTTTTATCGCAGTTTGTCTCGATCTTTGTCTGGCACTCGTGACTACATGGCTGCAGAACGGTTGTACGACCTATGCGAAGATCCGCGATTTGATGTCATCATTGTTGACACTCCCCCCTCGCGTAATGCTCTTGATTTTCTCGAGTCGCCCGAACGTCTTGCGCGATTCTTAAAGCACCCCATCGTCAAATTCCTCGTTGCACCAAGTCGTGGTGGGTTTCGCTTAGTCAACGCGGCAATGCAGCCAGTGTTTAAAGCAATCTCAACAGTTGTTGGCGGAGACACTCTTACGGGAACAGCTGCATTCCTACGAGCATTCGACGGAATGGAAGAAGAATTCTCTCGCCGCGCACTTGTGGTTGCAGAAACTCTCCGAAGTGCGTCAAGTTCATTTGTCATTGTGACGGCTCCATCACCTGACGCATTAACTGAGGCCGATCATTTCGTATCTGAACTTTCTCGGCTTGGCATTACGTTGCGGCTGATTGTCGCAAATCGAATGCCGCCGCACTTCGGCACGTCCACTGCCGCTGAAGAACACTCCATGGCTCAATCTCAATCAAGCGACCTTGCGCGCGTGCATGAACTCATCGCTGGCCTACATGACCATGCAGACCGAGCAGATTCGGATATTCAGGCCTTTATTCAGCGAACTTCAACGGCGTTTCCCGCAGTTTCAATTGCGTTTGCCACCGAATTAGCAACAGACATTCACGACATGGACTCCATTGGCGCTTTGGCGCAACAACTGGCAGCACCACCCGCTCGGCAGTAAAGTCATCTTGTGCATATTTTGATCGCGACAGACGCCCAATGGGTCCTCAATGAAATACAGGCCGTGTTTGGTTCATCTTCCACCACAATCCAAGTAGTGACAAACGGTCGTCTTGTTTCACCAGCCGTTGCTGAACGCACACCAGATATCGCAATCCTTGACATGCAAGTTGGCAGCATGGGCGGCATGGCGATCACAATGGACCTTCGCCTTGATTATTCAAGTGGCGCTCTGCCTAACGTTCCCATCTTGATGTTGCTTGACCGCGAAGCAGATGTTCACATGGCGCGCCGCAGCGGAGCTAACGGTTGGATCATCAAACCACTTGATGCACTGCGCCTGCGCAAAGCTGTCAACGCGATTGCTGCTGGTGGTTGTTACGCAGAAGGCGTCCCTGTGCCTGAAGCAGTTATCGAAGAAGTAATCGCTTCTGCTGACGACGTTGCTGAACCAGCAGCTGAATTACTTAATCAGTAATTCAGCAATTTGTACTGCGTTCAACGCAGCACCTTTACGCAAGTTGTCGTTTGACAAGAACAATGCAAGCCCACAATTGTTCTCGATTGTTTCGTCCTGACGAACACGGCCCACATAGCAGGGGTCTTTACCTGCGGCTAGCAACGGTGTTGGAATATCAACGAGAGACACTCCTTGCGCCTTAGACAAAATCTCATTTGCTCGTGCGACCGTAATTGGACGAGCAAATTCAGCATTGATTGACATGGAATGTCCGGCGAAGACTGGGACACGCACACATGTACCTGAAACCAAAAGCCCAGGGATTTCAAGAATCTTGCGGCTTTCAAAACGCAATTTCTTTTCTTCATCTGTTTCGAAAAGACCGTCATCAACAAGCGAGCCTGCAAATGGCAACACGTTGTAGGCAATAGGGCGTGCGAACTTCTTTGGGGCAGGTGAAGCAACTGCATTGCCATCAAATGTCAAACCAGCAGCTTTGTCATACATTGCGCGAGTTTGTTCATCGAGTTCATCAACACCAGCAAGACCAGCACCACTTACTGCTTGATATGTACTAGCAATTAGTTTCAACAGTCCTGCTTCATCATGCAACGGCTTCAACACGGGCATTGCAGCCATAGTTGTGCAGTTCGGATTCGCAATGATTCCCTTAGGCGTGTTGTGCGCAAGATGTCCGTTTACTTCACTGACAATCAGTGGCACTTCAGGGTCCATGCGGAACGCACTTGAGTTGTCAATAACAATTACGCCGGCTGCAGCAAAGCGTGGTGATAATTCGCGTGATGACGTTGCACCAGAAGAGAACAATGCAATGTCAAGACCAGACGGGTCTGCAACAGCGGCATCTTCCACGGTGATGTGACCGCCTGCCCACGGCAATGTGGTGCCTGCCGATCGTGATGAGGCAAAGAACCGCAGTTCAGTGATGGGAAAATTCCGTTCGGCCAAAAGGGTGCGCATGACGCTTCCTACTTGACCTGTTGCTCCGACTACTCCTACACGCATGGGAGTTGAGGCTAATGGCTCCGAGCGACCAGCCACCAGTGACTTTTATTAGCGACGTCTAAATCGCGCTGCACCACAGTGGTTCCGCGGTATGTCACGGGCTTTTGTGGCTTGCCAGGGTGATGCAAAATGGCCACATCATCAAGATCAACTCCCGATGCTTCAAGCATGCTGAGAACCCTTTTCGGGTCTAGGCGATTGGCCTGCCAGCCAAAGCGAGTAGACCAACGCCATTGCGATAGCCGAGACCCGACAACAGGAACACGCCACAACTGGCGCATCACGCCACCGGCTGGAACAAGCAATAAATCAGCAGGTACCCAGGTGCGATAGTTCAGAGCCACGTATCCGCCTGGCTTCACGATGCGAAACGCTTCACTGGTGAGACCAAGCGCATCACTGGCTTTGCAGTGCTGCAACGTGATGTATGAAAAGACAGCATCAATAGAAGAGTCGTCAACCTTGATTGTGCTGCCATCAGCAATATGCACAGTGCGAAGTCCGCCAACACGACCAAACCGAGAAACTGTTTCGCGACAGCGTTCTAAGAAAGCAGCATCA
This sequence comes from Ilumatobacteraceae bacterium, assembly GCA_044374495.1. Taxonomy (GTDB): domain Bacteria; phylum Actinomycetota; class Acidimicrobiia; order Acidimicrobiales; family Ilumatobacteraceae; genus UBA2093. The sequence goes on along the minus strand of JBILOM010000169.1, from coordinate 1,616 downwards.
ACATCGGTTGCAACGGTGACAGCAAACTTGCGAGAAAACGCAGATGTCATTCGTCCGATGCCAGAACCAATTTCCAACATGGTTGCACCTGATGCAAATGAATTCCATCCGAGACGATCGAGATACACATCAACTTCAGCGTCGCCGGTTTGAACAAATTCTTCAAGCGTGAGTGTTGCGCCAGTTTGATTGTTGAAAACCCAACCTGTATCGCGAACTACTTCGTCAGCATTGCGGCGCATCTCTGCACGCGTACCGGCTGCACGCCAAGGAATGAGTTGTCGACGTGCGGTCACCATCTACAGAGTCTTGCAGGCGTTCTACTTGCGCTCGGGTAATGGTGCCGAATAGGCCGTACCCGAGTCAAGACCAAAAGCTGTATGCAGTGATCGAACAGCAGATTCCATGTCTTTTGCAGCAATAACTACAGAGACACGAATAGTGCTGGTGGAGATCATGTGAATGTTGATGTCGTTATCAGCAAGAACACGGAACATCTTCGCAGCAACACCGGGGCTGGTTTTCATACCAGCGCCAACCAAGGACACTTTTGCAATTTCGGAATTATGCGTAACGCCACTTGCTCCGATTTCTGAAGAAACTCGCGACACGATGTCTTCTGCAACTTTCATATCAGCCTTTGGCACAGTGAAAGAAATGTCGGTGAGACCATCTTTTGAAGTGTTCTGAACAATCATGTCGACATTGATGTTTGAGTTAGCAAGGCTTTCAAACAGAGCCGCAGAAATACCCGGCTTGTCTGGCACACCAACAATCGTGACTTTGGATTCACTGGCATCGTGTACGACACCAGAGATGATGGGCTCTTCCATTGAGCTGTCTCCTTGTGATTTTTCGTCGCTCACCCATGTGCCGTGTTCCCAGGTGAAACTGGAACGCACATGAATCGGAACGTTGTGATTGCGGGCAAATTCAACTGAGCGCAGCGCAAGAACTTTGCTGCCGCTACCAGCCATCTCAAGCATCTCTTCAAATTGCAAACGGCCAAGCTTGCGCGCCTGAGGCACGATGCGAGGGTCAGCAGTGAAGATGCCAGTGACATCGGTGTAGATCTCGCACACATCTGCATTCAATGCAGCGGCCAAAGCAACGGCAGTTGTATCGCTTCCACCTCGACCCAATGTGGTGATTTCTTTATCCGTTGAGACGCCTTGGAAACCGGCAACGACAACAACCTTGCCTTCGGCAAGTGCTTCACGAACTCTGTCGCCCTTGATCTCTGAGATTTTGGCTTTGGTATGAACGGTGTCAGTGATGATGCCGGCCTGGGAACCCGTGAAACTGACGGCTTCAACTCCGATGCCAGCAAGGGCAATGCACAGAAGCGACATGGAGATGCGCTCACCCGTGGTGAGAAGCATGTCCATTTCGCGGCCAGGGTGCACGTCTGAGACCTGATTGGCCAGAGATAAGAGGTTGTCGGTGGTTTTGCCCATGGCAGAGACAACCACGACGACATCATTGCCGTGGCGCTTCGTAAAGGCCACATGGTCCGCCACGGACTTAATTCGGTCCGGATCGGCGACCGAAGTGCCTCCATATTTTTGAACTACTAGTCCCACCATTTTTAAGGCTACCCGTACGCCAGTAACCTA
>JBILOM010000096.1:0-5755 GCA_044374495.1 Ilumatobacteraceae bacterium | reverse complement strand
CGGGGTTCGCCCGTTCCGTCTGTTTTGAAGACAGCGAAGCCCACCAGGTACTCAAACGCCTCCGCTGTCAGAGTAGCGTTCGGCCATGAGTTCTGTTGCGCCGGTACTTCCCGATGGATTTGTAGTCATTGTGAAACGCGAGTGCGCCACGTGCCAGATGGTTGATCCAGTACTCAAAGACATCTCCGCACACAACACGCCACTCACGGTCTACACACAAGACGACCCAACATTCCCTGAATCAGTATCTGCCATTCACGATTCTGATCTGGCAGTCTCCTGGCACAACAACATCGATACGGTTCCCACGCTGATCAAGATTGTGAACGGAAAAGAAGTTGACCGAACATTCGGTTGGTTGGCATCTGACTGGCAACGCATCACTGAAATTCCAGAACTCGGAACAGATCTTCCTGCCATGCGGCCCGGGTGTGGTTCGATGAGCGTTGACCCAGACATCGTCGACAAGTTGCGTGCCAAGTTCACCGACTCTCCTGTTATCGCGCGCACTGTTGAATTCTCTGATGCTGAAGATGAATTCGAAGCAATGTATGCACGCGGATGGACCGACGGCTTCCCTGTTATTCCACCAACACGTGAACGTGTATTACGGATGCTCACAGGAACTACCCGTCACCCACAAGACGTGGTTGCAATTGCACCGCCCGACTTGGTGGAACTCACTGTGGAGAAAATCGCAATCAATGCGGTGATGGCCGGTTGTCTTCCCGAATACATGCCGTGGGTTATCGCTGCACTCGAAGCAGTGTGTAATGACCAGTTCAACATGCATGGCGTATTGGCAACCACAATGCCAGTTGGCCCAGTCATTATTTGTAATGGCCCTGGAACTCGAGCGATTGGCATGAACTCTGGCATTAACGCTTTTGGTCAAGGCAACAGAGCAAACAACACCATTGGCCGCGCAGTGCAACTGACTATTCGCAATGTTGGCGGTGGGCGCCCCGGCGAAGTTGACCGTGCAACTCACGGCAACCCCGGAAAGATTTCGTTTTGTTTCGCTGAAGACGAAGTTGGATCGCCGTTTACTTCGCTTGCAACCGAACGCGGCATTCCAATAGGTCAGAACGCAGTCACGGTATTTGCAGGTGAAGGACCTCGCTGTGTGGTTGATCAATTGGCGCGCACACCGGAAGAACTCACCAATTCGCTTGTCGCATGTTTACAAACTGTGCATCACCCGAAATTGGTCATTGGCTTCGATGCGATTCTCACAATCAGCCCAGACCACGGTCGCGTGTACGCCGAGGCCGGATGGTCTCGCGAGAAGCTCATTGCCGAACTGACCGAACGTTCTATGACTCCCGGCGCTGACTTAGTGCGTGGCGCACGCGAGATGGCAGAAGGCGTTCCACCGCACCTGCGCGATGCCACTTTGCCAAAGTTTCGCCCTGGCGGCATTCTGCTTACCTACGCAGGTGGCGGAGCCGGATTGTTCTCTTCCATAGTTGCTGGTTGGGCCAATGGCGCAATCGGTTCAGACCCTGTGACCCGAGTCGTTGGCTCGTGACATACTGATACCCATGGCTTCTGGCATCACCATCCTTGATCCGACAAATGAGTCGAAGCCTGCAACGCGTCAACTGCTTGCACGCCCCGCCAGCATCAAAGGCCTCACCATCGGCCTTCTTGATATTTCAAAGCCGCGCGGAAATCTATTTCTTAATCGCATCGAAGAACTTCTCACCGAACGCGGCGCAAAAGTGTTGCGATACTCAAAGCCAACGTTCACCAAACCCGCGCCAGTTGACTTGCGGCAAGAAATTGCCACACAGTGCAACTTGGTCATAGAAGCACTGGCCGATTGAGGCAGTTGCACGTCATGCAGTGTGCATGACATTTCAGATCTAGAACTTCGAGGCATCCCAGGTGTCTTTGTTGCAACTGAAGAGTTCGTTAGTGCTGGTACTGCACAATCTGTTTCGCTTGGCTTGCCAAGTATGAAACGGGTGTACACCACTCACCCCGTACAAGATCGAACTGATGAAGAAATGGTCGCAATGGCTGATCAGTTCTTTCTTGAAATCCTTTCCTGCATTACATCAGGCGAGTAACGCTTCGTACCCAAGTATCATCGTGGGGTGCTCCCCGCTACCCGAATCCTGATGCTGCGCCATGGCCAGAGCGAATGGAATGCTCAAGGGCGTTGGCAGGGTCAAGCAGATATTGAACTCACTGACCTCGGTGTTGACCAAGCGCGAGCTGCAGCACAAAAGCTCGGCATGTTTGATGCAATCGTTTCGAGCGACTTAATGCGCGCTCGCACCACAGCCACAATTATCGCCAATAGTCTCGGTGCAGGGCTGATGGAGCCAGACGTTCGTTTGCGTGAATCCCATGTTGGCGAATGGCAAGGGCTGACGCACAATCAGATTGAACGCGACTGGCCCGGCTACTTGGAATCTCACCAACGCCCACCTGGTTTTGAATCAGACGAATCTATTGTTGCGCGAGTTACTGACGCTCTTGTTGACATCGCTACGCAATTTTCTGGCGGTGAAGTATTGGTAGTTGCACACGCTGGAGTAATCCGAGTGATGCGCCGTTCCCACAAAGCTGTTGATTCACGAATTTACAATTTGGGCGGTTGTCAATTCATTGTGCGCCCGGGTTCTCCGAGCCCAATTGAGATTGGTGACGTTGTTGATTTACTCGAGCACGGCGCCATCGGCGAAGAGCTCTAACTTCATGTTTTCTCGTTTCGTCGATAACTCATACGCTGCACCTGTTCGAAAGAACCTCGACCGTCTTGTGTGGGGTCGCTTGGTTTCAAATGCGTGCTACAGATTTGCTCCACCGTTCATTGCAGTAATCGCTCGTGGGCTAGATGTCAGCGTGGCGCAAATGGGCGTGGCGCTAATGATCGGTGAATTCGCCGGGCTCGGGTCTCCCATCCTCGGGCGCATTGTTGATCGTGGTAACCGAATTACATCAATGACCATAGGAATGGTTGCAATCACCCTCGGAGTCATCGGCGCAGCAACTGCAACCACACTTGTGCAGTTTGCAATATCAATGTTCCTCCTCAGTGGGGCAAAGGTGCTGTTTGATACTGCGCTCATTGTTTGGGTGAATGACCATGTTGAATATGAACGACGTGGTCGCATTGTCGGAATCATTGAGACCTCGTGGGCATTGTCGCTATTCATTGGCGTAGCAATCATGGGTGTTGCAACTGCTCTTATCTCTTGGCGTGCCGGATTCATTGTTGGTGCAATCGGAATGGCAGTTACTGGTTTACTGATTGCTAGTGCACTACCGCGCGATGAAGCGCACGCACCAGTCCGCACTGAACTGCGCGGCTCAATTCCACGCAATGCCTACTTTGTGTTTGGCTCGTCATTTTTACTAATGGGCGCAAGTCAATGCCTTGGCATCACGTTTGGTCCATGGTTCGAAGATGAGTTTGGTTTCTCAAGCGCTGCACTCATCGGGGTTGTCATTGTGCTTGGCCTTTTTGAACTTGTTTCCAGCATCGGAAGCTCGCGCGTCACAGATACGTGGGGCAAAGAAATCAGCGTGCGCCGTGGTGCAGTTCTGATGGTGGTTGCAACAGTTGCCATGGCAGCAGCACCCCATGTTTCCTTTGTTGCAGTTCCCATGTTGGTGTTGTTCATCATGGGGTTCGAGTTTTCACTTGTCAGTATGTTGCCGTTAGCCGCCAACATTGTTCCGAACAGCGGTGGCATTGGTCTTGGTCTCACGGTTGGTGCCGGAACATGTGGTCGTGCCATCTTCAGCACTGTTGCCACTTCGTTATATGACTCTGTTGGCCCTATTGGCCCAGCACTTGCAGCAGTTGCATTATCTGCAATCACTGTGATGCTGATCAGCCTCTACGCGCGGTCGGTGCGATAACCATTCGTGATTGGCATACGTCGGTCTTTGCCGAATGCCTTTTCTGAAATACGAACACCTGGTGCACACTGACGACGTTTGTATTCGTTGATGTCAACAAGCCGCGCAATACGAGCCACAACTGCAGCATCGAAACCAAGTTTTTGAATTTCTGGCACTGTCAGGTCGTTGTCGATGTAATGGCGCAAGATCGGGTCAAGGTCTTCGTATGCAGGAAGGCTCTGATCATCGCGTTGATCAGGTCGTAGTTCTGCACTTGGTGGCTTAGTGATTACGGTTTCAGGAATTATCTCGCGACCAGCGCGTTCATTGATGCGACGACACAGCGCAAACACTTGCGTCTTGAACACATCTTTGATTGCGGCATACCCACCAGCAGAGTCACCATAGATAGTGAAATAGCCCACTGCCATTTCGCTCTTGTTGCCTGTGGTTAAAACCATCCAACCGAATTTGTTACTGAGCGCCATCAAAGTCATTCCGCGAACACGACTCTGCAAGTTCTCTTCCGTGAGATCCGGGTCGCGACCCGTAAACGAGGGCTGAAGCATTTCTAGGTATGCGCCGAATGCTGGCTCAATTGAAACAACGCGATGATCAATACCTAATGCAGTAGCAAGTTTGTCTGCATCATCAAGCGAACCTTGGCTTGAATACCGTGACGGCATTGCAACACCATGAACATGATCAGCGCCAAGTGCATCAACTGCAATGGCAGCAACTATTGAAGAGTCAATTCCGCCAGAGAGGCCAAGGACAACATCGGTGAAACCGTTTTTGTGTACATAGTCGCGCGTGCCAACAACGAGAGCGTCATATACGCGATCAAGATCTGAGGCAAACGGTTCAACATGTGTTGGTGTCACAGTTCCATCGCCACCAATCGTTACGACAGCAAAATCAGACTCAAATGATTTCATGCGGCAAGCAATAACACCCTTGCAATCAACGACAACGCTTGACCCGTCGAACACAAGTTCATCTTGAGCACCAACTTGGTTTACATACACAATGGCGCTGTTAGTTTCTTTTGCACGTGTTGACAACATCTGTTCGCGTTGCACGTTCTTACCTTCATGAAATGGCGACGCATTCAAGTTCAACATGATTCGCGCGCCGCTAACTGCCTGTGCTGCAACAGGACCATCTGCATACCAAATGTCTTCACAAATTGTGACGCCAACTGTTACGTCATCAAGAATGAACAATCCAGAAGCGACACCATTGTTCACGGCGGGACCTGGTGTGAAATAGCGATCTTCGTCAAATACTGCGTAGTTCGGAAGTAGCTGCTTCAAGTACACACCTTGAACGCCACCGTTTCGACACAGTGCAACTGCGTTAAATAGTTGAGCGCCGTCAGCTTTCACAAAACCAATGAGAGCCGCGCACCCCTTCGTCACTTTGGCAATGCGCTCGACAGCTAATTCGTTGTCGCGCACGAATGCCTTTTTCAGTAACAAGTCCTCTGGTGGGTACCCAGTGATGGTCAATTCGGGGTAGACCACAACGTCGCAACCCGCTTCTTCGGCCTTGGCATAATCAGCCAAAATCTTGGCTTCGTTGCCTGCCAAGTCACCCACAAGAGGGTTCAACTGGGACAAACCAACCGTCAGGCCCTTGGGTGTAGCGAAAGATCCGGCGGATGTCACGAGGTCAGGCTAACCAGCGACCCCTCAAAACCCCATATACATAAGGTTTCCCTTACTCACAGGGAGCCAGCTCTCCCCGTTTCACACAGCGTTCACATTTGGGCAATGGGAAAGAAACGGCTACCTGACATCCTGTACCTAGTAAAAAAAGCGGGATTCGTCCCTTGTTAGTAAAAGGACACCACTGTGCCCATTCAGGCTGAATACATCTGGATCGACGGAAC
>JBILOM010000095.1:0-5760 GCA_044374495.1 Ilumatobacteraceae bacterium | reverse complement strand
TTCTGAGAAAGAACTTCCCACCATTCCTGATATCACTCTGATTCGTCATCGTCAGAACCAGGGAAGTGGTTCGGCACGTCGCACAGGTACTACGGCTGCGCGCGGCCGGATTGTCGTGTGGACAGACGTTGACATGACATATCCGAATGATCTCATTCCGGAACTAGTTGAGGCGATGGACGGGTATGACCACATCGTTGGTTGGCGCCAGTCTGAAGAGGGAACAATGAAGTTTCTTCGTACGCCTGCCAAGTGGGTCATTCGCAAATTGGCTAGCTACCTGTCAGAGACGGACATCAAAGACTTGAACTCTGGTTTACGGGCATTCCGCCGTGACGTTGCGATGCAATATGTGCATGAACTTCCCAAAGGTTTCTCTTGCGTGACAACCTTGACTATGTCGTTTCTCGGAAACGGATACAAGATTGCGTTTTTCCCCATTCAATATTTCCCACGCGCAGGTAGTTCGAAGTTCCATTGGCTGAAAGATACGCGTCGATACATCCTGCAAGTTGTCCGAATGACCTTGTCGTACAACCCGCTCAAGGTGTTTCTGCCAATCGGACTCGCACTGCTGTCACTTGGATTCATCAAGCTTGGGTTTGACTGGGCAGGGCGCGATTTCAAGCTTGCTGCGAACACATTGCTCGTTTTCTTTGCAGCGCTGCAAGTGATAACTGTTGGGCTACTTGCAGATCTTGTAGTGCGCGCCACAAAGTCACCTTCCTCCGTACCTCCTGCGTAAGCGACCACCGTTGTGCCTCAACCGGTTCGTATAGCAATTATCGGCGCCGCGCTTTCTGCCAATAAGGGCGCAGCCGCAATGGTTGAATCTGTGATGGCTCGCTTGCCTAATGAGATGGGTGCTTGTCACTTCGATGTTCTCACTACGTACCCAGATGCCGATGCCTCGCGAGTACCAGATGGTGTTGATGCAGCAGTAGTAGGGCTGCAGCCCTTGCGTCTTGCGTTAGTTGAATTTCCCATTGCGTGTCTTGCGCTAATAGCGCGCACACTTCGGTTGCCGTTGTTCTGGGTTCGTTCACGTGGTTGTCGTTCTATGTTGGATTCCTCGGTTGTAGTCGACGTAGCGGGCATTAGTTTCGCTGATGGTCGTGGATTCGCAATTGTGGTGTACAACGCCCTGATGACTGGTGTGCCTCTGTTGTTGGGTGTTCCTGTTGTCAAGGCGGCGCAAGCCCTTGGGCCGTTTCATACAGTGCCGAACAAGTGGTTGGCTCCGTTGGTATTGCGCAAAGTCAAGACTGTGTGTGCACGCGGCGCCCGCACCCGTGAACATCTTGATTCAATAGGCGGAGTCAATGCTGTTGACGTTGCAGACTTGGCGTTCTCGCTTGATGAAGCTGCAGGTTTACCCACTGCGGAGTCCTCAGTACTCGGTTCAATAGATTCGAACTTTATTGTTGTGATGCCTAGCGCTGTAGTGCGGGGCATATTTGAATCAAAGGGCGGCGACTACGTGACCGCAATGGCTGCTCTGATTTCAGAGATTCGACGTAGGACAGGTCACAGTGTTGTGATTGCTCCTCATTCCTATCGTGCAGGCTTGCCAGAAGGCCGAATGAATGATGGCCCAGTATGTCGAGAAGTTGCCGAAGCATGTGCGGGCGACGCACAAGTGATTGGCCTTGATTCTGATCTCACAGCAGGGGAGTTGCGTCATCTTGTGGCACTTTGTTCAGTTCTAGTCACCTCACGTTTTCACGCCATGATCTCTGGTCTAGCGACATCAACTCCAACAGTGGTGGTCGGCTGGAGCCACAAGTACAGGGAAGTGCTCGACGATTTTGGGTTGTCTTCATTGGGGCTTGATTCTTCAGCATTGAATAATCCATCCGAGATTGCAGATGTTGTGGCACGCGTACTGTCAACTAGAAACGAATTGTCGCAACAGATAACTGCTGCTTTGCCTGCAGTAAAGGTTCGTTCGCTTCGCAATTTCTCCGCTATCGCAGAGGCGGCACGCTGATGAATGTCACCACTGACCTGTCAGGTGTTATCGCATCTGGCATGTGTATTGGCTGCGGTGCCTGTGAAATGGCAGACACGACTGTTCGGGTTTTACTGAATCCCAAGAAGTTGATTTACGAACCCGAGACCGCCGGTTCGCAGGCTGCTGCTGATGTATGTCCAGCTGTTGCTGTCGATTATGAGGGTTTACAGAAGTATCTATTCCCCGGGTCTGAAATCGGTGCGTACGGAGTTGTTCGGTCGGTGCATTTGTCGCAAAGTACGAATAGCGCGCGCAACATTGCAGCTAGTTCTGGTGGTCTTATCAAAGAAGTGCTGCGCAATCTTTTGTCAAGCGGAGATATTGATGGAGTGATTGCGCTCGACCATGTTGCGGGAATCGACTTTGCCGCACGTCTTGTAAAAACACCTGAAGATGTCGACACATTGCCAGGTTCGATTTATCACAACCTGAAACAGACGCCAGCGTTGCAAATATTGCGAGACACACCGGGACGATTCGCTCTTGTTGCAATACCGTGCCAATTGGAAGGCATGTATGCATGGATCCGTACTCAGGCACCAGAACTTCGCGAGAAGATTGTCCTCACCGTTGGCTTGCTGTGCGGATGGCAGTATTCCCACCACAGCATTAACGCAATGGGTGAGTATCTGGGCTACGACCCAGCGACTATTTCTGATATCTCATACCGCGGCGGTGGCCCAGTAGGAAAACTAACAGTCACTACAACCGATGGAGAGGTGTATACAGCTAGTCGTCGAGTTGATTTTGGATATCAAGTGGCGTTTGACAGACACTTCAATACCAATCGTTGTCATGTGTGTATTAACCACTCGAACTTCTTGGCAGACCTGGTAGTTGGTGATGCATGGTTGCCTAGCACCGTGTTTACAAAGACTGGGGTAAGCCTTGTTGTGTGCCGCACAGAGTTCGCAGAATCCGTGTTGAGTCGACTTGTTGATAACGGCTCGTGTGTCTCAATTGAAGTGGGCGAGGATGAGATTCGGGAATCGCAAACCGACAGAGTGATCTTCGGAGAGTTTGCTTATGCATATGCAGCGTTTCTACAAAACCTTGGTTTGCATACCCCTCAACTTATTGGCCCAAATCATGGTTTCGGAACTCTGAAGCCAGAGCGACAAGTCGCATCGTTTCATCGCGAGTTGGTGCGCAAGCAGTCGTTAATGGCTGCAAGAAGGTATCGCTATATGAAGTGGCGCAAAGGCACTCGTGAACTTCGTGGTTACATCATGCGTTATGTACGTTGGTTCCTGGTACGCATTCTGCGAGTCAAGAGTTTGAGTGGTCAACGCAAAGAGATTTCGAAAGATCGTTTCTCAGGATTTCGCTGATTTATTCAGTCGAGATATAACGCTAGAAACCAGTGCGCCGGTGAGATCAACGGCGATGAAGACAACTCGGCTCATGAGCGCAAGCGATACTGCCATTGGAGTGCCGATAATTCCCCCGGCAAGTGAAGTGAACACTGCTTCGCGTACACCAATTCCTCCTGGCACGCCCACTACGACAAAACCGGCGAGCCATGAAGTGGTGGTGATGAACAGCATGTCTGCGATGCTGATTTTGGCACCGAAGGCTGTGGCTGTGACCGATGTAGAGAGCGACATCAGTATCCAAGCGGGAATGTGAACAACAGTGAGACGTGCGAGTCTCTTCGGGTCTGTCAGGGATGATGCAGAGGGGGAGACGCGGGTTGCGACTCGAATGATTGCAACGCGAAGGGATGGCTGCGAAAAAGCTGCAAAAGCAAGAACGAGACTTATAGCAATGAGAACGGCAATGAGTCTGTGTCCAGTGGTTGCGGCAGCTCCGATACCTATCGTTACAACAGCTGCTGAATATGTCGTTACGAGGGATAGGCCGGTAGAGGCATATGCGTCGAGACGAGGAATCCCATTTCGTACAGCGAGTTCGGCGCGTCCGACGATCGGCCAGATTCCGCCCGGAACATATTTGCCTAATTGCCCAGTGAAATACCAAGCCATGGCATTGCGATGACGAACATTGTGTGAACGGGCAACGATCATCGTTACCCAAATCCATCCAATAGATGTCATGGCTGCAAGACCCAAGAGAAGACTCAGAACTAGATTTATTGCATCTACCTGGCTGAATGCATCGCTAACTTCGTCCCATTTCGAAATCAACGTTCGAGCAACGAACGCAACTCCGGCAACGCCGATAACTATTCCTAATACCGAACTGAGGCGTGCAAGAAGTGGTTTTGACTTCATCGGCGGTCCTGCATAAACGGGAACGTTGTACGAACATTCTGTACTTCGTCTGAAGAGATGTCTGCATACAGAATGGTGGACACATCGCCAGCCTCTGCAATGACTTCGCCAAGTGGATTAATAACGCGACTATCGCCTGCATATGCCAGTCCGCCTCCTGTGCCTACGCGGTTACAGCCGACTACAAATGCTTGATTCTCTATGGCTCGCGCCCGCAGTAATGCCATCCAGTGTTCGCGGCGAGATGCAGGCCAGTTGCCAGGCACAAAATAGACATCAGTGTTTTTAGCGGTCTTCCAGAACTCATCTGCGAAGCGAAGGTCATAGCAGACAAAAAGAGTCACGCGAATTCCGGCAACATCAACGGTTACAAACTCACTACCAGGGCGGAAATAGGTATCTTCTCCACCATATGTGAATGGGTGAATCTTGTGATACCTGTGTTGTTTTCCCAGTGGGCTCACAAGGACAAAGGAGTTGTAAGGGCGAGGATCATCGCTTGTCACTTCTGGACAACTGCCGCCTATCCACACATTGTGTTGCGTTGCCATCTTGGAAAGGAATTGTGACGAAGGGCCGCCTTCGGGCTCGCCAATATCGCTTCGGTCTACGACAAAACCTGTTGAGAACATCTCTGTGAGCAGAACACAGTTTGCACCGTTCTCCACGGCAGCGGAAACGAGGGGAGCGATCTGAGCGAAATTCGCTTCTCTGTCTTCCCACACAGTTTCGACTTGTACTACTGCGACTTTCATGCCCATGCTCGCAATTGTTCAGAGGCACGAGCGATGGTTGTTAGTTCTTTGCAGAATGCGAATCGAACCAAATGGCGACCTTCAGATTCGTGTCGAGGGTCATAGAGAACTGCTGCAGGAATTGCGACAATTCCGGCCTGACCTGGAAGTTCACGACAGAAAGCAACTCCGTCTCCGTCGGCTCGCCGACCACGAACATCGGCGGTAATGAAGTAGGTGCCTTCAGGTGTAATTGGTCGTAATCCACTTTCTTCGAGAGCCAACATCAACACATCGCGCTTGTTCTGCAGATCAGCGGCAAGGGCAGTGAAGTACGAATCGGGTAAGCGAAGACCCGCTGCGATAGCTGGTTGAAATGGTGAACCACCTGCGAACGTGAATAGTTGTTTAGCCATGCGTGTGGCATTGATGAGGGGAGCAGGGGCGCAGGCCCAACCGATTTTCCACCCTGTTGTATTGAACGACTTGCCGCCCGATGAAATTGTGATGGTTCGCTCGAACATTCCAGGCAAGGTTGCAATAGGAATGTGCTTCTTATTGTCAAATACCAAGTGTTCGTACACCTCGTCAGAGATAACAATCAGGTCATGTTCTATTGCTATTGACGCGATGATTTGAAGCTCTTCCAAGGTGAATACTGAACCAGTGGGGTTATGTGGCGAATTCAAAAGAATCATTCGCGTGCGCGATGTAATTGATCGTCGCAGTTCGTCGGCATCGAATTCATAGCGACCAGATTCTTGCGGACGTAAGGTGA
>JBILOM010000094.1:0-5775 GCA_044374495.1 Ilumatobacteraceae bacterium | reverse complement strand
TCACCGGATCACGCCACTTCCGTCACTAGGTAAGTCGTAGACTAGACAAATGGCACGTATTGGTGACCTCCTTGCGGCGGGACGAACATTCTCTTTTGAATTTTCGCCTCCCAAAACAACCGCAGGTTCAATGTCGCTTGGTCGCACAATTGCTGAACTTGAATCTCTCGGGCCCTCGTTTGTTTCAGTCACATACGGCGCTGGCGGATCGACACGCGAACACACTCGCGACACGGTGTTGTGGGTTGAACGTGAAACAAACATTCCTGCGATGGCGCATCTCACGTGCGTCGGTCACACTCGAAACGAAATTGAAGACATCATTGCTACCTACACGGCAGCCGGAGTTGAAAATGTCCTGGCTCTTGCAGGCGACCCACCGAAAGATCCGGCCGACGCTCGGCCAAGCGATTATGAATATGCAACTGATTTAGTTGAACATTTACGCGAGATAGCTGATCTTTCAATCGGCGTTGCTGCGCATCCTGAAGGACACCCTCGCTCGCCCGATCTTGCAACCGACCGCCGACTACTTGCTGAAAAGCTCAAGGTTGTTGACTTTGCTACAACTCAATTCTTTTTTGATGTTGACCACTATTTGTCACTGGTGAATGACTTGGCAGACCTTGGTGTGACAAAACCCGTTGTCCCCGGAATCATGCCGTGCACCAATATTGCCCAGGTTGAACGGATGGCTGAATTATCCGGTGCTGCTTTTCCAGGCTGGTTACGTGAACGTCTTGAATCCGGAACATCGCCAGAAGACGTGCGTCGAATCGGTGTAGAAGCCGCAACAGAATTGTGTGCCCAGTTGTTGTCTGCAGGCGCCCCCGGTCTTCACTTTTATACTCTGAACAAATCAACTGCTACACGGGAGATATACGCCCAACTGGGTCTTCCGGTCGCATGACCAATTTCTCTTATGAGTAATCAGAACGATCAATCCACGCACATAGGCGGAACACCTGCATGGGGAACCCGTAGAGGACCTGTTGTCCCGTATGTTCCCGCACTAGACGGCTTGCGGGCACTCGCAGTTATTGCAGTGATTGTGTATCACGCAAATCATCAGTGGTTAGGTGGCGGGTTTCTTGGCGTCGAGGTTTTCTTTGTCATCTCCGGATATCTGATCACGTTGCTCCTTATTGCTGAACGTGAACGTTCTGGCACAGTTTCACTGGGTAATTTCTGGATGCGTCGAGCCAGGCGACTCTTGCCGGCATTGTTCACGTTGTTGCTCGGAACCATTGTGTATTGCGCTTTGTTTGACCGCGATCGTTTGGGCATGTTGCGTGGCGATGTTGTGGGCGGATTTCTTTATGTCTCCAATTGGTTCCAAATTTGGAGTGGTTCGTCGTATACATCAGCTTTTGCTTTTGCACCACTTCGGCATTTGTGGTCACTGGCAGTGGAAGAGCAGTACTACATCGTGTGGCCGCTCATTATGTTTGTGTTACTTCGTCGAATCAGGCCAAAGACACTGCCGATTCTGGGCCTAGTGTTCACAGCGTTCGCCATTGCTATCGCCGTAGCAACAGCAATGATTTATCGCACTGGCCCCATCGACACGTTTGCGAACACTCCAGAGCAATACATGTCAATTTTTGGACGCCGCGTTGTCCGCATTGATTTCCTGTACCTCGGCACCATTACTCGGGCCAGCGGGTTATTGCTAGGTGCTGCACTTGCCACAATGTGGAGACCATGGGCACTTCGCCGAGGACGTGCTGGTTCAAACGCAAATGGACTTGATATGGCCGGAGCAATAGCGATGGTCGCGCTTGGCTTTATGTGTTGGAAGTTTCGTGAAGTTGTTGATGTCGCCGATGTGGGTATGACTGGATACGACCTGTTGTACCGCGGTGGCTTGATTGCTGTAGCAATTGCCACAGTTGTTGCAATTGCTACCGTGACGCACCCGCGATCTCAGTTGGGCAAGTACGTCATCGGAACACCATTATTGGTTTGGATTGGTAAGCGCTCATACGGCCTGTACTTGTATCACTGGACTATTTTTCAGGCGTATCGCAAGGCTGCAGGAAATTCATTAGACGTGCGTGAGTTTGTCGCACTGATGGCCATAACGGTCGTCATCACCGAAGCGTCGTATCAGTTCATTGAGACACCAATTCGCACAGGGAAGGCGTTGGCTTCTTATCGTTCATGGCGCGCACGTGGTGGCACCATACGTGGCCCATTGGGAATTGTGCTTGGAACTTTGGCTGTTGTTCCTGTGTTCAGTGTGGTCAGCATGGCAGGTGCACGTGTAATGCCAGATGACATCACTGCTGGCCTCAATGAAAACGAAGGCGCAGTAACTCGCATCACCACTACGACAATCGGCGCAGGAACAACAACCGTTCCCGCTGCTCCCACGACTACTCTGCCCCGAGGAAAGATGGACGTGTTTGCGGTGGGTGATTCAGTGATGTTGGGATCAGCAAAGAAGTTGAAGTCGTACGGCATCACGGTTGACGCATCGAAGAACAGACAAGTCATTGATGCTGTACAGATTTTCAACTACTACAAGTCTGTTAACGAACTAGGTGACGTTGTCGTTATTCATTTAGGTACAAATGGCATCACAAAAGCTGCAACATTTGAGCGAATTCTTAAGCCGCTTGCAAATGTCAAGCGCGTGGTCATTCTGACAATGCGAGTACCAGGTCGCGCTTCTGAACAATTGAATAATGCGGTCATCAATAATCTTCCGGCCACACATCCGAACGTGTCCATCCTCGATTGGCACACACTGTCAAAGCCGCATCCCGAATGGTTCAATTCAGACGGTATTCACCCCAATGCATTAGGGCAGGACAACTACGTGGCTCTGATTTTGCAGGCAATCGGCCGATAATTCAGCGCCCAATATGGCGCTTCCATTGGGAACATGTACCCCACATTGCCTACGCTTAGAGACATGACATCACCAGTTCGTATTGCCGTTACCGGCGCAGCCGGCCAAATTGGCTACAGCCTCCTTTTCCGTATCGCTTCAGGCGCAGTATTCGGCCCTAACCAGCCAGTCATTCTTCAACTGTTGGAAATTACTCCAGCACTTGGCGCATTAGAAGGCGTTCGTATGGAGCTTGATGACTGCGCGTTCCCACTTCTTGCTGGTGTTGTTTGTACTGACAATGCTGAAACTGCATTTGGTGATATTGACGCAGCTTTCCTTGTTGGCGCAATGCCACGTAAGGACGGCATGGAGCGCGGCGACTTGCTGAGCGCAAACGGCGGAATCTTCAAGCCACAAGGAAAAGCACTTGGCGTTGCAGCAAAGAAAGACGCAAAGATCTTGGTTGTTGGAAACCCAGCAAACACCAACGCTGTAATTGCAATGAATAATGCACAGGGTCTCGACCCAAGCCGGTTCACCGCCATGACTCGACTTGATCACAACCGCGCCATGACACAGTTGGCAGTCAAAGTTGGTAAGCCAGTCACATCAATTAAGAAGATGACCATTTGGGGTAACCACTCAAGTACCCAATACCCAGACCTCTTTCATTGCGAAGTTGATGGCAAGAATGCAGCTGCATTGGTTAACGATCAGGCGTGGATAGAAAATGACTTCATCCCTACTGTTGCTAAGCGTGGCGCAGCCATCATCAAGGCACGTGGTTTGTCATCAGCAGCATCAGCAGCAAATGCCGCAATCGATCACATGAACTCGTGGGTTCTTGGCACTGCCCCTGGTGACTGGGTGTCAATGGCAATTCCATCTGACGGAAGCTATGGCGTTCCCGAAGGCATCATTTCGTCGTTCCCATGTGTGTGCAAAGACGGCAAGTACAGCATTGTTCAGGGTCTTGATATCGATGATTTCAGCCGTTCACGCATTGACGCGTCAGTTGCCGAGCTTGTTGAAGAGCGCGACGAAGTAAAGAAGCTAGGCCTCATTTAATGAGCGTCGCGGCACTCGTCGATACAGACAGGTGGCCGCTAGATAGCGCTGAATTGCACAGGGAACTGAGCGACACTTTTGCCAAGGAAAACATTGCGATTCTCCCTGGTTTCATTCGTGAGAATGCAATCGCTGATTTGATTGCAGAATGTGATGAATTAGCAAAGGTGGCGTATCACACCACTGTGAACGCTGATCTTGAAGTGGTTGCGTATGACCAGTTCCCATCTGACAGTGTGATTCGTTCACTGTATGAGTGGGATCCACTGATGGACTTTGTTGCAAAGATTCTGGGTGAAGAGAAACTGTTCCGCTATGCAGACCCTTTTGGTGCACTGAATCTTGCTGTCATGCGTGACGGTCATGAACTCGGTTGGCATTTTGATCAGACAGACTTCGTTGTTTCAATTGCTTTACAGACGTCTTCTGAAGGTGGGCATTTTGAAAATGCATCACGTATTCGTACTGCCACGGACGAGAATGCAGACACTGTTGCTGCGGTGCGTCGAGGCGACCGTCCGGACCTAGTTCGTACCGAACCAATGACACCCGGAACGCTGATGGTGTTTAACGGTAGAAACAGCTATCACCGTGTGTCGCGCGTGTCAGGTGCAGTTCCGCGTCATGTTGCATTGCTTGCATACGACACGAAGCCAGGGACTATTTCCAATGACGCCTTGCGTATGGGCCGTTATGGCAGGTTGCCAGTATGAAAATCGGCGAAGGTTTTGTAGGCACTGGTGCGAATGCGGCACACATCAATGTTGTGCTTGGGCATCGTGATGGCCCTGTTGGCACTGCATGGGCCACAGCATTAGCGACACCGCGTGAAGGTCATGTTCCGTTTGTTGCAGTTGCGCAACCAAACATGCCCGTTGTCCCGTTTTCATTGTTTGTAAACAAAGCAGCCATTGCAAATGATCGCCATGGTGAGTTGACATGGGGTGGAGCACAGGCTGGTGTTGCAGCTGGTGTCGGACTCGCACATCAGAATTCATTGTTCGATGGCGACATTGATTCGCTTGTTCTCATTGTTGCGGTATGGGTGAATCCAACTGCCGATAACGAAGAAGAAGTTTTCTCGAACAATCGAGATGCCACATTCGCGGCCCTGCAACAGGCTCGTGATGCTGGCCCGGATTTGAATCAGGCACTTGCAGCAATGAAAAATCCGTCAAACCCGTACTTTCGTACCACGTAAATCTCTACTCGTAGGTTGTCAGCGCGCGTACAGCTTCAAATGCAGCGTCAAGGGCGGCAAATACAGGCACGGCATCCATAAGGCGCTGAGTGTCTCCTGAGATGCGTACATGGCCCTTGATGAAGGCTTCTTGGGCTGGCAATGATCCGGTTGCAACGCCGACTGCTGTCTCCCAGGTCTGTTCCATGCGGACATCTTCTTCGGGCGCAGGACCAGAGGCAAAGCGGGCGATGCCATTGCCCACCTGAAGGTGATACAGCACGGAGCCTTCTGGGCCGTCTGTAACCACTTGTGTGACGCCAATGGAATGGCTAGAGGCAAGGTCTGTCAGTGACTCACTAGAGGCCACCTGAGCCTGCATGGCATCAATCCAATCGAGGCTGAGATATCGCATGTTTATATTCTGCCGAAAGTTTCTCGGAAAACACAAAAGGCCCGAGCACATGGCTCGGGCCTTTTGGTAAGCAGTTACTTAGTTAGTTGCTGGACCAAAAGTTGTCTTCTGGCGCGATGAACGAATCACCGAAGCAGCAAGAACTACGAGTGCTGCAGCTGCAATAAGCAAGCGCTGGCCATCGTTGTCCTGAGTACTGATGATTGCTGGAAGCACCAACAACGACACAAGGTTCATCACCTTGATCAGCGGGTTCAATGCAGGACCTGCTGT
>JBILOM010000011.1:0-19804 GCA_044374495.1 Ilumatobacteraceae bacterium | reverse complement strand
GTGCCCTCGGGGCGCGCCTTGCTTCGGTGGGGTATGACGTCGTCATTGGGTCTCGGACAAAAGAACGAGCCACCGAAGTGTGTGATGCCCTGAAAGCCAAGTGGCCGAACCTCACCCTGAGTGTGAATGGTGGCGACAACGACGAGGCTTCGGCTTGTGACGTAGTAGTTCTTGCCACGCCATGGGACTCAGCAGCAACAACAGCTAAAGCTCACATTGATCTGTTGCGTGGCAAAGTAATTATCAGCATGGCTAACGCACTTGTGCGAGTAGGCCCTGAATTTCAACCTCTTTTGCCACCTCGTGGCAGCGTCGCTGCTCACGTGCAGGCAGCGGTACCTGAATGTCGAGTTGTTGCTGCGTTCCACCATTTGCCTGCAACGGAACTTGGACATCTCGGTGACCCCATTGATTCCGATGTGTTGATTTGTTCAGACAGTTCAGAGGCGCGAACAATTGTCATGGATATCACTGCACACATCCCTGGTTGTCGTCCACTTGATGCTGGCGAACTATCGAATGCAACTGCCATCGAAGCGTTTACAGCTGTTTTGTTGCAATTGAATGTTCGTTACAAGACACGAGTTGCACCAAAACTCACAGGTATCACGAAAGATCCTCGGGCGAAAGCCCTCTAAATATGTCAATGCGTTTGTACGACACTGCGCGACGCGACATCGTGCCGTTTACTCCAAATGAGTTGGTGCTGATGTACACGTGTGGTATCACTCCGTACGACGCAACACATTTGGGCCATGCTTCTACATTCCTCTTCTACGATATTTTGCAGCGCCGGCTTATCGACCTTGGGCATACCGTTCGGTGCGTGCGCAATGTCACGGACGTTGATGATCCGTTGTTTGCGAAAGCAAGAGAACTCGGTGTTCATTACCTTGATCTAGCAGCGGGCGAAGAGGCACGTTTTAACCGCGATATGGAAGCACTCGAAATGTTGCCTGCGTACAGCACTCCTCGCGCGTCTTCAGCAATTACTGATATTCGTAAATTTATTGGTCTCGTGCTTGACAGAGGATTTGCGTATGCCGTCGGCGGTTCGGTGTACTTCGACGTCACAAAAGTTCCGACTTTCGGAGAAGTATCTCATTACAGCCATGAACAAATGCTCGAATTTGCGCGCCAACGCGGCGGCAATGTGGATGATCCGCAGAAACGGAATCCATTGGACTTCGTGCTGTGGCATCCATCGGCTGATGATGAACCGGCGTGGGACGCAACATGGGGCGCGGGTCGACCCGGCTGGCATATTGAGTGTTCAGCACTTGCGCTTCGTGACCTTGGCACCACTATTGATTTACATGGCGGCGGCAGTGACCTGATTTTCCCTCACCACGAATGTGAACGTGCTCAGTCTGAGGCTGCAACTGGCGAAACTTTTGTGAAGCACTGGATGCACGTTGCAATGGTGTTCAAAGATGGCGAGAAGATGTCGAAGAGTCTTGGCAACTTGGTCTTTGTTGATCAGTTACGAACATTGTGGGATCCTCGATCCATACGCATTGCCATTATTGAGCACCATTACCGAAAAGAGTGGGAATGGGATGAAACCCTGATGCCACGCAGTTCGGCCCGGCTGACACTGTGGGTTTCTTCTGTCGGAGGAACTCAATCTGATCTTTTAGATTCGGTTCGCGCCTGCCTGGATAACGATCTGGATACGCCTGGGGCGCTTGCCCTGATTGATGCTGCTGCTGCAAAAGGAGTTGACGTCAGTTCGTCGGCAGCTCTTTTGGGAGTTGAATTACTCACTCCTGTTGGGCCGCGCTAACAACTGGTTGTACTGACCAAGAGGTCTGAAAATCACTAGTAATATGTGCCAAGCATGGCATCACGTTCCGACAAGCAATCACCAAATAAAGGTGAACTGTTGGCAACGGCTAGCCGAGCCCAACCGCGAGCCCGCGCACTTCTGCGGCCGCTTACCACGAAGTTGTGGAAGTTTCGTTTTGAGGGTTTTGAAAACCTTCCCGAATCGGGGCCAGCAATTTTGTGTCCGAACCACATCAGTTTCCTCGACTCTGTTTTCACCATGGTGCATGCCGGTCGTCAAATCAGTTTTGTTGGAAAGGCCGAGTACATGGATTCTTGGAAGACAAAACATTTGTTTCCAGCCCTTGGCATGATTCCTATCGATCGTTCGGGTGGGTCAAAGAGCGAAGGCGCGCTCATTGCAGCAGAGACAGTGCTTCGGCGCGGAGAACTCTTTGGCATATTTCCGGAAGGAACTCGTAGTCGAGACGGCATGTTGTACAAAGGTCATACGGGTGCTGCTCGTCTTGCCATGAAAGTTGGTTGTCCAATTTTGCCGGTCGGGATAATTGGCACTCGAGAAATACAGCCACCAGACACCGTGATGCCGCGCTTCAGACTTGAATGCACGATCAAAATAGGGGCACCAATTGACGTGTCTCGGTATCGCGACCGAGCAGACGACCACATGGTGCTGCGAGAAATCACTGATGAATTGATGTTTGAGATTCAATCTCTTACTGGGCAGGAATACCGCAACGTCTATGCCACTAAGCGTTCAGAGAGCATCCCAACAGAGCAAGCGGTGGTAAATCACAGCTAAATAGACCCGAGCCGACACTCTGGTGCACCGTAGAATGACTATCTCATGTCAGAGATTTCAGTACTTCTTCCCGACGGTTCCTCGCGCTCGTTGCCTGCGGGCTCGTCCATCGCCGATTTAGCGGCCTCTATTGGTTCTCGGCTTGCAAAGGCCGCAGTCGCAGGCACGGTAAATGGTGCAGAAGTGGACTTGTCAGTGCCATTGTCTGACGGAGCCGCAGTTTCAATCATCACGGCCGACTCAGAAGAAGGTCGTCACGTACTTCGACATTCCACTGCGCATGTTCTGGCTCAGGCTGTTGTTCAGTTGTTTGAAGGGGCCCACTTCACAATTGGGCCAGCAATTGAAGATGGCTTTTATTACGACTTCGCATTGCCAGGCAACAAAACATTCTCAGACGATGATTTGGCTTCAATCGAAAAGCGGATGCGCGAGATCATGAAAGCAAATCAGCCGTTCACTCGTTCTGAAGTCTCAGTGAAAGAGGCACTGGCTGTCTTTGCTACCCAACCGTACAAGTGCGAAATTATAGAACGCGTCACGTCTGGCGCTGCCGACGGAAGCGATGTAGCTGAAGTGGGAAGCTCTGACTCAGTCAGTCTGTATCGCAACTCAGATTCATTCGTAGACCTCTGTCGCGGCCCGCACGTTCCTTCCACATCTCGCCTCGGACATTTCAGTCTGATGAAGGTTGCCGGGGCATATTGGCGCGGAAATGAAAAGGGCCCAATGCTGCAACGCATTTATGGCACTGCATGGGAATCTGATGCTGCACTGAAAGAGCATCTGCACAGACTCGAAGAAGCAACGAAGCGCGATCATCGTCGTCTTGCTAACGAACTGGACCTTTTGTCCTTTCCAACAGAACTTGGCGGCGGACTTGCTGTGTGGCATCCGAAGGGCGCAATTGTGCGCAAATTGATGGAGGACTACAGCCGTCAACGTCACCAAGATGGCGATTACCAGTTCGTGTACACGCCTCACCTTGCGAACGCGAATCTGTTTGCAAAGTCCGGACACCTTGATTTCTATGCAGACGGTATGTATCCGCCGATGGAGATGGATAACGGCACGTACTACATGAAGCCAATGAACTGTCCGATGCACTGCCTTATCTTTGACAGTCGTCAGCGCAGTTACCGCGAACTTCCGTTGCGTTTATTCGAATTAGGCAATGTGTATCGATATGAGCGCGCCGGGACTCTGCATGGTCTTTTGCGTATCCGTGGGTTTACTCAAGATGACAGTCATATCTACTGCACCGAAGAGCAAATGGCGGACGAGATTTCATCCTTGCTCGATTTCATCATGTCGGTATTGCGCAGGTTCGGATTCAGCGATTTCGAATTCAATTTGTCCACACGTGATCCGGAAAAATCAGTTGGTTCTGATGAAATCTGGGGCAAAGCTACAGAAGCACTGCGTGAAGCACTTGACCGCCATGGTGTTGAATACAAGATCAAAGATGGTGATGCCGCGTTCTATGGTCCAAAGATTGATATCGATGTTCGTGATGCCATTGGGCGTAAGTGGCAATTGAGCACTATCCAATGTGACTTCAACTTGCCGGAACGTTTTGAATTGGAATACATCGGTTCAGACGGTGGTCGTCATCGCCCGATTATGTTGCATCGCGCATTGTTCGGATCAATCGAACGATTCTTCGGCGTGTTGATTGAACATTACGCAGGTGCATTCCCAAGTTGGCTTTCACCAGAACAAGTGCGAGTGCTTCCTGTTGCGCTCGCTCATGATGAATATGCACAATCGGTTGTGGTTCAGTTGAAAAAAGCCGGATTCAGAGTTGATATTGATCATGCTGATGAACAGCTGGGAAAGCGTATTCGCAACGCCAAGACCAGCAAAGTTCCGTACGTTCTGGTTGTTGGCGATGACGACGTTGCGCATCAATCGGTAGGCGTCAACCCGCGAGGTGGGGAAGTGGAGCGCGACGTTTCAGTTGTGGACTTCATTGCTCGTCTTTCCGCCGAAGTTGCAGAAGGTCAATTAGGCGACATAGATGTCTCTTGAACAACTCTGGAATGGGTGGAGAGCTGAATACATCGGCACTGCGAATTCAAACTCGCCAGATCCGTCTCAGTCAGTCTTTACGTCAATCCTTAATTCAGGGTTGTCTGACGAGGAAACGTTCATCGTTCATCGTTCAACCACGTGTTTCGTCATTCTGAATTCGTACCCCTATGCATCGGGCCACTTATTGGTGTTGCCGTATCGAGAAGTGGCCAATCTTGAAGACCTCTCGGCCAACGAGGCGATTGATCTATGGTCGCTCGTTACTAGTGCCACGGTCGCACTGCGTGCTTCCCATTCTCCCGATGCGTTGAATGTCGGAATAAACCTCGGGTCTGCAGCTGGTGGAAGCATCTCGCAGCATTTGCATGTTCACATTGTTCCGCGTTGGAACGGTGATTCGAACTTTATGACTTCGGTAGCCTCTACTCGTACGATTCCAGAACCACTTCCTCTCACCGCATCGAAAATTCGTAATGCATGGCCGAAAGCAGCACAATGACCGACGAACTACGCGACCAACTACCTGATGATCTGAATGCTGTTGATCATGTCGGTGCATACGATTTTCCAGACAACAGCCGTCGACGGATACCCGGCGTGATGTACGCAATTTTCGCCGTGCTCTGCGTTGTTGGTTGGTCAATTGCTGACAGCAACGATTCAGCGATAATCAACAATGGTTTGTTGTTCGCTGCAGTCCTTTTGGCTGTGATGTCCATCATTACGATCTCAAGTGGCTGGCGAATGACCATGAATGAGTCAGAGGCCCTTGTGGTTGCTACACGTACAGCGGGATTTGCAGTTGGGCATGCTTCGGCACAGCAGGTGTGGCGCGGAATTCGCAGTAAGCCAACATGGAGAATCTTTTGCTACAGCACAGAGGAACCGCCTCTTCAGCAAGCATTAGTCCTTATCGACGCTGTTGATGGTCATGTTGTTGAGTGCTTGGTAGAAAAGAACCCTGAGGCGGAGATGCCATCCGCGGATACTCAAGAGCGATAGCGTCACTTTATGTTTGACGGGCATTTTCGTGCACCAATTGAGAAGGCTGTGCGCCCGATTGGTCAGTTACTGAGAAAGACAGGGATGTCACCTGATCACCTCACCATTCTCGGAATCGCTTTTGCAGTTGTTGCTTCGTTCGCAATCGGCACCGGCGCTCTTCGTGGCGGACTCGTACTTGTCATCTTGGCCGCAGTGCCTGACATGCTCGATGGCGCTTTGGCGAAAGCATCTGGAACATCTAGTCAGCGTGGTGCCTTTTTCGACTCTGTTGTTGACAGAGTCACGGATTCTGTGCTCTTTGGCGGCGTGGCGTGGTATTTCGCGTCGGAGAAAGATCCGCATCTGGTGTTACTGCCGATGGCGATCATGGGCGTGTCGTCTCTTATTTCCTATGAACGAGCAAAGGCTGAGGCTTTAGGTTTATATGCCAAGGGCGGATTAATGGAACGCGCCGAGCGAATCGTGGTGCTGTGTATTGGTCTTTTGTTTGATTCGCTTCTGGTACCCATCATGTGGATCATGTTGGTTCTCACTGTGATTACGGCGATTCAACGCTTCGTTCAGGTGTGGCGTCAGGCAGAAGTGTCCTCAACCACTCAAGAGAAACGCGATGTTCGCCAAGGACGACGCATGACACGACATAGCGCCAGAACGTCGCGCCGTCAGTTGTCGGTTGAGTCGCGTCAACGTCGCCGCAGCCGCAATGGCTAGTCCATTCGACGAGCTCACTGACGCCTTCACAGTCGGTGGTTATCGACTTGGCTCAGTTATTGCTCGATTAACTCCAGCACCTATTTCGCAAGGCGCTGTTTCGCTTCTTGCTCCGGGTGTTGCATTGTCGCTACGTAAACGTCGTTTCATGATTGAACGACATCTGCAACGAGTTAACCCCTCGCTGACCGGTTTTGCCTTACACAGAGCATCACAACAGGCGTTTGACAGTTACATGCGCTATTACACCGAGAGTTTTCGGTTGCCGACATTGTCCGCCAAACACGTGCTGCGTTCATTATCAAATGATGGTTTTCATTACATCCAATCTGCTCTAGAGCTGGGCAAGGGCGCAATCGTTGCTCTGCCACACCTTGGTGGTTGGGAATGGGCGGGACGTTGGATGGCAGAGATGGGTCACCGTATGACAGTCATTGTTGAACCTCTCGAACCGCCAGAATTGTTCGACTGGTTTACAAAGTTGCGCAGTGACCTTGGCATGAATGTTGTGCCGCTTGGGCCTGGCGCTGCACCAGCAGTTCTTGCTGCATTGCGCAGAAATGAAGTTGTGTGTTTGTTGTCTGATCGTGACATCCAGGGCAATGGAGTTGAAGTTGATTTTTTTGGCGAGCGCACCACATTGCCCGCTGGCCCTGCAATGTTGGGTATCCGATCAGGTGCTGCCGTTGTGCCAGGTGCGGTGTATTTCACATCTGCAGTTGATGGTCATCATTGCGTAATTCGTCCACCCCTCGTATTCGAAAAAGTAGGGGGATTACGAGAGCAGGTAGCTGCAGGTACTCAGGCTCTTGCTTATGAACTTGAAGGTCTCATTCGCCGCGCACCCGAACAGTGGCATTTGTTTCAGCCGAATTGGCCTAGTGATCCTGGCTATGCAGAGATGCGTGCTCGGTCTATCGCTGAATGAACTGAGACACTGCGTCAAGAGCATGTGGAGCGACGGAATACCAAATCCATGTTCCGTCACGACGTGATTCCACCAGGCCAGCCTCACGTAACACCTTTAGATGGTGGCTAATTGTGGGTTGGCTTCGGTCAAGCGGTTCAGTCAAGTCGCACGAACATATGCCGTCTCGTCCTGCACGACGAACCAGATCAAAAAGCCGTAAACGCGTGGGGTCAGACAGTGCCGCAAACATGGGCGCCAACGAAGCTGCTGCATTATCGGCAAGCGGTCCCTTGCCGAGTTGAATCTGTTTGGCGTTCGTCATAGACGAATGATACATCGATACTCATCAATGTGGGGTATATTGACAGGTATCAAAGTATCCACTCTGGGAACTTCTGATGAGAGGAAAAAATGTCACGAGTACAACTTGCACTAAACGTGGGCAATCTCAATGATGCAATCGTGTTCTACACCAAGATGTTTGGTGTTGGCCCAGCCAAGGTTCGCGAAGGGTATGCCAATTTTGCAATAGCCGAGCCGCCATTGAAACTTGTTCTCATCGAAGGTCACGGAGAAGCAGGAACGCTTAACCATGTAGGCGTTGAAGTAGAAGACACTGAACAGGTCGCAGCAAAAATTGAATCCGCAATAGCAATGGGAATGCCCATCGAAGTTCAGGAAAGTGAAACGTGTTGTTTCGCTGTCCAAGACAAAGTGTGGATCAAGGGCGGCGAATTGCCATGGGAGTGGTACACAGTTCTTGCAGATGCACCTCAGGATTCTTCGCTGAAGACAATGCCAATCATGCTTGGCGTGCCGTCAACAGGTAGTTGTTGCGGGCCAGAAGGTTGCTAATGACGAGGCGCGCGCTGTCTGAGTTTCTCGGAACTGCACTACTAGTGATGGCGGTTGTTGGTTCGGGCATCATGGCTCAAAATCTCACGTCAGATGTGGCTCTTCAATTGTTGGCTAATGCCATTGCAACAGGCGGAGCCCTTCTTGGGCTCATCACAATCTTTGGTCCACTTTCCGGTGCATCTTTCAACCCCGTGGTGTCTTTGGTCGGTTACTTCATTGATCGAGACTCTTCCGTGGCTGTCCTTATCTCTGACGTTGTTGCTCAAATTGCTGGTGCAATCGTCGGGTGTGTAATTGCGAACATCATGTTTGCGCACCCGTTCATAGAGATGTCCACCAAGGTGCGCACAGGCGGACCAACGTGGTTTTCTGAAGTAGTAGCCACCGTTGGTTTGTTGCTAGTTATCTGGGGAGGAAAAAGGGCTGGTGCAAACGTTGCAGTACTTGTCGCTGCCTGGATTACAGGTGCGTACTGGTTTACTTCATCCACCAGCGTTGCTAACCCGGCTGTAGGTATTGGCCGAATGTTCTCTGATTCATTTGCAGGTATTGCACCAGAGTCAATGCCAATGTTCGCGGTGATGCAATTCGCAGGTGGGTTGATTGGTTTTCTGATTATCAGAACCTTGTGGGCAGACAAAGCAGCGTCTTCATGAGTGGTATTTTGTTTCTCTGCATTCATAACGCCGGCCGTTCGCAGATGGCAGCCGGATTTGCTCGCGAACTCTCTAATGGCGACGTCTTGATTTTGTCGGGTGGATCAGAACCAGCAGCAACAGTGAACCCCGTTGCAGTTGATGTTATGAATGAAATCGGAATAGATATTTCGACCTATGTACCACAGAAATTCAATGATGATTTATTGAATGCAGTTGATGTTGTGGTCACTATGGGCTGTGGTGATACGTGTCCGTATATTCCGGGGAAGCGTTATGTCGACTGGCCGCTTGATGACCCGAAAGGGAAGTCAATTGAAGATGTTCGGCGTATCCGTGACGAGATAAAGGCTCACGTCACTGATTTGTTGGCTCAGTTATAAACGTCGAACAACTGGTTAATGGCTTTTACTTGGCCACCTGTTGTTGACGACATCACTGCAATTGGGGTAACGCCTGCATGGGCCCATTCTTCGAATCGTGCGCGTACGTGCGATGCGGAACCGCTGATGGTGTTGTCATCCAGCCATTTGTCGCTCATGAGCGAGGGAAGAATGTCCTTGTTTCCAGCCTCGATTGCGGCTTCAATCGCATCCATCTCTTCGACGTATCCGGCAGCACGCCAGTAGTTCCGATAATTGGGAAGTGAGACATATCCGGTGAGGGTGCGTCGGTTTACTGCACGAGCAGCCTCGACATCCTCGTCGATCACAGTAGGAATCATGTTTGCCAAGAAGAAATCATCACGGACTGCATTCGGCACTTCTGAGAGCTGTTTTGCCATGTGGCTCAGTGAAGCGTTCGCCCAGATGGCACCTTCGGAAATTTCAGTCGACAATTGCAACATCTTGTTACGAAGAGTTGCGAGATATATCGGAGGCAATTGTCCGCCGAAGCGTTCGTTTGCACGCATGGCTGCAACGTAGGCTGCTGTGTCAGCAAGCGGCTTGCCAGGTTCAACACCAAGTCGATCTGTTACTGGTCCGTGACTAACACCAAGTCCGAGGCGAAACCGTCCGTCTGACATTTCATTGATATGTGATGCGGTGTTCGCCATTTCAACTGGGTGGCTGTAATAGATCGGTTGAATCGATGTCCAGTAGTTGATACGCGATGTGACATGAGCAAGAGAGACGCATAGTCCCATGGTTCCGCCAAGACTCGGGCAGGCAAGGCCCGAGATTCCCTTGTTCTCAGCCTCAACAGCGAGTTCAAGGATGGCTCGTCTCTTGGTGGGCGAGGCCACGATGGAGAGGGCGGGACGGAAAGAAGCATCTACCTTAAGCATTCCCGTAACCTAGCCTGCATGTTGAGAATTGGAATAGTGAGCCCGTACAGCCTCACGATTCCTGGGGGTGTTCAGCAACAAGTCCTTGGGCTGGCACGCAGTTTGCGCGCAAAAGGGCACGAGGTCAGGGTTCTTGGCCCATGTGACGGTCCGCCGCCTGATGCGTTCGTTACCCCGCTTGGCAACAGTCTTCCGACTGCAGTGAATGGTTCTATTGCGCCGCTTGCCCCCGATGCGTCAGCTGCATTGCGCACCATTCGTGCTCTAAACGATGAAGCCTTCGATGTGGTACACGTACACGAACCGTTGGTGCCGGGCCCGTCGTTAACAGCGCTGCTCGTAAAGATGGCACCGGTTGTTGCCACTTTCCATTCAGCAGGGGAGTCGGCTGCGTACCGTACTTTTTCTCGTCAATTGAAATGGGTTGCTTCGCGGATTGATATTCGTGTTGCTGTATCAAAAGATGCAGTTGAATTAGCGCAGCGTTACATCGGCGGCGATTACGAGGTTTTGTTCAACGGCATTGAATTGGGCGACTACTCAACTCCAACAACGAGCCCACGAGAAAATGCAATATTTTTTATTGGTCGCCATGAAGAACGAAAAGGTCTCAGCAATTTGCTTGAAGCCCTTGCAAAACTTCCACCCGACGTACGTCTGTGGATTGCCTCTGATGGTCCACAGACTGCAGAACTAAAGACTCGATTCGCCTCCGACACGCGCATTGACTGGTTGGGTCGAATTTCTGATGCAGAGAAAATCAGTCGCATGGGCCGAGCATCGGTTTTCTGCGCGCCGTCGTTGCACGGTGAATCATTTGGTGTTGTGCTTCTTGAGGCCATGGCTGCTGGCACTCCGGTAGTTGCAAGCAACCTTGATGGGTATCGCAATGTGGCAACGGATGATGAGACAGCTCTGCTCGTTGAAACGGGAAATGTTGCCAGCCTTGCCTCGGCACTTGCCCGGGTACTTGTTGACTCCCGATTAGCTGCACGGCTGACGGCAAACGGACGTGAGCATGCTCAACGTTTCTCAATGGATGCCCTTGCTGATCGTTATATCGAGATGTATGAACGTGCATTGCACATGGAAGCAACAAACATCACCACCATTAAGGTGCCCCGTATGCTGAAAAGGTTCGAAGACCGTTTCTTGCGGCGATCACATCTTGGTGACGGGCGATAAGAGTTGACAGTTGTCAACTCTGCGAAAGGACATATGAATCAACGTCAATGGATTCCCATCGAGGACTCAAGTCAACTAATGACTCGTCGGATGCTTGCATTTCCCGTGACCCTCACGCTTGTTATCACAATCGTTTTTCTTGCAGTTGGCTTCGTCATCGGATTTCCGATCATCGCTGCACTTGTCGGTGCTGCTGTTTCCGGTGGCTTCATGTGGAATGTGTATCGCACGGCTAACGATGTGGTTCTCAAGATGGTGGGCGGGTTGCCAGCATCTGAATACGAACATGCTCGTCTTTTCAATGTCGTTGATGGGCTCTGTGTTGTCGGAGGCGATGCACGACCAGCATTGCGGGTAGTCGGTATTGAATACCCGGTTGCGCTTGCTGTCGCCATGCCTGGTGAAGCCGGAACAATTATCGTTTCTGCCGGATTTCTCAAGTCAATGGGACGTGTCGAAATGGAAGCGGTGATGGCGCACATTATGTGGCGTCTTAGAACCGGTGACATCGGTCTCACTACGTACATGTTGGCGTTATCTTTCGCGATGCAACGTTTTGGTGGCCAGAAGATCATGAGCAAGGTCATCGAACGTGTAGCTGACGAACGAATTGTTATGTGGGCTGATGTTGCTGCCTGTCAGGCAACCCGGTACCCACCAGCCATGGTGTCTGCCCTTGAAATCATTGAGAAAGCAGCCGCTATTCCTCTCGGGCGCATAGGTGCTCAACCGTTGTGGTTTGCAACTCCCGATTCAGCAGGGGATGCCAGTAATGGGTCGGCTGGTGTGTCTACGATGGGATTTGCGCGTCCGCCACTGGCTGACCGTATTGCTGTTCTCAAGGAGATCTGACATGTCTAAATCACACCGCACTCTTGTTCGTCTAACAGTCGCAACCGTATTGGTATCTGTTCTTGCTGCCTGTGGTGGCGGAGGATCAAGTTCCGATACAACCGCGTGGGTTGACCCGTACACAACGACACCTCCTGTCCCGGGGTATCCACTCACTGGACTTCCCATTACTGACCAAGCTGCTGCAACACGTGTTGCTCTGGCCGTAAAAATCGATAACCATCCGGCATCTCGTCCACAAACTGGTCTGAACAAGGCCGACGTTGTGTTTGAAGAGAACGTTGAGTCGCTCACTCGTTTTGCAGCAATTTTCCACAGTCAAGGCAGTGATCCTGTTGGGCCTATTCGTAGTGGCCGCACAC
The DNA here is from genome assembly GCA_044374495.1 of Ilumatobacteraceae bacterium. GTDB lineage: Bacteria > Actinomycetota > Acidimicrobiia > Acidimicrobiales > Ilumatobacteraceae > UBA2093. The sequence continues at coordinate 7,353 of JBILOM010000011.1, read as the reverse complement.
AAGACATCGACATTCTGGCTTCGTACAACAAGCCATTGTTCGCTTGGAGTGGCGGAAACTATCGCGTGACCAAAGTTGTTAATGCCAGCACCATGGTCAACGTCGGCTACAGCGCCTCACGTGGCAAGGGCGGTTATTACCGCGAAAAGACCATGAAGGCACCACACAACTTGTACGCCAAAACTTCTAACTTGTGGACCCTTGCTCCGGCAGGATCTGCAGCTCCAAAGCCACAGTTCCTGTTCCGTTCTGACAGTGATGCAAAGCCAGCGACATCAACCGCCATTGATGGTGCAAAGGTGTCGATGTATAACGTGCGCGTCTACTGGAAATGGGATGCAGCATCTGGAAACTTCTTGCGCAGCAGCGAGAATGCAAAGCGCGTTCTTGAACCACACATGGCTGACGACGGACAAATCAATACCAAGAACGTTGTGGTGCTCTACGTCACATACGTACGAAGCAAGGCAGACCGTAAGAGCCCGAACGCTCTCACCACCGGTAAGGGAACAGGCTTCGTTATGACTGATGGTGGAATCATTCCGATCACGTGGTTGCGCGGAAATGCTCGCGTTCCGTTCACACTTCTTGATGCCAACAGCCAGTACGTTCGCTTGACTCCTGGTCGTACCTGGGTTGAGTTGGCATGGAAGAACTCTTTGGCGCCAGTAGCTCCAGGGATTGACCCAGCCAAAGTTCCTTTTCCAGCCGTCTAAATCCTTAATTCATACGGGGTGACATCATGTCTCCTCGGTACCATTAAGGGCATGGTTTCTACTAACGGTTCGTCATCAACAGGCACTCAACGCGTCAAGCGTGGGTTGGCTGAAATGTTGAAGGGCGGCGTCATCATGGACGTCGTTAACTCTGATCAAGCAAAGATTGCAGAAGATGCTGGTGCATGCGCTGTGATGGCTCTGGAACGAGTACCGGCAGACATCCGCCGTGATGGTGGTGTTGCGCGAATGAGTGACCCCGAAATGATTATGGCAATTCAGGCCAGTGTTCATATTCCAGTCATGGCAAAAGTTCGTATTGGTCATTTCGTTGAAGCGCAAATTCTTCAGTCACTCGGAGTCGACTTCATTGATGAGTCCGAAGTTCTTACTCCGGCCGATGAAACGCACCACATCGACAAATTTGACTTCACCATTCCGTTCGTCTGCGGTGCCACCAACTTGGGTGAGGCTCTTCGTCGCGTCTCTGAAGGTGCTGCACTTATTCGTTCAAAGGGCGAAGCAGGAACAGGAAACATGGTGGAAGCCGTTCGCCACCTTCGCTCAATTCTCGGAGACATTCGCAAAATCACACAGGCGGATTCAGCTGAATTATTCGAATGGGCAAAAAGGCTTCAAGCCCCGTTGTCGTTGGTGCAAGAAATCGCAGAGACCGGCAAATTGCAGGTTCCCGTGTTTGCCGCAGGCGGCATTGCTACTCCGGCAGACGCAGCACTTGCAATGCAACTGGGTGCGGAAACTGTTTTCGTCGGATCCGGAATCTTCAAGAGTGCTGATCCAGCGCCTCGCGCCAAAGCCATTGTTGAAGCAACAACTCACTTCCGTGACGCAGATGTGCTTGCACGCGTGAGCCGCGGACTTGGAGTCGCCATGACTGGTATTGCCATGGACGAAATCAACGAAACACAACGTTTCGCCCAACGCGGTTGGTAGGAAAGCCATGACTGCGAGGCCTCCGGGTGAACATGCAGGTTGGTGTACTTGCACTTCAGGGAGCCTTCGCTGCGCATTCTGATTGCTTAACGTCAATTGGCGTGCAATCAATTGAAGTCCGCAATCCGGAACAACTGAGTTCTGTTGATGCGTTGCTGATGCCTGGTGGGGAATCAAGCACGATGTCGCAACTATTGGAATCATCTGGTTTGTTTGATCCCATCACTACGCGCATTGCTGGTGGAATGCCCGTCTTTGGCACGTGTGCAGGCATGATTTTGCTCGCCTCTGAAATACTTGATGGCCGTAGCGATCAGCGAAGCTTTTCAGCGATTGACATTTCTGTTCGTCGTAACGCCTTTGGTCGCCAAGTTGATTCCTTCGAGGCAACGATCAATAGTTCAGTCGGCGATTTTCATGGTGTTTTCATCCGTGCTCCCCGTATTGAACGTGTCGGCGATCAAGTGGAAGTTCTTGGAAGCATCAACGATGAACCTGTACTGGTGCGCCAAGGAAATGTATTGGCAGCATCATTTCATCCTGAATTGTCAAACGATGCTCGACTCCACGAGTATTTTGTATCAATAACCGCAAACAAGAAAAAGGTGTAGCCAATGTCTGGACATTCCAAATGGGCAACTATCAAACACAAAAAGGGTGCCATTGACAAAGCGCGGGGAAAGCTGTTTGCGAAACTTGCTCGCCAACTAGAGGTTGCGGCTCGATCGGGCGGAATGGACGTTGACACAAATGCTTCATTGCGCACCATGGTGCAAAAGGCAAAAGCTGGTCAGATGACCAAAGATGCTATTGATCGCGCCATCAAGCGTGGCGGCGGTGAAACCGGCGGAGCGAATTATGAATCAATCATGTATGAGGGTTACGCACCAGGTGGTGTTGCATTGCTCGTTGATGTGCTCACCGATAATCGCAACCGAACTGCATCTGATGTTCGTAACGCATTTACAAAATTTGGTGGCTCGCTCGCAGAGCCAGGTGCAGTCAGTTGGCAGTTTGCGCGCCGTGGCCTAATTGTTGTGTCTGGTTCGGTGGAAGAAGACACCGTAATGACTGCGGCTCTCGAGGCTGGCGCCGATGACATCGAGCGAGATGGCGATACATGGCGTGTGCTCACTGATTCGTCCGTTGTGTACGAGGTAAAGGAAGCTCTCGAGGCTGCCAGTATTGAAGTTTTCAGCGCTGAAAGCACCATGGTGTCCGCAAACACTATTGAAGTCACAGATCTTGACGATGCTCGCCAGATTCTGCGTATTATGGACATGTTGGACGAAAGCGATGACGTACAAGACGTTTATGCAAACTTCGACATCGACGAATCACTAATGCAGGAGATCGAATAATGGCAGTTTCAGTCGGCGATCTCGCCCCCGATTTCAACCTTCCTGCGACAGGCGGCACCTCAGTGTCATTGTCGTCGTTTCGTGGACAACCAGTCGTTCTCGTTTTCTACCCAGGTGACGACACCCCCGTTTGTACAAAACAGCTCAATTCCTACAACAACGAACTCTCAGCGTTCGAAGGGGTAGGGGCGCAGGTGTTGGCTATATCTGCTCAGGACATTGCGAGCCATGATCAGTTTTCCTCGAAGCATGGTTTCGGATTCCCTCTGCTTGCAGATACGGATAAGGCCGTTGCCTCGCTGTATGGCACTGTTGGCCCCCTCGGATTCTCTCGTCGGAGCGTTTTTGTCATCAATGCAGCCGGGGTCATTACCTACGCGCATCGAGCCATTGCCGGCATTACCTACCGGCCAGTGAGCGAACTAGTGGCGGCAGTCGAGGCTTCTCGCTGATATTCACCCCACTCCCGTGCGGGTGGGTTACAATCAAACATATGTTCGCCCAGGCCTCCGCTGCGTCCCCCCATGTGGTTCTCGGAATCGACCCAGGTCTCACTCGTTGTGGGTATGCCGTTTTGGAAATGTCCTCTCATCAGAACATCCGTGCAGTCGCCATTGGCGTCATCCGTACTCCGCCCACTAGCCCAATTCATGAGCGACTTGCCGAAATCCATGGCGAAATGGAGTCTTTGCTGGCCCAGTTTCAACCTGATGCAGTTGCGATTGAACAAGTATTTTTCCAGAACAATGTTCGTACAGCCATGGGCGTAGGCCAGGCAAGCGGAATCGTGTTGGCGTTAGCGAGTCGAGCTGGTTGTGCGGTTGCTCAATACACGCCATCACAAGTGAAGAACACCATTGTGGGGTGGGGAAGCGCAACAAAAGACCAAATAGGTCACATGGTTCAGCAACGTCTGAACCTTGCAACGGTTCCTCAACCAGCCGATGCAGCTGACGCAGCTGCAATTGCACTGTGTCATTGTTCTATTGCCCCCTTCATTGCCTCACGTGATGCCGCTATTGCTCGGAGCGCGCGATGATCGGAAGTCTGCGCGGAACAGTTCTTGAACGATTCACTCCTAACACGATTCTGTTAGAGGTGGCGGGTGTCGGATATCTGTGCAACGTGACGTCGTCAACTTTTGGCGAACTTGAACCAACGGTCGTTGCGTTCTTGCACATTCATCACCATATTCGTGAAGACAATCAGACGCTGTTTGGTTTTACATCCCGAATTGAAAGAGACACATTTGATGTGTTGCTCGCCACGCATGGCATCGGGCCATCGATGGCAATGGCGATTCTGTCTACCTATTCTCCAACCGCATTAGTCGCTGTCGTGGCATCGGGTGATTTGGCTGCGCTCACAATCGTTCCTGGAGTCGGCAAGAAAACTGCAGAGCGACTCATGGTTGAACTGAAATCACGACTGCATCTTGATGGGCTGAGTTCAGGCGAATCAATCGATTCCGTGCAGTCAAGCGCTGCAGATGTTCGTGATGCCTTGACTGCGCTTGGATACGGCTCAGACGAAATTCGAGACACAATGCGCTTGCTTGTATCTGCCTCTGATTCTGAAACTATGTTGCGCGATGCGCTTGCTCTGTTAGGAGCCCGTCGTGCGGGATGAATTTCTTGAACCAATACTTGCTTCTGATCGCGAAGTTGCAGATGAAGTTGGCCTACGTCCTCGATTGCTTGATGATTTCGTCGGTCAACGTGAGCTGAAAGAGCATCTCGACATTGTGCTCGGAGCTGCCAAACAACGTGGGCAAGCTGCAGACCATATTTTGTTGGCGGGGCCTCCTGGTCTTGGTAAAACCACAATGGCCTGCATTGTTGCTGCTGAAATGGGCGTAGCGCTTCACATCACCAGTGGCCCTGCGTTAGAGCGTGCCGGCGATCTTGCTGCAATTCTCACCAAGCTCGGAGAAGGCGATGTGTTGTTCATTGATGAAATTCATCGTCTTTCGCGACCTGTCGAAGAAATTTTGTACCCAGCAATGGAGGACTTTCAGATTGACATCGTTGTCGGTAAGGGCCCAGCAGCGTCATCCATCAGGCTTACTTTGCCTCGTTTCACTCTGATTGGCGCAACGACCCGAACAGGAATGATTACTGGTCCGCTACGTGATCGGTTCGGTCTTGTTGCTCGCCTTGATTATTACGATGCTGCAGAACTTGATGCGATTGTTCAGCGAACATCGCGAATTCTCGATGTTCCTCTGTCAGATGATGCGTCACTGCATATTGCGCGTCGTAGTAGAGGTACCCCTCGTATTGCAAACCGGTTGTTGCGTCGCGTGCGTGACTTTGCAGAAGTTCGCGGAGACGGAACCATTAACTCCACTACAGCTCTAGAGGCGCTTCGTGTTTTCGGTGTAGACGAACTCGGTCTTGACAAAGTAGACCGCGCAATCTTGCGAAGCTTGTGTGAACAATTTGATGGCGGCCCTGTAGGGCTAACAACGTTGGCAATTGCCGTAGGTGAACAACCAGAAACTGTGGAAGACGTCTATGAGCCGTTCCTCATCCAACAGGGCCTCATTGCTCGCACGCCACGTGGTCGAGTAGCTATGGATGCTGCCCGTTCACACCTTGCAAACCCGTAGCCTCAGTGCGTGAATCTTTCCGACATTGACTATGAGCTTCCTGAAAAACTTATAGCTCAGCACCCCGTAGAGCCGCGTGACTCTGCGCGACTGTTGGTGGCTACTGACCCGAGCCAAATTGAACACAAGCACGTGACAGACCTTGTTGACTTTCTTGAGGCAGGCGATGTGGTGGTCGTGAATGACACTCGAGTCTTGCCCGCGCGGTTAGCCCTTCATCGCAAAACAGGTGGGGCAGCAGAAGTGCTCTTGCTGGAACAGCGTTCGTCAGACTTTCGACTGTGGGAGGCATTAGTAAAGCCAGCCAGCAAGTTAAAACCAGACGAGGTGCTTGAGTACTTCGGTAAGCGTGTTGTGCGCGTAGGGCCGCGTACAGAAGCAGGCGACACGTTCGTTGTTGAGATCCTTGATGAGAACCCAATGGAACTTTTGCAGCGCATTGGGGCAATGCCGCTACCGCCATACATTCGCAGTTCGCTCACTGATCTCGAGCGGTATCAAACGGTGTACGCCAGAAGAATGGCAAGTGCTGCAGCACCGACTGCTGGTCTTCATTTCACACCCGAACTCATGGCGCGCATTGTCAAAAAAGGGGTCGTTGTAGAGACGGTTGAATTGGTAGTTGGGCTTGACACCTTTAAGCCCATTTCCACTGATGACCCGTTAGACCATCTCATCCATTCAGAGTTTTACTCAGTGGAACAGCGAGTGATGGATGCGTGTGAACAAGCAAAGAGAGTAATTGCAATAGGAACCACAGCGACTCGCGCTCTTGAATCAGTTGCTGCGTCAGGACAACTTACGGGTCGTACGTCTTTATTCATAACGCCAGGCTTCCAATGGAAAGTTGTTGACATGATGTTGACCAATTTTCACTTGCCAAAGACGTCACTATTGTTAATGATTGAATCGTTCATTGGCGCAAGATGGCGTGACATTTATGCAGAGGCCATTTCAGAGCAATACCGGTTCTTGTCCTTTGGTGATGCCATGCTGTTAGCTCGTTCGTAAAGGCTGATTACATGTTTCCAGTACAACTCGATATTGACGCACGAGATGGTGCAGCGCGTTCTACTACAGCTACGACTCATCGCGGGACATATGAGACTCCGTGCTTTATGCCAGTGGGCACTCGCGGTGCAGTGAAGTATCTCAGCGCGCGCGACTATGCAGATATCGGTGCTCGCATTGTCCTCGGCAACACGTATCACCTGATGTTGCGGCCCGGTGCTGATGTTGTTCAGAAGTTTGGCGGCCTTGGTTCGTTTAGTGGCTGGGATGGTTTGACATTGACGGACTCTGGTGGATTCCAAGTGTTCTCTCTCGACCCAAAGGTTGATGATGACGGAGTGACGTTCAAGTCAACATATGACGGCTCGTACCATCGCTTCACGCCAGAAATTGCTGTGCAGACTCAAGAGAAGATTGGCGCAGACATTCAAATGGTTCTCGATGTATGCACATCGCTACCTGCAGAGCCTGATGTGGTTCGACTTGCTCTTGAACGAACGCATGCATGGGCCTTGCGAGCAAAAGCGGCACACTCTCGACCTGACCAGTCGCTGTTCGGAATCGTTCAGGGAGGAACTAACTCTGCGATGCGAGCAGAAAGCGCTCGGCGAACAGTGGACGTGGGTTTTGACGGATTTGGTATCGGGGGTCTTTCTGTAGGAGAGAGCCGCGCTGAGATGGTGGAGTCCATTGCGGCGTG
>JBILOM010000093.1:0-5807 GCA_044374495.1 Ilumatobacteraceae bacterium | reverse complement strand
CATGTCGTCGACATTGGCAACGCTGATTGCTAGTACGCCAGGGTTACGAAACGTTGCTGAGTTCACCAATGTGCCGAGACGAATGGTGGATGTCTCACGAGCGATGCCGGCGAGCGTGATCCAGGCATCAGAAGGCCCTGGCAGACCCGAGAAATGATCACCCATCACTTGGTAGTGGTCGCTACGAAAGAATGCATCAAAGCCGAGGCGTTCAGCTCGTTGTGCGACTGCGAGAAGTTGGACGTAGCTAGCGCCTTGTTGAGGTTCGGTAAAGATGCGTAGTTTCACGAAATCAATCTATTACCCAACAACTGTGGTGGTTGTAGTTGGATCTGTAGTTGTCGAGGGGGTTGGCACAATTGTTGAAGTTGTCGTGGTTGAAGTTGTGCTCGATGCGCCGTAGCCATAATGGGCATCGAGTGCCTTCTTTATGTGGCGTGCCAACTGCAATCCGCCGAATCGGTTCATGTGCACTGAATCCCCAGAGAACCAATGCTTATTTTTACGGGAGATCTTGTTCCAGTCGAGCAGTTCTAGTTTCAACTTCTTTTGCTCTTTTCGAACAATGTCATTGAACATTCGGTTCTTGATTTTAACATTGCCGTTTTCGCGGTATGTGAGCCAGATGAGTGTTGCGCCCTGTGATTTCACTTCACGAGCTACTTTTCTAATGGCGGCACTGAGATAGGCATTGCCTGTGTCGTTGTAGCCTGTCGCAACTACATACACATCAATGTTGTCTCGGCGATGACTAACGATTCTGTCGAGTGCGCTGAGTTGTGAAGAAGGACTGCACCCCTTATCGATTATTTGCTGGCAACCCCATGTCTCAAGAATTGCGTTGTATTGGCTGCTCCACAAAGGTTTCATTGATTCAGGTGCCCAACGAAGCACGTTTGCCACTGAGTCACCGACAATCACAACATTGCTGGTTTTTCGTGTTGCGTGTGCAGAGGTCGGTATGTACAAAACGACAGCAAGCGAGATAAGAACTGCACCAATTCGAAGTCTCGCGAAAGTTGGCATACCCGTCACTCTATGCCGTGATAACAGACCAATCCTGATGGAGATTCTGAAGTTGCTCCGGAAGCCGAATGAGGTGACGTTGCGAGATATGCGGCAAGACGGTGCGAACTGCAATTGCATTATTCAGCGCAGAGGGAATTTGGTGGCTGACTCCGAACATGATGCAGCGTTGCATGGCCCGTGTGAACGGATTGTGACGACCTTCTGTACAGGCCACCCCTATGCAGCGCGCCAATTCGTTCATATCAATGATGTAGCCCTTCGGTTCATGTTCAAGACCAGTTGCGAGACGACGCAATAGCCAGGTGGCCGTTGGTCCGAGGACGGGCAGCCAGAACATCTCGACATAGGGGTCGCCAATTGAAAAGCCGCTCGTCTCGATAATGGGGTCGTGCCATGGGCGAACCTCGAGCTGGCCGTTCGTCTGCAGTGTGGATGGTTTCATGATTCCTCGAATTCGTGTTGGTACTTCTCTATGTGTGCGCATCAGGCAGAATATGGACAGTGAAAGATGATCAAATTTCTGCGGCGGACCTTGAGCAGGTTTCGCAATGGCTGAAAGACGCGGAACGAATCGTGGTATTTACCGGGGCTGGTATCTCTACTGATTCAGGCATCCCTGATTTTCGAGGTCCGAATGGGCTGTGGACTCAGAATCCGTTGGCGGAAAAGACTTCGACGTTGAGTTACTACCTAAACGATCCTGAAGTACGCAAAGTCGCTTGGGAAGGTCGTGTACGAAACTTCAATGGCACTGCACAGCCAAACGATGGTCACCACGCACTCGTTCATATGCAACGAGCTGGAAAATTGTCAGCAGTGATTACACAAAATGTCGACGGATTACATCAGGACTCAGGTATCGAGCCAGTCAATGTTGTGGAAGTGCACGGCACAATAAAGTTTGGTCGGTGTTGGGAATGCAAAGACCGCCGACCAATGAAGTATTTCATTGAACGCGTGATTGCTGGCGAAGTAGATCCGCATTGTGAATTGTGCGGTGGGGTGGTGAAGAGCGATGCCATTTTGTTTGAACAAGCTCTGGTGCCCGAAGTGATTGACAGGGCGTTCGACGAAGCAGGGCGATGCGACGTGCTGTTGGCTGTGGGGTCAACGTTGGCAGTCGGCCCGGCGAATCAGGTTGTGCCGCGGGCCAAAGCTGGTGGCGCGAAGGTGGTCATTGTGAACGGCGATACGACTCATATGGACGGCTACGCGCACGTGCTGTTGCGCGGCAGCATTAGCCCCATTTTGCAGGCCCTGGTGGCTAGTGCTGGATTCCTGACTTAGTCGGTAGGGTTTTGGGTCATGGCAACCTTTCGTGACCTCTTGGCTAACGCCAAATCCCAAATCGTCGAAATAGACACAGCAGCTGCCGAAGCGCGTATTCAGGCCGGCAACGTCTTTGTCCTTGACGTTCGTGAACCAGATGAATACGACGAGGGTGCGCTTGAAAACGCAGTGCACATTCCTCGTGGACATCTTGAAGCCCAAATTGAAGGACGGGCACTTGACCGTGATCAGACAATCGTTGTGTATTGCGCAGGGGGAGTGCGCAGCGCATTCGCCGCTCGTACTTTGCAGGAACTTGGGTACAGCGACGTGTTGTCAATGGCCGGTGGTTTCGGCAAGTGGAAAGACGAAGGACGCACATGGCGCCAGCCAGTCACGCTGACTGCTGATCAGCGCAATCGTTATCAGCGCCATTTGTTGTTGCCTGAAGTGGGCATTGAAGGCCAAGCAAAACTGCTGGGTGCAAAAGTACTGATGCTTGGTGCTGGTGGTCTCGGATCTCCTGCAGCGTTGTACTTGGCAGCAGCTGGAATTGGAACTCTCGGCATTGTAGATATGGACGATGTTGATGCATCGAACTTGCAGCGCCAGATTTTGCACAACATGGATCGCATTGGTCAGCGCAAAGTTGATTCAGCTCGTCAGACAATTGAAAAACTGAACCCTGATGTCACTGTCAAAACGTATGACGTGCGTTTGACTGCAGAGAACATCATGGAAATCATGAGCGAATACGACATCGTGGTTGATGGCGCAGATAATTTCCCCAGCCGCTATCTGTTGAACGATGCCAGCGTGAAATTGGGTATTCCAGTAGTTCACGGAAGTATCTTTCGCTTTGAAGGAATGGTGTCTGTGTTTCACCCATTGCGCGGGCCGACATATCGCGACATGGTTCCAGAACCACCTCCGGCTGAATTTGCACCTTCGTGTGCAGAAGCTGGTGTTCTTGGCGTACTGCCCGGAATCATTGGTTCTATTCAGGCGCTCGAAACCATCAAGGTTCTCCTTGACCTTGGCGAGCCGCTCATTGGACGCATCCTCACAATCGACACCACCGAGATGTCGTTCCACGTTTTCAAGCTTCGCGCAGACCCACAGAACCAAGTTGTCTGGGAAAATCGTGATCGAATTGAAGTGCGAGACCTTGATGGCCTCTGCGCCCCGTGGCTTAGCCACTAGCGTTTACTAAATGACAGCACGCATCGTTATTGTCGGTGCCGGATTTTCCGGTGCTGTTATCGCACGTGAACTAGCAGAAGCCGGAATAGCTACATGGGTAGTTGACGGACGTTCACATGTTGCAGGTAATGCACATACGGAACGTCGAGACAATGGCGTCATGGTTCATGTGTATGGGCCGCATATTTTCCACACAGCCGACAAACATGTGTGGGACTACATCAACAAGTACGGCGACATGATGCCGTACAACCACCGCGTGAAGGCAACTTCTGGCGGTCATGTGTATTCATTGCCCGTGAACTTGCACACCATCAATCAGTTTTTCAATGCCACCATGTCACCCGGCGAAGCGCAGCAGTTCATAGCTGAGCGCGCTGATTCGAGTATTGGAACTCCGGTCAGTTTTGAAGATCAGGCTCTGAAATTTGTCGGTCGAGATCTGTATGAGGCCTTCTTTAAGGGATACACCCAGAAGCAGTGGGGCGTTTCTCCAACAGAGTTGCCGGCTTCAATCTTGGCTCGGTTGCCTGTGAGATTCTCGTACGAGGACAGCTATTTCAACCACCCGTATCAAGCGATTCCGCGTGATGGTTACACACCAATAGTGGAAGCAATTCTTGATCATCCGCTTATTGAAGTAACACTTGGTCGCACGGTTACTCCGCAAGAACTTGCTGATGCAGAACACGTATTTTGGTCTGGCCCCATTGATGAGTATTTCTCGGGTCAGTTCGGAAAACTCGGTTATCGCACACTTGATTTTGTAGAGACTGAAGAAGTCGGTGATGTTCAGGGATGTCCTGTGATGAACTATTGCGACGTTGATGTTCCGTATACACGCATTACCGAACACAAACATTTCGCACCATGGGAAACCCACGAAGGCAGCACGATTTACACCGAATACAGTCGCCTCGCAGAAGATGGAGACATTGCCTATTACCCCATTCGCCAAGTGAAGGAAAAAGAGCAGTTGGTGCAATACATCGAAGCGGCAAACGAGGCGACTGGTGTGACATTTGTCGGCCGTCTCGGCACCTACAGATATCTCGACATGGATGTCACCATCAAGGAGGCCCTCGAGGTGGCAAATCTTTACCTTGCAAACAGGCGGGAAAATCGCCCAATGCCACCGTTCGCGGTCAATCCTCTGTGAAACTAGACGGGTGACTTCCCACCTCCTCGCCCGAATTCAGATTCCGGCACCGGGGTTCTCCGAGCCGACTTTGTATGTGCGACACCAACATGGCGTCATTGGTGAGGCAGGACTATCCCTGTCAAAAGGCGGACGTGCAACCTTTGATACAGCATTTGGCGCATTTGCATCTGGACGATGGAGCCGACTGACAAAGATCTCAGACATTGGTGTTTCGATGGATGTCTCTGGTCATTGTTTGGTTGAACTGATTGCGTATGCCAACTCATCAGAGACAGTTATTGCCTCATCTGATGAAACAACCACCTTGCATTGCGCCGATATCCGGGCTTTGGCAGCGGAGTCGTGTTTTTTGGCAGTCACCCCCCGTGTAGATGGTGTTGTTGTTCGGTCGGGAACTTGGACAACATCACAAGCGCCAGAACGTGAAGTGCGTCTTGGTGTGTCAATCACAACGTTTAATCGCCAGGAGTATGTTCTCAAGACAATTGAACGCCTGGTGGAACTCGAATCATCAGAACCGTCGGTACAAGGACATCTTCATGTACTTGTCGTTGACAATGCGCGTAATCTTGCCCCACAACTTCCTGCAGGGGCGCCGGTACATGTAGTGCCAAACCCAAACCTTGGTGGAGCTGGCGGCTTTGCGCGTGGGCTCATAGCGTTTCGTGAAGAGGGGTGGAGCACCCACGTTGTCTTTATGGACGATGACATCTCGCTTGAACCTGAATCAATCGTTCGCACGATCTCGCTTTTCTCCTACGCCAAAGATCCGGACTTGTGCATTCATGGCGCGATGATGAGTGAGGAATTGCCATGGATGCAATTTGAAGCTGGATCTGCATATGAATTCCGTTCGGTGTATCCGTTGCGGGCACTTGGTCGTGGTGTTGATCTGCGTAGCCGTTACGAAGCAGTGCATGATCACCTTGAGCCAGAAATCGATTATTCCGCGTGGTGGTTCACGGCATTCCCTATGCATGTCGCGCCTCAAAATCCGTTGCCTGTCTTTGTGCGCGGTGATGATGTGGCCTTTGGACTGATGCATACGGGCAGGCACACGGTTACGTTGAACGGCATTGCTGTGTGGCATGCAGACTTTGCGCTAAAGAACAACCCGATGTCGTTGTATTACGAAGTACGTAAC
>JBILOM010000010.1:0-19834 GCA_044374495.1 Ilumatobacteraceae bacterium | reverse complement strand
GCGTAGTCGTGATCTCTTCCGCAGTACTTCTATTACGTGGGTTTCGTTTACGAGATGATTCCCATCATCTTGATTGGGTATTCGGCATTGTCAGCGGATTCCTGTCGACGTCTACTTCAACCAATGGCCCACCATTAGTCTTCCTGATGCAAGCCCGTCAGTTGGCACCCACAATTTTTCGAGCCACTATCAATACTGTGTTTGCCGTAGTGAACATCGGGGCTCTTGCGCTGTTTGTAACTGCCGGAAAAGTGAATACCACTAATTTGGCAGGCGTTGCAGTCGCAGTACCAGCGTTAGGTGTGGCAATAGCGATTGGTTATGCAGTGAGACGACTCATTACCCAAGAACGATTTAACAACCTAGTTATCTTTCTTTTGTTCTTGTCAGCAATCAGTGTGGTTGTGTCGGCTTTCACGAATTAATCGTGGCCAAACATCATCATCCATTGTTCACGTGTGCGTGGCTTGAAGACATAGTTGTTTTCTTTTACGTCTGTTAGACGCGCGGCAGGTGGTGCCGAATATTGATGCCCTGGCAATACAACCGTGTCGTTAGGTAAGCCAGCAAGAAGAGTCAAACTGTCGTACATATCTGAAACATTTGACCCGGGAAGATCTGTTCGGCCACAGCCGTCAAGGAAAAGAGTGTCGCCTGAGATCAGGCAACCATTTGTAAGAAAACACTGACTGCCAGGAGTATGCCCCGGCGTATGAACGCACGTGATCTCGACATTCCCAACTGTCACGATGTCGCCAGCCTCGTGAACCATCAAATCTTTATCTGAGATTCCTGTTGTCTTCAGAACCCAGGGTGCTTCATGGCGGTTGACGTGAATAGGAACATTCACGCGTTCCAAGAGTGCAGCAACACCCTCAATGGTGTGACCCATCATCGAACCACCCACATGATCGGGGTGATAGTGGCTAGCGAGTACACCTGTGACTTTCATGCCATCAGCTTCGGCTATGTCTAGAAGGTCATCTACGGCGTACGCCGGGTCAACGAGAAGGCACTCTTTTGTATTGGCATCGCCAACCAAATAGGCAAAATTGACCATCTGGTGTGCAATTGGGTTTTGGGTGCCGAAATCCCGTCCACTGAGAAGTTGACGAAAATAGAACGGATTGACATCTTGAGTACTCACACACAGCAGAATAGAACAATGACAAGTGACGAACTACTTCGAGCCGGAGATCTGGTTGCCATTGGGCGACACAGAACCGTCATCACACAAGAATTCGCTGAATCTCTCGAGTCGGGGGACCAGGTTCTGGCCCTATCGCACAGTGGTCAATTGCGCCGCTTGCCGAAGGGTGTTGTGTCTCTGGTTGACGACGCCGTTTCGGCAGCAGCTGGGGCTTTCACCTTGTTGTCAGAAGTATCCGATTCTGCAATCAACAAGTTCTTTGAATTGGCTGCTGAAGCCCTTCAAGACAACTCTCGGTTTGCCACGGTGCGTGAAGCGAATCGGCTAGACGAAGAATCAGCACGCGGAAGAGGCCGTTCTGTCACTCGTCTCGTGTTGTCTGAAAATATGAGGCGCGACATGATTGCTGCTCTGTTGATGTGGCGTGATGCTCCAATGTCACGTGATTCTTTGGTGTCACGCACAGAACACATCGGCTGGACAGTTGAACAGCGTTCTGCTGCGCTCGGAGTCTTGGGGTTTGTTTTCGAAGGCCGGCCGAACGTATTTGCTGATGCAACAGGGGTGTTGAAAGGTGGAAATGCTGTCGTGTTTCGAATCGGTAGCGATGCACTCGGAACTGCGAACGCGATGATGAATGTCATTATTCGCCCTTCTCTCATTGCAGCGGGGCTTCCCCCTGATGCAGTTGTTCTATTGAATTCGCCCGAACATGCTGCTGGCTGGTGTTTGTTCTCAGATTCACGACTTGGACTTGCAGTGGCGCGAGGATCAGGTGCAGCGGTATCAGAATTGGGTTCAATTGCACAGCAATCCGGAATTCCAGTCAGTCTTCACGGAACGGGAGGAGCATGGATGGTCGTGGGTGAACAAGCAAACCTTGAACGCTTGGAATCGTGCGTGCTTCACAGTCTCGACAGAAAAGTGTGCAATACATTGAACGTTGTAGCCGTGATTCGCCATCATGCGTCCGTCCACATTCCGATAATCCTGAAGGCAGCAGAGATTGCAGCTTCCGCTCGCGGTACGCGTCCACGTGTACATGCCATTCAGGGCTCCGAAGCGTTTTTCGCTAATGATGCACACATTTCTGTGCGACGACCAGAGGGGGAAGCAGAAGAACCACAGGTCAGTGTTGCAAGTGTTGAATCTTTAGGAACTGAGTATGAATGGGAAGAGAACCCCGAGTTTGCAATTGTCTTGGTGGAAAACATAGACGAGGCGATCGAATTGTTTAATGAGTACAGCCCACAATTCATTGTCAGTGTGATATCCGAAGATGATGCAGAGCAACAACGAGTGTGGGCAGGCACTAATGCGCCATTCTTTGGAGATGGTTTCACGCGTTGGGTAGACGGTCAATTCTCGCTACTACGTCCTGAACTTGGCCTTTCTAACTGGGAGAACGGACGTTTGTTTGGTCGTTCAGGCATTCTGTCTGGGGACTCTGCGTTCACTGTTCGATTACGAGTTCAACAAACTGACGAAAAACTGCATCGTTAAGGGATCAGTTTCCCCAACAACCAATCGACAAACCGATTCGTGCGCCCGAGTCGATTCTCGGTCTCGTCTGCACGTTCAGTTAGTCGCAAGATCGAGTTGATTCCAACGTAGCGAAGTGGTTCTGGTTCCCATTGCGGCGATGTGTGATTGACGATTGGTAGTGGGCGTGCATCTTGACCGTCGCCAACAATGTTTCTGGCGACTTCCTTCGCGGCCACATAACTGAATGCGACGCCGTCGCCTACATACCCGCCTAGGGCTGCTAGGTGTTGCTTGTGATCAACATTTGCCGATGCAAACCAATCACGATGAACCCCGAGTGCGCCACCCCATTTGTGGGTTACAGTCACATCAGCAACTGCAGGAAACATCTCGCGCATTGACTTTTCAATCAATGAGTGGATCTTTGGATTCCTGTCATAACTAGAGCCGATCTGACTTGCAAACTTGTAGGGAGCACCGCGACCTCCGAATGCAATACGACCGTCGGCTGTTCTCTGCACATAAATAACTAAATTGCGCCCGTCTGAGACTGTCTCTCTGTTAGTCCAACCGATCTCGTTCCATTGAGTGTCTGATAATGGCTCTGTCGCAATCATGTACGAATACAACGGTGCGACGTCTCGCCTGTATTGCTTCATTCGTGCCGTAAAACCCTCTGTTGCCCTGACTATCCATTTCGTATCAACTGATACTTCTCCATGGGATGTATTGGCTGTTATCCGATGTGGAGTGATTCTCGTGACCCGAGTCGAACCAAAGAATTGAACGTTTCTGGAAAGCAGTTGACGAACAAGGCCGTCAACCAACTGGGCGGGATGTAATGCAGCGCAGTGAGGGCTATAAGAGGCACCGTGTGAGCCATGAATACGAACGCGCGCTTCGGCCTGGTCTGGAGTGACGTAATGCATGAATGAATCATCGAAACCGAAACTCCGAGCCATCGCGATGTTGTCTTCAATTCTTTGCAGTTGCAACTGACTTGATGCAAAGGACAAAGTGCCACCCTTGTGCCATCCACAGTCGATTCCGAAGCGTTCGATGTGGAAACCAATTTCATCAACCGACTCGACAAGAGCATTCTGTAGGGCTATTGCTCCTTGTCTGTCAGATTGAGCAGCAACTGCCTCTAGCGACATGGGGCTGAAAGCACTGCACCAGCCTCCGTTACGGCCGCTTGCTCCGAAGCCCGGTTGTCGCGCATCAAGAATTGCTACAGATAGGGATGGATTCAGATTGAGTAGGTGATGTGCTGTCCATAATCCGCTATAGCCAGCACCAACAATGACTACGTCGAAGGACTCAGAATTTTCTACGGTAGGGAAATTCCACTGCAGTGAGTTGACAGCCCACAACGATTGAGGCCATTCCGCAAAAGCTTTCTCCATGCTGCAAGATTAGGCCGTGATCAGATGCTGATGTTGTCGATCAATCTCACATCATCAAACCACACGGCGACACAGATTGTGCTGCCTCCCTTGGCGGTATTCACGGGATGAAGAGTGACGGAGTCCACTATCTCGACGTACTCGATCTTCGCGGCAGATAATGGTTTCATCGCGCTAATGAAATGATCTTTGAGAGCGGCAGACGTCGTTTCACGTTGTCGTGCTTGTGTAGCCATTTCGAGCAACACGGCATACACGCTCGGCGCTTGAGTGAGTGACTCAGGTGATAAGCGACTATTTCTGCTCGAGAGCGCTAGTCCCGATTCGTTTCGAACCGTTTGAACACCAATGATCTGGCACTTCATGTTCAGATCGCGAACAACAGTACGTATGACAGCGAGCTGTTGAAAATCCTTTAAACCGAAATAGGCAATGTCGGGCGTCACGGCATTCAGCAGTTTGACTACCACGGTAGCCACACCATCAAAATGGCCGGGACGATGCAAGCCTTCCATGTGCGCTGCAATTGGTCCTGCAGAGATTGTGGAAGAGAAACCATTTGGGTACATCTCTTCATGGTTGGGAACAAACAACACATCGACATTCTGGTTTTCTGCAATCAATTTGTCTTCTTCAAGTTGACGCGGATATGCCTCAAGGTCAGCGACGTTGTTGAATTGCAATGAATTGACAAATATGGACACCACCGTCCGGGAGTTCTCATGAACACTCTGCGCGAAGAGTTCTGCATGGCCCTGATGGAGTGCTCCCATGGTGGGTGCAAAGCCGATGGTTTTGCCCGCCGAACGTTCAGCAGCTGACCATTCCTGCATTTCTGAGACGGTCCGAATGACTTTCATCTGTATTAAAAACTATTGGAGGCGTCAGGGAATCGACGGCTTTGAACATCACTGACGTATTCCGAAACCGCAGTGAGCGAAATTTGTCTGAGATTGCTGTATGCCTTGGCGAATTTGAAAGACCTCTCGGATAAACCGAGAAGATCATGTAGCACGAGTACTTGACCATCGCAGTTCACACCAGCACCGATGCCAATGGTGGGGACGTGGGCTTTGGTTGTTATCTCCGTCGCTAGTTCTGCAGGTACAGCCTCGATAACGAATGAACACACACCGGCATCTTCTACGGCGCGTGCATCAGCCAAGATTCTGTCTCGACTGCCTGATTGTGTTCCTTCGTCTCGTCCTTGTACTTTGTTCCCACCCATACGGTGATAACTCTGAGGTGTTAAGCCAATGTGTCCCATGACAGGAATATCGGCCCGAACAATTGCCTCAATTGCTTCTTGAACATGAACCCCACCTTCGAGCTTCACAATCTCAGCTCCTGCTTTGATTAGGCGAACAGCATTGCGTACAGCATCTTTCGCAGACGCTTGATAAGAACCAAAAGGCAAGTCACCGACTATCAAGGCTTTTGGTTTCACGGACGCCACCATCTGGATGTGGTATTCCATGTGCTCCATTGACACGCAGAGAGTTGTCTTTTGTCCTTGCATGACTGTCGCTACAGAATCGCCGACAAGAATTAAGTCAACTCCTGCTTCATCAACTATGGAGGCGAAAGTGGAGTCATAAGCGGTGACCATGGTCAACACTTGCGAAGAGTTCTTGCGTTCAATCAGATGCGGTACGAGAACCTTGACGCGTGGGTTTGACAATTGAGGGTTTTCCATGAACCCATAAGGCTATTGGAGGTTGTTTGACTCATGGATTGAGTCGTTTGTCACTTAGGCGAACAGAACGCGAATTTCTGGTTCTGGATCATGTATCAGATGTGTTTCCACATCAATCACCAGTGTCGGTCGGCTATCTGTGTTGAATTGACTCCAGCTCGGGTGTCCATGCGTGGCAAAAGAAACTATTTCAGAAGAGAATCTGTCAGCTATCTGTGGGCGTTCTTCTCCGTCACCAGTCATCATCAGTACGCCTTCAGCATCGAGATTGTCGAATGCAAACGGAATATCCAGCGCGTGGCAACAACCAACAGCACCTCCAAAAGCTGGGGTTGGCCACGTGAACCAATACATCCATGTCGGCGTTCCGCTTGTTGCTCGGTTCTCGCATAGGCGTTGGGCGGGCTGGCGAAACCCTGTGTCTGTACTTACGGCAGACATCAAATCTCTTGCGGATTCTCCAGGTCGTAGTGCCTGATATGCATCGCGTGCCTGCTGCCCGCGTACCCCAAATGTTTCATCGGTAAAGGTTTGCCAACGCGCGTCATCGGCGTCGGCCAAAGACGGGTCGAAGGTGGACCACAGTTTGTTCTCATCTCTATTAGTACCCACAACAAGCGGGATAGGCGAGAGCGCAGCAGAGGAAAGTATGTCATTACTGAGAGAAACACCACCTGCTGTTGGCGCATAAAAATCGAAAGCTTTTGTTGGTGAAGTCATTTGCTTTTGTTGGGTTGAGAGTATGTCTTCCACAGACATTGACTTGACTTCATCCATTGATGTGAGTCCTGCTAGTTCTATGAATTGCTTCTGTAGTTCAAGGGCACGAGGCTTGTCACGTAGTTGACCAATTGAAGGACTCATCGCCCATGCTTTGTGAGCCAGACCATCTATCTCTGGGCTTGCAAGCAAAGAAACCACCGCTGATCCACCAGCCGATTCGCCAAAGATCGTCACGTTCTTTTCATTACCTCCGAAAGCGGAGATGTTTCTTTGTACCCATCGAAGCGCTGACAACATGTCAAGCGTTCCATAGTTGCCATCGCCGAGGAAACCTAATGGCCCGAGGCGGTAGTTGATTGTTACAACGACTGTCTCACGAGATGCGAGTGATGCTCCGTGGTACCAAGCGACAGAACCAGCTCCGTTTGTGTAGGCACCGCCGTGTATCCAGAAGAGGACTGGCAACGACATTCCTTCCGTCGGCGTGCGAGGGGTGTACACATTGAGGTTGAGGCAGTCTTCTTTCATATGCGACGCATCCATGTTCAATGCCATCTCAAGCATTCCTGGAGTTTGAGGACAGATTGGTCCATATGCAGTGGCAGCAAAGTTCTCTTCCCAAGAAGAGATATCAACCGGATTCTCGAATCTCTTGGCTGTAGCAAATGGAATTCCTAGGAACTCGCAACTTCCAGATGAAGAGATAAGTCCAGTGATGGAGCCGCGATTGGTTGCAATTGTTTGAGGCTTGTTCTGCATAGAAATACGGTAGTCCCCACACCTGATCTGGTCACTAGCGTGTTCCCTATGTTCGGACGTTTAATTGGTCGTATCTATGTAGACCTCAACAGGCGCATAACTTTTTGGGCATCCACTAGCGCGACAGACGTTCGGGGCAAGAAGTTCGCGGCCTTTGGCGAGCGAAGCATGATTATGTGGAAACCAACAACTATTTTCAATGAGCGTTATATCTCCATTGGTAGCGACACCTTGATTGGTCCAGACGTGGCGCTGTCTGCAGGAATGGTCCCTGGTCAAGAGTGCATTTCTGACATTGTCGTGTCGATCGGAGACAGGTGTCTGATTGGTCGAGGTAGTGGCATCGTCGGACACTTTTCCATCACAATCGGAAACGATGTATGGACCGGACATCATGTCTACATCACTGATCAGAATCACGGATATGAAGATGTGACTCGTCCTATTTCACAGCAGTCTCAGCCTGAGCGAGCAGTTGTGATCGGCGACGGATCGTGGCTTGGTTACGGCGCTGTAGTGCTGCCAGGTGTGACAATTGGAAAACATGTAGTCATTGGTGCGAACGCTGTCGTAACACACAACATTCCGGACTATTCAGTTGCAGTCGGTTCTCCGGCGCGAGTTGTGCGGCGATACGACACCGAGCTCGGTTGGGTCACTGTCAACTAAACGGATAAGTCGTATGGAGCCTGACAAGTTTTCATGTCATTTTCTCGTGCAAATTTACTGATGCGCTCACTGACTGGGACACCCTCTATTTCGCTCTCTGCGAAAAATGGTCGAGTCTCAGCGTTCTGTAGGGCAACCTCAAAGGCTCGACGATCTGAGATGTAGAGGCGATAATCCGCGATCCATGCTGGGACCAACTCTTGGCCCTTGGCGTCTGAAGGTATATCGGCCGCAATCAAATTGATGGCGTCTTCAAGGGCGTCCGTTGCTGCCTTTACAACTTTGGCTTTTGCCTTCAATGCAAGTGGGTCGTCAGCTTTCATAGGAGTGAGGTCTTCAAATGAGAATCGAATGTTCTCAGCCTTCTTGCAATGAGCTTGAGATCTTGCTTGCCATGCAGTGTCATAGATCTTGTTGAAACTTTCTCGAGGAGCGAAGCCGTAGGCGTACACCCACATTCCAGCAATAAGAACACAGATGGTTGTGAGGAGTACGCGAGTAAATTTCTTAAGAAACACGAGTTGAATGCTATGCCGACGGATTGTTCGTTTGTGGTCGCCAGCAGAGCGCCAAATGGCACAGGGCACACATGAGGCCTATAGGTAGGGCTACGAGACCTAAGGACTGATTGAGCCCCCACGCGTCATCAACGGACAACGCTCCAGGTCCTGTGATGGCGATGGCAGTAGCAATTGCGGCAATCGACGCACAATATTCCCATCCGCCATTCGGAAGAAATATGAAATACCCGACACGTGCATGGACTGTAACTATTGCAACTGTCATGAGGGCAATTACAGCGATGCATGACAATGGTGTTGCAAGGCCAACAACCAAAAGGGCTCCTGCAATGATTTCCGTGCTAGCTGCGATTGCAGCTTGTTGTTTTGGCCATTTCATTCCGATGCTCTTGAACCACGAAGCTGTGCCAGTGATGCTTTTCGCTTTGTTGATTCCGTGGTAGGCAATCGAAACACCAACCGACCCGCGCAATATGGCCACGGCTACGTCAATCCTGTTCATACTTGAACTGTAGATGGCTGTGCTGTCTGGCGCGATACTGGCAGAATAGGCGTGTGTCGCTTCGCCCTTCCTCTCGATGGTCTGTTGTGCTGTTATTCGGGGCAGCAGCAGTCCTGGCTTCATGCTCTAGTGACACCGCTTCGTCTTGTAACTCAGAGATTTCAATTTCTGATTACGTCAGTAGTTTCTCACAGGGTCTCGACAATTTTTCAGAAAATAGATACGCCCAGTTGCGCACTGACTCAAACGAGGCCTACGAACGAGCAGTTAACGCTGTCACGGAAGAATCAGTTTCAAGTGAGGCAAACGTTGTCGCAAGGAAGATCTCATCGTTCATATCCGTCATGGACACAGTCGATTGGGATGTCAACAGGGCACTCGATGTCGAGGAGGCTGTCTCTGCAGCCCTAGAACTCGGTTCTGAATCAACCCTCCGGCTAGCAAACACTGTGGAAGGTCAACTGGTAAGCAAATGCGGCATGCCATCTACGCAGGCACCGCCCAATAACCCAGAAATCACTCTGCCAATGAATCCGATTCCGAGTCCGACTGCCACAGACCCGATAGTTAACCCTCTGGACGATACTTCTGAGTTGACTGTAATTGGAAAAATGATCGCGACTCAGTTCGGGCTCACAATTGCAGATAGCGAGGCAACGTGTTTAGGAACTTCGTTATCTGGCATTTATGACGTGAGTGGTCCCAACACGGATAATGCTCAGTACCAACGTCAGTTCCAACGTGCTTTCGACAATTGTGGAATTGATTTCACTATTCCAAGCCAATAACGGCTACGCCATCTCGGAACGCTCTACAGTTCAATAGATGGAAATTGTCTTTGTTCGCCACGCTGAACCAGAGTGGGTTCGTGACAAGTTGAATGTCGACAATCCGCCGTTGACAGCTCGCGGTTTTGAGCAGGCGTCACTGTTAGGAAAATGGGCCGCAAACGAACATTTTGATGAAGTATTCGTATCTCCACTGGTACGGACGCAACAGACAGCGGCTCCGATACTTGAAGCTTTAGGGATGGAACTAGTAATTGATCCGTGGCTGGAAGAGATTCGAAATCCGATTTGGCATGGCACTCCTGAAGAAAAAGCTATTGAGGCCTACAAATCTGAGAAGGCAAAACCCTCTCACGAGCGCTGGGGTGGTCTCGAAGGTGGAGAAGCTGTGTCAGATTTTGTGCAGCGCATCAACGTTGGCGTCAGTTTGTTCCTAGAAGAGCACGGAATTGTACGGGCTGAAACTGATTTACCAATTTGGCAGAAGACCGATGCCTTCAAGCCTGATACACGAATCTTGCTCGTCGCCCATGCCGGTACCAGCAGTGTAAGTATCTGTCACATGCTTGGGTTTCCGCCTACTCCCTGGGAATGGGAAAGGCTCGTGATTGGACATGCAACTGTTAATCGTTTGGAGCTGTTTGAGATTGGTGACGGCATGACCTTTGGTCTCAGCCAATTGTCTGGCAATGAGCATTTGCCGAAAGAGTTGCGCACGTACTGAGTAAGTACTCGATGTGGTTTATGTCGTAGATTGCCGTCATGACAGAACAACGTGAACTTGATCCTGATGCTCTGAAAATGTTTTCATTTGGCATCTTCAGCAAACTGGAAGGTGCAGTTACGGCGGGCATGATTCACCTTGGTGACCGACTTGGTTTGTATGAAGTGATGGCAACGTCAGTAGAAGGCGATACATCTGAATCACTTGCTGCGAAGGCCGGACTACACGAGCGTTGGGTGCGTGAGTGGCTACACAATCAGGTAGCGGCCCGCATCGTTACCTGTGCCGATTTGTCGGCGACTCCTCCCGTTTTCCATCTGTCACCTGAAGGTGTTGCTGTATTGGCAACACCAAATCATCCTGCGTACGGAATGGGAATGTTCCATAGGCTCCCGCAGACCATGGGGGCCCTCAACGCGATGCCTGAGGCTTTTCGCACTGGTGTCGGGCACGACTATGACTCACACGGACCAGAGGGTGCTGTTGGAATTGAACGAAGTTTCGAGCCATGGAATCAAAATTTCTTGATTCCGATGGTGATTCCGGCGTTGGAAGGAATTCAAGAGAAATTGACTTCTGGAGCCCGAGTTGCAGACATTGGATGCGGCTCTGGCGGAGCGGCATTGCTTATGGGTTCAACTTTTCCGAAGAGTGTTATTGAGGGTTTTGATATTTCAAAGTTTGCGCTTGAGCGTGCAGAGGAGCGCAAGGCCGACGCAAGGGTTTCAAATGTTGCCTTTTTTGATCCTCGGGATACGCCGATTGCCGATGACAACAGTTACGACCTGATTTGCACCTTTGACTGTATTCATGACATGACACATCCGACAGAGATGATGAAGACGATTCGCAAAGCCCTTAAGGATGACGGGACATGGTTGCTAGTTGACATCAAAGCTCACGATTCACTTGAGTTGAATGTCTCGAAGAATCCGATGGCTTCTTTGCTCTACGGAATCAGCGTTCTGAGTTGCATGTCTTCTGCAATGTCTGAAGATGGGGGAGAAGGGCTAGGAACATTGGGACTATCTGCTGTTCGGGCAGAATCAATGGCACGCGAAGCCGGGTTCACTCATTTCAAGAAGCTTGATGTAGATCATTCTGTAAATGCTTTCTACGAAGTACGTCCGTAAGTCTGAGAATCAACGCTCTCTTTCTCATCACTGGATCGTGTGACAAGAAAGAGAGCGAAGACGATCTAGTTACGCAGCTGGTACCGGCAATGGGGTAGTCACGCTGCACGCATCGACTGCAGCCACAATTGGAGTTGGGTCGATAGCTTCGCCACCCAATGGATGAACTTCAAGGTGAAGGTGTGGGGTTGTTGTTCCACCAGTTTTTCCGAGATAGCCAACAACTTGTCCGGCCTTAACCTTTGCACCGATTGTCATACCGTCTGCGATTTTCTGCATGTGTCCGTAGAAGAAATACGTTCCATCAGCCATAGTGAGACGAACACCATTACCAGCAAGTTTGTCTGAAGCTTCTGTGTAGAGCTTGGTGATTGTTCCGTCTGCGACTGCGTAGAGAAGGTTTCCTTCTTTGGCAATGATGTCAACTCCGAGGTGCTTACGATTGGTGCCACGTGGTGCATGCCAGGTGTTTTCGTAGCTGCACAGGCCTTGTACGGGGAACACTGAGATGGCGACAGCTGGCGCGGCAACGAGGCCAAGTTTTACTGCAGTTTGTGTTGTCAAAGTGCCTGTCACTGTCAGACCATTTGCTGTTTGGTATTTCTGAAGTGCAACGAAAGTTGCTCCACCGAATATTCCGTCGGCGCCACCTTTGACCTCAATGCCTGCATTGATTAATGCTTTTTGCAATGTACGTACAGTGTCGCCACGATTTCCGCGCACTGGAAGTGACGAAGGGTCAATAAGTGTTGTGGTACTTGCAACGCTCACGGCTGCAGGTGCAGCTGCAGGGGCAGGTGTTGCAGCCGCTACTGGTGCGATCAAGGCAAGAGCAACAGCTGTAGGAATATCAAGAACGCCAGTAGCGGTCAAGCCCTTGTTTGTCTGAAATGCAACGATTGTTGCTGTGGTTCCTGAACCGAAAGCACCATCGATGCCCCCCTTCACTTCGAGGCCAGTGGCTTTGAGTGCTTTTTGTACTGTAACTACCGCGTCACCTTTTGCTCCGCGAACTGGAAGGGTCGAAGTTGTGAGGGGATACACCACAGCAGGAATAGTTGTTGTCGTTGGTGCGACAGTTGTGGTTGTGACCTGAACTGTTGTTGTGCTGGCTGCTGCTACTTTCAGAACTTTTGCAGTTGCAGTGTCTACGACGCCTGTTGGCTTGAGTCCAACAACTTTTTGGAAAGTCTTCAATGCGCGTTGCGTTGACTTGTTGAATACTCCGGTGGCTCCACCATTCAAAGTAAAGCCATTGCGCATGATTGCTGTCTGTACTGCAACAACGTGTGGGCCCTTGTCTCCAAATGCTGGTTGACCAGGAGCAGTTTTCGCTGTCGCCGAGGAAGCAGCTACAACGCCAGTTGAAGCGCTTGCACCTGTCGGGGCCACTACGAGGCCCATGGCTGCAATGGCTGTGGCCACGATGATGCGATTGACGAAATGTGTGTTGTTGTGAGACATGTGTCTGCTCCCTGTTTTTGATCCGCAATAGGGATCGGCAGGTCTGAGCAGAACTTGAGGAATTTCTCACAGAAAATGTTTAGGTCACCACTAAGAGTGATATCTGTGATGGACTGAGCACAAGGAGTGATGCAGGAAACCCATGAAGAAACCGAATTTCGGACGAAAACCTGTGAGAACATGGGTTTTGGGGGTCGACTGGCTTCACGAAGGAGAAATATGAGATTGAGCACCTTGTCGAGGAGCGTGGACGGCGCGCGGGTCGTTGTTACTGGAGCCGGGAGCGGCATGGGACGAGCTACTGCCCACCTGTTTGCCGATGAGGGCGCCCACGTGCTGGTGGTTGACCGTGATTCAGAGCGTGTACAAGAAGTCGTTGGGGAGATAGTCGCTGTGTATGGCGCACTGGCCGCTCGTGGGTGCAGTGGTGACGTTTCACTTGCTTGCGACCGTGCAGAGATAGTTCGTAGTGCTGTTGATGCCTGGGGCGGCATAGACGTCCTTGTGAACAATGCTGGCGTCAGTCTGATTTCTTCGGTGTTTTCCGATGATGAGACATTCGGGAACAACTGGGATCTGACCCTTGCCATTAACGTGTCCGCCCACGCTCATTTGATTCGGGCGGCGCTTCCGCATCTGATGAAGGCACCGACTGGCGGTCGGGTTGTCAACATTGCGTCCACCGAAGCGATTGTTGCGACCGGTGGCCTGTCTGCTTATACGGCTTCGAAACATGCCGTCATTGGTCTCACTAAGAGCTTCGCTGTAGAACTTGGGCGCCACAACATCACCATTAACGCTGTGTGTCCGGGGCCCATTGATACAGCAATGACTGCTGGCATCAATGATGAAGCAAAAGAAAAGTACGCGAAACGAAAAGTTCCTCTTCGGCGTTACGGAACTCCAGAAGAAGTCGCCCACATGACTCTGAATCTTTGTTTACCTGCATCGTCATTTGTCAACGGTGCAGCCGTTGTCGTAGACGGAGCAATGTCCGTCAAGCACGGCTAGGGCTTTGAATACCCGTCGCTCATTCCTGTGAACCCAGATGGTTCATGAGCGCCGAGAACCAATGTCTCAAGAATTCCGATTCCCTTATGCACGCTTCCGTCGGACATTGTGCAAGTGACTGAACTCAAGGTTTGAGTATGAAGATTGTGCATCAATAGCGGGTCTTCTACAGGAACTGAATATCTGTCTCCGCCTGTTACTGATTCGCCCTTCCAGTTTCCATGATTCCATTCGGGATGTAGGTAGCCAAGTCCGTTCATTTGAAAATGCATAAGGGGAGTAAAGACCAACTCGGCAGAATCTTTCGAAAACTGATATTTCAATGTGAATTGTTCGGCGCGTCGAGTTCCGTGTTCCCAGGAATATTCGTATGTCACAGAATTGGAATGTTTGATGGTGTCAGAACCAATCAACATTGCACCCGACTCATGCCAACGTTGGCCATCTGAGTATTCGTTTACATCAAAGACTGTCCCGAATCCGTCGAACCACACGGGAGCCCATAGCCAATAGAACTGTGGAGCCTGATTGAGAGGCGCACCAAGTTGCACTCGTTCACCAACCCCACGCACTCCCCACGACCTGTCACGTGAGCCAACGATGTCTCCAGGTGAAAGATCTATGCGGACGCCGTCGACTTCGATCCAGCCTGTCCATGTTCCTAGTTGAGTCAGTCGTGTGTAGCTCATTACCTTTCGGTTTCCTGCGCGCACAAGAAATGGTGGTTCCTCGTACGGCAATGAAGATGCTTCGAAGGTGATGTCTGCACGGATTCCATGTTCGGGAGAATCAACTGTGATGTGATGCTGCTTCATCGGCACCACTACATCAACTTTGATAGGTCCTACTTGGTTGCACTGCATGCGGTCGAACGGCGCTCGGCCAGACGCGTGGACGTTTACTTGTTCGCCATTGCGCACAACACTGAACGAAGCGTCAATGACGTGTCTATTCGGATACAGACCCATAGCGGACGCGAAGAAAAGTTTTCCGTCGCGCGAATACCCATTGAAGAAGTATCTGTCATAGGCGCCAGGGTCGCCTGACTCTGTATGTGCGATTGGCTCGGACGTCTGATGAATTGGGTAGTCGTCAAAGGATGTGATCATGACTGTGACCGTAGCCACTATTTATCTCATGGCGCCAGACGGAAACCTTCGCCAATGCTGTCGTACAGTGGGGTGTGTGATTACGGTCTCCCAGAAAGCTTTCCGAACTGTGGCTGGAACTGCTTTGGGTTCCTTGTCCGTCATCATTTTTTCCGGCGCAATGGTGCGCCTGACAGGTTCTGGCCTCGGCTGTGAAGACTGGCCGCGTTGTAACGCAACCAAATTTGTGGACGTGTCAACTGGCCACACCTTGATAGAGCAAGCCAACCGGTTGTTCACTGGTGTTGTATCGCTCAGTGTGATTGCAGCGGTGTTGCTGGCCCATTTTCGTAGGCCTCTCAGAAAAGATTTGGTAGGGCTTGCGTGGGGTTTGGTGATTGGAGTTCTGGCTCAGATCATCATCGGAGGCATTGTGGTGCTCACCGGTTTGAACCCGTACGCAAACATGGCCCACTTCCTAGTATCGCTAGTTCTTGTGGCTAATGCTTTCGCCTTGTACCGCCGATCAGGGGATCAACCTGCAACCTATTTTCGTACAGGTCCTGTCCGAATAGTTATGGCCATCCGTTTGGTTGTCGTTAGTTGCGCATTGGCCTTGGTAACCGGAACTGTTGTAACGGCAACAGGCCCACACGCAGGAGACGAGAAAGCTGTGCGATTCGGTTTTGCCCTGACCAGTGTTGCTCGCGTTCATAGCGTGAGCGTCATCATCACAATTGCGCTCATCGTCTTTCTCGCAATTCGGGCCAAACAACTGAACGGCGACACAAGTACGCGTGATGCAATACAAGCACTGTTGATTGCTGCTGTGTTTCAAGGCGCCATCGGATATGCGCAGTACTTCAATGGAGTACCTGTTGCATTGGTTGCGGTTCATATCGTAGGAGCAACGGCTTTGTGGTTTGCCGTGTGCAACCTGGTTGTGGCGCCTTCGCGAGGCGTATAGGTAATTACTACTTACTTCAGAAGCAGATCGTAGAGATGACTGCAGTCGTTCAGGGTGAGAACACTAGGAGTCTCACTCAGTTTTACTGTGGTGATGCTTGTGTTTTCAACCATCATCCATAACGAGCGTTGCGTACCTAACATCTCTGCAAGGTATGCATTGATAACACCACCGTGACAGACAACGGCAATGCATCCACCCTCATGTTGCGCTGCTAATGAATTAATCCTGGTTGATACACGTGTTCGAAAGTTCTGATCACCTTCAGCATTCGGTATTCCGTCCCATCGTCCGATGGCGGCCCATTTGACATACTCGGGATCAGCCGTAGCTGCGCGTCTGCGAAATTCCCCGTTGCTCCAATCGCCGAGGCGTACTTCTTCTAAGTCTTCAAAGACCCCAACATCAAGTGTGTGATGTGTTGCGATTGCTTCAGCGGTGTGTAGTGCGCGCAAGAGGTGACTTGAATACACAGCGTCGATACGCGCTTTCGACAGCCGAGCTCCTACCGCTAGGGCTTGTTTTTGACCTATTTCATGAAGTGGAGGGTCAGCACTCTCGGCTGATCCTGGGACTATGTCAGCAGATCTTCCGTGACGAATGAGTAGGACTCTGCACCCGTCACCAATAGAGCCGTCGAGAGTTGGTTGAGGGACGCTTGTCGAGTCTGGCGACCCAACTGATTTCTGAGATTCCATAGTTGTTATCTTTATTGGTATGAGCAAAGAAGATGAAGTCCTCCTAGAAGTTTCTAATCGAATCGCAACAATCACTCTGAATGCACCAGGACGAATGAACACCATCTCAGGCGTCATGCTTGATTTGTTGTCAAAAAAACTCCTGGAAGCTGATCGCAACCCAGAAGTCCGCTGCATAGTGCTTACTGGTGCTGGTCGTGCTTTCTGTGCTGGTTTAGATCTCGGATCACAGGCAGGCAAGACAGAATCGCTTGGAGTGCTTGATGACACTGGTGCGAACATGGCTGAGTTTGATATTCGTGAAGCACCACCGATTGTTCTTCATGGCATTGACACGCCGGTTATCTGTGCGCTTAACGGCGGTGCAGCCGGCTACGGATTAGACATTGCGCTTGGCTGCGACATTCGTATTGCTGCAGACAACGCAAAGATGGCGCCTGGCTTCGCAAAGCGTGGCATTCTGCCTGAGAGCGGTGGAACATGGTTGTTGCCCCGAATGGTTGGATATGCACGGGCTGCTGAAATTGCATTTACGGGTCGTACTTTGATGGCAGATGAATGTCTCGAGATGGGACTAGTGAACAAGGTCGTACCTGCCGACCAATTGATGGATCACGTCATGGATATGGCAGGGGAGATTGCATCAAATGCTCCTCTGGCGGTACGAGCAATCAAGAGAATGATGCGAGCAGCAGAGACAGAAACGTTCGAGCAGAATGTTCACCACGTGTTTCTTCAATTGCTTCCACTCTTTCGGACAAAAGATTTCAAGGAAGGCGTTGCTGCCTTTATCGAAAAACGTCCTCCTAACTTCATTGGCCGATAAGAGATTGTGTGACGACCCGAGATCCATTCTTGGTGTTGTGCATAGAGCGAGGTGCCACTGCTGACGAAATTCGTCGAGCATGGCGTGAAAGAGCACGGATAGTTCATCCGGACGTTGGCGGTTCTGATGCAGCTATGCAGGAACTGAACGAAGCATTGCATTCAGCTTTGGGTGACGTAGAGGAGTCAACTTCTGTCAAGGTGACAAGTTCACCTGTACTGGTGCGACGAGAAAGAGATGTTTCAAGCTTCACGGTTGATGTACTGCCGGCAGAGTGTTTCGAAGCGCTGCTAATTGTTGCCGGAATCAGTGGTGCAATCTCCCACGAAGAACCGCCATACCAATTGGAGTTTTCGCTACATGACTCTGATGTAGCCGGTGCGCTCAACGGCTGGTGTAGGTGCGACCTGGTGCCAGAGGCGGGAGCAACAACTGTTTCACTATTCGTCGGAACCGAAACTTCTGCTGAGGGAATTTCAGTAGAAGAGGTGAGGGATTATTTGGTGGCGAATTTGAACGCCATTGAATGGCCCAATTAGTGGGAGGCGGCAGCTTTGGTTAAGCGGTCGCGAATGGCTGCACCTAATCCGCCGAGTGGGGGCAACACTGCTACCACCACTTCGCTCCCTCGCAAATCTGCTGAACGCATATCGTCGTACAGGCTGAGTGCGTAAACAGCCGGGTCCTCATGGTGCAGAATTTCTGCGGGTGTTCCCCGAGCCGCGTAGTGCTCTAAGCGGGCTTGTGCGTCGGACAAGGAATCGCATAATTCAACTTGAGCGCTGGGTGCGTAGTGGGCCAGCAACATGCCTGGTGCACGTGACGGGCCATCCGTCATTGAAATATCTAGACCTGTGACCTTTGCAATCTCCACAGCAGATACTTTTCCAGGGCGCAATATTTGCACCGAGGAGTCTGTGCATTCAACGATTGTTGATTCGATTCCGATTGCACATTGTCCGCCGTCGAGGACAAGGTCGACGGAGTCTCCAAGATCATCGACCACGTGTTGAGCAGTGGTGGGACTCACGCGCCCAAAGCGATTTGCAGACGGAGCAACTACGGCGTCATTCAGGGATTCAAGTAGTGCAATGGTCATGTCATGAGCCGGTATTCGCAATGCAACGGTGTCGCGTCCGCCTGTAACCCAATCGGGGACAAGACGAGTGCGGGGGACCAAGAGTGTGAGTGGTCCCGGCCAAAAGGTTTTGGCAATCAAACTTGCGGTGCTGTTTAATACACCCCACCGATTGATGTCATCTTGTGGAGACAGATGAACGATCAGCGGATGAGAAGTTGGTCTACCCTTCACGCGAAAGACACGCGATACGGCCTCTTCGTTCAAGGCAACGGCAGCTAATCCGTACACAGTCTCAGTAGGGATGCCAACAATGCCTCCGGCCTTCAGTGTGTGACATGCCTGATCAATGTCTTGCGTTATTCGCGAAGAAATGCTCATGCAGCGAGGAAGTCCAGAATTGCATCAATGAAAGAAAAAGCCTCTGGAGTCGCGAAGTGATCTGTGTTCTTCAGGACTGTCAACTTTGCATTCGGGAAGGCTGCTGCAAGACGAGTTGCAGGACCAGCAAAATCCGAATCACCAATCACAACCAAAACTTCATTAGTAATTCTCGATAACTGTTCTTCTGTCACGGGTTCGGATGGTGGGCGTTTCATGATTGCAGTCAGAGCTAATAGGTCATTTCCAGGTGAGTTGCCGTAATGGGCGAACATGCGAGCAAACGTGTCGTCCTCTGGTGCCCGACCCTCTAGTGCGTCGATGATTCGTTTGTTGCCATCAGGCGGGGACATAGTGAAAACACCATCGCCGATACCGGACAGAACAACTTTGCCGAAACGGTGTGGGGCTGCGATGAGAGCGCGAAGGATGGTGAGAGCGCCAAGCGAGAACCCAACAGCGTCAACAACTGGATCTTCAGGCAAGTGATCTAGTAGCCACGACGGAAGTTCGACATATGCCGCGGGGTCATGAGGTTTGTCTTGATCTGCATGACCTAAGAGATCAAGTCCAACAGGATTACGCCCAACATCAGCCAGAAGGGCGTCAATTCCAGGCTTTTGCCATGTTTCTCGGAAACTGCCGCCCCAACCATGAACTAGGACGACGGGAACGTTCTCGGTAGATGCCATGCCTACACGGTAGTCTCGTCATGCCCTATGCGGTTCTTACATGATCTCCCAGCCCACGATTTGACCTATAACG
>JBILOM010000009.1:0-20091 GCA_044374495.1 Ilumatobacteraceae bacterium | reverse complement strand
AGATCCCAAATGGAACTGAATGTGACCTAGAGCTTCCGAATGGAAGCACTTACGCGCTGGCTGCGGGCACTCATATTCACACCTGGTGATTCGCCAGCGACTGGAGCCCAAGAGGGGAATCGAACCCCTGACCTACGCATTACGAGTGCCATCCATTGAAACAAGGTTGAACACGGTGGTTCAGAATTCCCATGAAACTAAATAAGTGGTCTAAAGGGACATGCTTGCGAACATGGCCGAATGGCGGGGGAGGTTCAATGAATGTTCAATCACAACTCATCCCTGGTTTGAAGCAGATCACTGTGCGGAACCGGGATGCCATTTTCTAAACATCGGATCTTGAATTTGTTTGTTGAATTTCCAACCTTCATAAAACATGCAGTTAGATGGGTCAGCCATAACACAAGCCATCATGGCCCCACCGTTTGCGGCAGCCATTAATGAGACCTTGAATGGAACTGGAGCTGGTGTCATGGAGAGATTCTCGGTCGTTGGCGTATCGCCGAGCATCGATTTCAGTCAGCGTGTTGAGGGTCTCTTGCGGTACGGCGAAGTCCATACGCGAACAGTACGCCCCAAAAGCAATGGAATACGAGCCGCGTCTGAGGCGCCTCAGAGAACTAACTCACAGAAGAGTTATCCACTATCGCCATCCATTATCGATAAGGGATTTGCCACCAGGACGTCTGGGCATAGAAGCCATCTGCGTCAGTCACATCTCCAAAAATTTCGACCACCCATGTAGTGATGCCGTAATAGATGTCTATTCCGGGAGGCAAGTCGCAATACCAAATATTTGGATTGTTTGGATCTTGAGAGAGATGGTTATACGCACCACCCCGGTACGTCTCGTCTCCATTATTGCTATATCCATGCTTGGTGAAATAAAGGTCTGTATTGTCAAATCCAAAGACGAGTTCACCGAAGTCAATTGTCAAGCTGGACCCGTTACGTGTGAAGGAAGCGTATGGACCCGTCGAATCGAGTACAACCGTTACGCCGGTGAGACTATTTGTATTTCCAGCGACATCACTGAATGATTCTGCTGGAAGCCTGACTGCCCCGCCATTCGCATAGTTATTCACATGCGCATACGTGACCGTGAAGGTTCTATTTGACCCTGAGAAATTGGATATGACGCATCCACCTTGGGACGTACAGAGCACACCGAGATCAGAAAAAGAAAGCGTTGTCGTATTTTCCGAGATTGTGAGCTGTATCGAAGTTGATGAATTCGGCCCCAAAGCAGATGTGGAGTTCCAAGACACAGTCGGTGCAGTTCGGTCTACAACAATTGTCAGCGATTGTGACGCAGTAGATTCACCATTGACACCCGTTGCTTTTGCAGTAACGGATTTGGTCCCTGCAGTTACCGTTCCCAATTGACATGAGAATGCACCCGAGCCATCTGCGGTACACGCAGACCCAGAGCTAGCTCCGTCGACATAAATCTGAACGCTCGATGAAGCCTGCGCACTGCCAACAACAACCAAGTTATCCGCCTTAGTAATTCCATCGCTTTGTGAATCACCCGTGTCTGTCGCAGCAGACAGTGCCAACGCTGTTGGTGCCGGCGTGGGCACAGGAACAGTTGTTGTTGTCGTTGGTGCAACTGTTGTTGTCGTTGGTGCAACTGTTGTTGGCGTTGGTGCAACTGTTGTTGTCGGAACAGTCGTTGTAGGAGGGGTGGTTGGTGCCACTGTTGTCGTCGGAGCAACAGTCGTGGTTGGTGGGACAGTTGTCGTCGGTGGAACAGATGTCGTCGGAGTCGTCGTTGGAGTTGGCGTAGTACCAGATTGGTCATCAGCTTTTACTGGCACTTTTGGAGGGGCATACCCACAACCTGACAGCACAATGGTTCTGGAAACCTTGATCGTCGAAATTACCTTTGGGCCACTCTTCACACGAAGTTGGGTACCAGCTTTCAGCGTCCTCGATGAACACATCGTTGTCTTTCCTGACTTGTTAGTCCTGCTTGAAGCAACTCGTGACCATTTCCAAGTCTTCTTGGATTTCACACCCACTTCGACAACAACAGGTTTCGACTTCCACTTTGTGCCAGCACTAATCGAAACAAAACTTCCGCGCTCAACACTGGTCGTAATGGAAATAACAGGGGCCTTTGCCTCTGCAACTTGGGCAAACAGAACAAGGCCAAACCCAAGCACCAAGAGACCTTGGGCGATACGAGGAACGAGAGTCTTCCGCATGTCAATGAGCATAACTGAGCCCTAAGTACAATTATTGGCAGATACCACTACCCCCGACGGGATTGCATGATGGCGGAGACAACCTTGCCGTCCGCCTTGCCCTTACTGGCTTTCATGATGCGGCCAACGATGGCACCGGCAGCTTTCTCTTCCCCAGCGCAGTACTTTGCCCACGCATCAGGGTCAGCAGCAATCGCTTCGTCGACCATTCCTTCAACAGCAGACGTATCCATTGCCTCAAAGCCTTTGGCCGCTGCAATTGCGGCAGCATCGCCACCGCTATTGGCAACGATTTCTGCGAGAACTGTCTTTGCTTGTGTTGCAGAAATCTCTGGGTCGAGTATTCGATATCGCTGCCCACACCCAGACCACCTTGATGAACGACCATCTTTCACTGTTGTCATGTCACCAGATGGACGTCAACGTGCCAGGTGCTGGTCGCAATGTGATTGGCATGGAGATGCCCTCAACTTCGTTGAATGGCATTTAGGGATTGATACGCGCGATGCGATCGCTTGGCTGACGGATTGGAACGAAACTGCAGTAGCCACTGTTCCTCTTGAGACAACCAAAGAGACTTACCCCACAGCACAACTGTTACCAGTGGATAATTCCTTGACAGTCAGTGGAATGGTCGCGAATCAAGCGATGGTGGACTATTTGAACATGCGTGATTGGCCTTCGACTGTTGAAGATGAATTCTCACTTTCGGTGGTTCAAGAACCCAATGGGGACCTTCGAATCCGCCACCCATTTTTCACACCCGACTCAGAAGGAATTTGGACTGCGTCGTATTGGCAAGATCGCAGTATCGGGAGTTCCGACATCAAATGGAAAAGCCCCAAGAACGGAACGTCAACATCTGATCTTGAAAGTCTCCAATTACCTGAAGCGGCCTTAATCCAAAAACCTTCACGGCCTTCGGTATCGGTTAGGACGCCGACAATCTATTGGGTTCGATCAACTACGTAGGTTTGAGTTGGCGTTGGGACGATCGTGGATGGAGCCACCGATGATGTCGGCAGAAGACCCCACAGGTCTGTGACCGCAGACTTCGATTCAGTCTTGTTATTGCATTCGTCAGAGATGGTGAGACGTGTCTTTCCTGAAATCTTGTTGGTGCAAGCCAGGATCTCAGCAGTCGATGCCGATGGCCGTGTGAGCGTCAAGGTAATTATGGAGCCGAGCAATATGCCGATAACCACCAAAGCGATTGGTTTGAACTTCATCTTTCCCCCGAATGTTCAATAAATGTTCAATGTTAGGCTCGCCGGCCTGAACCGAAGGCCAGCAAATCCTTGCTGCGACTGGAGCCCAAGAGGGGAATCGAACCCCTGACCTACGCATTACGAGTGCGTTGCTCTACCGACTGAGCTACCTGGGCAGGAGTTCTATTTTATCCCTCGAACGGACAGCCACACACATGAGTGGGTGAACCTTTCGAAAGGTCTACCAAGAAAGGGCGAGTTGTAGCCCTCGTTACTTGGTGACCTTCATCTTGATAGCGAAGTTGGCGACGCGGAAACCTCTAACTGATGGCGAATACTGCTTCACCTCAACTGCGATTTTGCAGTTTCCGGGCCGCAGGCCTTTCACTTTTGTACCAACTGCCGCACAATAGGTGCGGCTTTGACGTGCAATCTTTATGAAGACTCTGGCGTCTTTCGGAACTGAATAGCCAGCCATTTGACTGAACTTGGAAAACGCCACTGTCTTTCCTTTACGCACAGTTGGAACCTTCGATGCTCCGGTCGAAGTTTTGAGATCACTTCCAATCCAATTTGTTGTATTGGTGTTTGTGAACGTCACGTTGGTGTTTATCAACGTTGTGTTGGTACTTACAGAAGATGATGAGACTGTGCAGGGCAGGTTGTTCACTCTTACGCAGAATGACTTAGTTGCCAGGGCACCTGAACCACGGATGCGGTACTTGGTGGATGCATAAGGGGCACAGATAACTAACTTGGCTTTTCCATCTGATCCGGATTTGGCGGTTAGTTGTGCTGAACACGTTGCAGCGGTTCGAACACCGAAGGCCCGAAGGATTTCAGATTTGTTGATTGACGAAGTTGATACGGAGCCTTCCCGGCAAACAGTGTCAGCCCGTGCAGTAGAAGACACCAGCCCACCTTGATCGCATCCTGCATTCACGGTCTCAACTGATTCAGTCAGGCCTTCAATAGGAACTTTATCTTCGTCAAGTAATTCTGACTCGATAGTGACAGCTCCGCTCTCATCTGCCTTGATATCAATTTCTGGGGTAGCTGGATCAGCATCAGCGTCTTTCTCAGGGGTGGCTGGGTCAGCGTCAGGTAAGACTGCTTTGATACTTGCCATAAATGGCATCGGTACCACTTCGTTGAGCGATGTGAAGTTTCTCTTGACGGTCTGGTTCAGTTCGCCATCGTCATATGAAATGTCGGCATCAAAAGTTGATGAACGATTACCTGGATTAAATGAAGGAAAGGTTACAGAGCCGTCTGCACCTGTCACATATTTTGGAGGAGTGACAAAACAATATGCACAACCTATTTGACCGAGGTATCCGCGAGCATCCTTTGGTCGCGATGACCAAGTGGAAGTTCCGGTGCCAGAGTTCTGGTATGCATACGTGATGTAGTTGTTCTTCAACTGAATCATGGCAGAGGGGACTGCAGAACCATCCGGCAACGTGACACTAATTTTTCTGCTGACAACTTCTGGAGGATCTGGAATAGTGATGTTCACATCCGAATCTCCAACCACAACCGTTATCGCAGCAGCCTGGAGGGACGCCCCAGATGCCACCGTTGCAGCAGGGCTCGCCAGAACAAGACATGAGCTCTGAAGACACGGTTGCGTGATTGCGGGAGGTGACAAGGTGAACGTCACAGGGCCAGTGATAATTTGTGCAGCACGAGCCAGTCCGGAGTCATCTGTGGCCAACGTACTAGTGCTGCTGCTTGAGAGAGTACCTGGCATGTCAGGAGCTGTCCAGCGAATAGATAGACCACTCATTGTTTGACCTGATGCCGTCTTTATTAAAAGTTTTACTGCTGTGCGCGTTTTGCGAACACCAGAAGAAACTGACATCGGAATGTAATTCATGCTGTCTGTCGACCCGTTTACAGCAGTTGCGTACGTGTACTGAAGTGCACTGGATGACTGGAAAGCTGTAACAGGCGACACAACATTTGATTGAGTTTGACAATTTGAGCACGAAAGGATCCAAGCGTCTGCTGCAAGAATCCCAGTTGGAAGAAGAAAATATAGTTTTTGCATTGATTCGCTGATGCCAATGAAAATATTCAAAGGCTTTGCCATCACGGCTACTGCCGTTACCTTAGAGGCAATAATAGGACCACTTTGCGACCAAGAACCGGTGCCACAGGAGATTGTGTTATTTGAGTAAATACACAGAGACCCCCCGTTTCCGATGCCTGACGGCGTGTAGACAGCCTGAGAATTCTCACCATTTTCAATGACCTTTTTTGGTCCGAATTCTCCTGCAGAGAACTTCGAACAAACTGTTGTTGCTCCAGCGAAACAGATATTCGACCCAGTGCCCCATTCTTCTGAGACCGACATGTCTAGAGCCCCGGTGACTCCGGCATCCACCCAAGCCCATGTTGCTGGCAGAATCTTTGTACCCGAAGTATTTCTGAAGTGGCGGTCATAACTTGCAGAACCATTCAATTCTGAAGTGCTACACCAAGAACTATTGGTTTTTTCATATCTCGACTCAGATGATGGAAGGTTGTCACAGTCTGCTTCTTCGATTCGAATCCGAGTATCCGCGTCGTCAATTGACTCAGTCTTTGATTGAGCCACGAACGAGCATTTCGTTGTACCGTCAAGCAAGAGCACACATATAGTTGGCGTAGAACCATTTGCATTTCCTACTTTAACTTTCACTACATTGTTCTCAAAGGCCGTGAAAGTTTTCCAAACTTTACTGTAAAGGTTTTCAGAACAGCAGCCCCCTGCTCCTGTTCTAGTTTCAATGAGCGTGTCTGATGAGTCATAGAGATTGTAAGTGTTGGTTGTAACTGTGATGGAATTGGAAGACGTGTTTGAACACGCCGAAGCAGTACAAACGTAAGTGACTGTGTCAGTACTGTCGTTCGTATTGTAGTTTTTGGCGTAGTTACCCTCCCAAGCACCTTGACCGACGCACTTGAGCGCGCCGATGGCGATGATGCATGTTGTTAATCCATTCGAAGAAACATCGGTCACTCCATTGATAACGATTCCTTTGTCTTTTGCCTCCACCGGAACTGAGAGGGAGTTAACGTATGATTCATCGCCAAGTTGGCCATATCGGTTATCACCCAAACACTTTAAGTTTGTAAAAGTAATTGAACAATAACCTTCGATTGTTTCATTCAAATTACTCTTCTGGTTCCATTTGCTTGTAACAAAAGTGTCAATCTTGCTTGCGAATCCGCTTGGATTTTCTGTGCTGCCCTGAACTGTGAACGTTGGTACATTGATTTTTTGCGGCGTGCAACCTATGCATCCTGCAGGTGTTAATTCCGATTCAACAGGAATGATTTTATAGAGAGCTGCGGTGTCAGCTGGTGCAGCTCGTACCGGGCTGACGGGGGATGCCGCGAGCGTGACGATTGATCCAGTGACGAAAGCAATCAGGCCAACAAAAAAGCGAATTCTTTTAAACATTCCAACAATCTAGTTGCCAGGAACACCCGTATTGTCCACTGGATATTGAGGACTTGAGTTGCTCGATCTGACTAATTGGTGATTGAAATCTTGACCTTGGTTGTTGTGGTCTTAGGCTTCTTTATCTTGGCTGTTGCCTTTGGAGTCACTTGCACACTGATTGAGCAGGAGCCTTTAAGCAGAGCCCTTACCGACGTTCCAACTATTGAACAGAACTTCTTTGTTGTTACTGCGACTACAAGCACTATTCTAGCGCCTTTTGGAACGCTGACCTTTGCTGTTTTGTTGATTGTGGTGAAGGAAAGAACTTTGCCTTTCTTTATTGACGCGACCTTGGAGGCTGCTACGGCCGACACATAAGTAGTCGTATTGGTCGGACTAGTTACTGTCGGATTGGTAACTGTCGGAATAGTGGTAGTGGAACTTGCGGTCGCTCCGCATTGAAGACCGTTGACAACTACACAGAAAGCTTTAGTTGCAACCGCACCTTTTCCACGGATGCGGTATTTGGTAGAAGCTGTTGGGCAGATAACAAGGGTTGCTTTTCCTGTTGCACTGGATTTGGCCAACATAATTGCACCACAGTTCGCTGAAGTTGACACGCTCATTGCATGTGCAAGAAGTGCTTTGTTCATTGCGTCATGTATTGAAGTTGCCGTAACAGTGCTTGACGTTGAACACAAAGTGTCAATCTTGCTTGTGGTTGACACGAGGCCACCTTGGTCCATAGTGTCACAAACTGTCTCTACAGACTGAGAAAACCCAGAAATGGGTTCCTTGTTTTCATCAAGCATTTCAGACTCAATCTTGACTGCGCCATCAGCATCGGGCTTCAGTTCAATGGTGTCTGGCGTTGATGGATCTGCATCCGTAAGCGTTGTCTTGATGGTGGCCATGAAAGCAAGTTGTACAGATTCATTAGTACTGGTGAATGACTTCTTGATGCGCTGATTCAATTCACCATCGTCGTAGACAACGTCTGCGTCATAGGAGGTCGAACGCGAGGTGGGATTAAAAGTTTTGAAAGTTACTTTTCCAGTCGAGCCAGTAATGATTGCCGGCGAAGCTGCATAACAGTACGCACACAAGACTTGCCCAAAGTATCCCTTCGCATCCCTCGCGCGCGCTCCATAGGTAGCCGCAGAAGAGCCTTGTAACTGGTACGCGTACATCAAGAAAGAATTTCGAATCGTTAATGCCGCATTTGGCACTGGAGAACCATCGGGAAGTGAAACGCTGACAGTTCGGTCAATCAATGCTGGTGCATCGGGGATGGTTACGGTTACATCACCTGAAGTGGGCATAATCACGGTTGAAGTTGCTGCTTGCAAAGCAGCACCAGACGCAAGGGTTCCGCCCTGTAGGGCGAATGTAACCGGACCATTCGGAAGTGACATTGCTGCCGAGCCGGCGTTGTCGGTCGACAGAGGGTTAGTTCCACTCTTGAGGGTGCCAGGGGAGTCAGGGGCACTCCATTTAATGGTGGATCCCGTAAGAGACTCACCGCTAGACGTTACGAATTTAACATTGACTCCCGAACGGATTTGCCGTGTCCCAGTGGTGGTAGTCAATGGAATGTAATCAGCAGAGTCCGTGAATCCGTTGACCGATTCCACATTGCTATACGAAGTTGATGTTGATGATGAGAAGGCCGACAAAGGGGAGACTGTTCCTTCTGCACCATTGTTACAAGAAGTGCAAGAAATACTTGATGTGAGTGCAGAAAGAATTCCCGTCGGAAGAAAGAAAAACATCTGAGTAGTCGTTCCGATAGCCAAGTTGATGATTGACAATGGCTTTGGCATGATGCCGATCAGTTTCGCCGTCATCGGTGAGCTTCCTTGCGACGCACACCAGAGACCCTTCAGGCGATAGAAACAGATTGCATTTGCTTGGTAATAGACACCTTCCGCTAATTCAGCATTGTCTATCGTCTTGCGCATACTAAAAGTGCCATTGGAAAAACTGACACAAGTAGAGACTTCTGCTGCGATGCAGAGTCCATCTGTGATGTCTTTGGCTTTTGTGACTCCGGCGTCAGACCAGGTAGGTGAATCAGAAAGGACACCACACTGAACCGTCTCGGTCTTAAGTAGCACGCAAATTGATGAGGAGTTCGGTGCGCCGTACCCTGTTCCCAAGACAATTTTGATTACGCCCGAAGTGATGATGGTTTTCCAGGAGCTTGAGTAAGAAATGTTTGTAGGTGTGGTGGACCCTGTGAGTCCCATTCCTACACACTTGAGTGCTGAATTACTAACGACACACGTAGTCCCGGACCCTGCTGCGACGTCGGTTACTGCGGTGAGTGCGACACCACCATCAGTTGCTGCGACGAGAGTTGTAGGTGAACTTGTGGTTGATTCATTACCAAGTTGTCCATAAGTGTTTCCACCCCAACACTTCAGTCCAGCCTGAAGAATTGCGCACCCGCCGGGCACGGACGCTCCGGTCATTGAAGAATGCGTTGTTGTATCAATTTCGGTGGCTTGACCTAATTCGGGAAATTGTGTTTGTGAATCAAATGCAGCAAGACACAAACTGAAGCAGGAGACTTCTGGTTTTTCACCCTGAATGGCGGTGATCTTGAAAAGAGATGTGCTGCTCGTAGAACTTGGGGCTGCTTGTGCGCTCGGGCTGGAAACAGACAGTGAAACGATTGTCGAGCAAACACATGCAAAGACTAAGAACAGGCGGATCTTCATGTACTCATCGTAGATGCCATCAACAAGGCCAACAGTTTCGAACGAGAGAACCCTTGAGGGGTTTGTCAGTTGCAATAGAAAAGGGGCCGGGTAACGAACTACCCGGCCCCTTTTGAAAAGAGTTGTCTAATTCTTAATGGTGATCTTGATCTTGGTCGTAGTTGTCTTCGGCTTCTTCACCTTGGCTGTTGCCTTTGGTGTCACCTTGACACTGATGACGCATGTGCCAGGAAGAAGTGCCTTCACGGACGTTCCAGATATCGAGCAGAACCTCTTAGTTGTCACAGCAACTACAAGCACAACCTTGGCACCCTTCGGTACCGATACCTTCGAGGTCTTATTGATAGTGGTGAAAGAAGTGGTTTTGCCCTTCTTCAACACTGCAACTTTTGACACAACAACTGTTGGTGTGTCGGTGTACGTCGGCGTGTTTATCGGTGTGTTGACCGATGTTGAAGAAACTCCACACGGTACGTTGTTTACTCGCACACAAATTGTCTTAGAAGCTACGGCCCCGGTAGCGCGAATACGGTACTTCGTGGAAGCAGAAGGGCAAATCACCAAGGTGGCTTTTCCGTTTGATCCGGTCTTTGCAACCATCATTGCTGAACAGCCAGCACTTGTCTTTACGCGCATGGCGCGAACAATTGCTGCCTTGTTGATTGAACTGGCAGAGACGCCACCGTTTGCACAGATGGTTGAAACCTTGTCTGTAGATCCAACGAGTCCACCTTTTTCACAACTTGAGCCGGAGTTCACCGGCTCGACTGATTGTGAAACGCCAGTGATTGGCACTTTGTCCTCATCAACCAAGTCGGTTTCAATTGTCACGCCGACAGTTGAGTCTGCCTTGATATCAGTCTCTGGAGTTGTCGGGTCAGCATCAGCTTCCTTTGTAGGAGTTGCTGGATCAGCGTCGGGCAAAGTCACTTTGATAGCTGCCATGAATGGCATCTGAACAGTTTCTGTTATCGAGGCAAATGTCTTCTTGACGGTTTGATTCAATTCGCCATCGTCGTACGCAATGTCTGCGTCGTATGCAGACGAGCGTGATGATGGGTTGAACGATGGGAACGTAACTGAGCCGTCAACACCTGTTGCGTACTTAGGCGGTGCAACGAAGCAGTACGCACAGTTCATTTGGCCAAGGTAACCCTTGGCGTCTTTCGGACGCGATGACCAAGTGGAAGTAGTGCTACCAGAGTTTGAATACGCATACGTGAGGTAGTTGTTCTTCAATTGAATTGTTGCGTTTGGAACTGGCGTGCGATCAGCATCGGGCAAAGTCACGCTGATTTTCCGACTCACAACTTCTGGAGGGTCTGGAATAGTAAGCGTGACTATTCCTGTCTCGCCCACCACAACAGTGACTGATGCTGCTTGTAACGAAGCACCAGACGAAAGAGTTCCGGCAGGTGCTGATGGTGTTGCTCCAGCAACAGTTGTTGAAGTAGTTGACGTTGTTGGAGACTGCCCGCTAGTGCATGTAGGGGGGCAGACACTTTCTGAAGCTACTGACAAAGTAAAGTTGATAGGTCCTGACGGCAACTGAGCTGCGCGTGCCGAACCCATATCGTCTGTAGCCAATTTGCTTCCTGAACTGCTACTCAAGAGCCCTGGTGCGTCGGGACCAGACCAACGAATGGACACTCCTGAAAGAATTGAACCACTTGTGGTTTTAACAGAAATCGCAACGGACGACCGCATCCTGCGCGTACCCGAAAGAATGTTCATCGGTATGTAATCCGCACTGTCTGTAGCGCCATTTACTGCTTGGGCGTAAGAGAACAACGTTGAGGTTGAAGTAGAAAATGCCGAGACGGGGGCTACTACGTTCCCGGAAGTGGAGTTACAACCTGAACAATTAAAGATCCAACTATCGGCAGAAAGAATTCCACTATCAAGTAGGAAATACAATTTTGACATGTTGTTGTTGACCCCGTAAAAAATACTTTTTGGTTGGGTCATAATGGCAACTGGAGTTACTTTTGTGGCCATAGTAGTTCCATTTTGGTTTTGGGTACCAGCC
This sequence comes from Ilumatobacteraceae bacterium, assembly GCA_044374495.1. Taxonomy (GTDB): domain Bacteria; phylum Actinomycetota; class Acidimicrobiia; order Acidimicrobiales; family Ilumatobacteraceae; genus UBA2093. The sequence goes on along the minus strand of JBILOM010000009.1, from coordinate 8,488 downwards.
CCACACGAAACTGTGTTGTTGGAGTAGAGACATATTCCTGGAGGACCGAAGCCCGATGTCATGTATACGGCCTGCGAATTCTCTCCATTTTCAACTTCAATCTTTGATGAGAAAAGTCCTGAAGAAAATTTCTGACAAACAGTCGCCGTTCCAGCAGTACAAATAGACGTCATGGCCCATCCGTCTGAGTACATCGCCAAGTCGGTCGCTCCTGTAACACTTGCGTCTGACCATTTCCAGGTAGCCGATGATGTGCGTGTTGCGCTGGTGTTCAGGTCTCTTTGTTTAAAGTAACCAGGTTCATTACAGCGAGTTGTGCTTTCATAATCGCCATCGAAGTTAGTGGTGTTTGTATAAGGGGCGAGCGCAGCATCCACACAGTCGTATTTAATTTCACGTGTCTGCAACGAGTCTGGCTGTGTATCCGTTCCGGCTGTAACGCTGGCGCAAGCCACTGATCCGGTCGTCTTTAGTACGCAGATGGTTGGAGTGGATGAATTGTTGGTATTCGCTCCAATGACCACTTTCTTAACATCAGATCCTAAGGAAGGGAAAGTAACCCAATTCTTGCTGGCCATGGATATAAACAATGCAGATGACGAGGGGACGGCTCCGGTGTCAGAAATCACCTCATTTGAAGGATTATAAATCTTAAGACGCTGCTGACTTGTTCCGTTTCCTCCAACGCAATTCATTCCTCCAGAAGTTGGCTGGCAAGTATTCAAATTGCTCCAAATGTTATATCGCTCGGAATAGTTGCCTTCCCAGTTTCCTGAGCCGACGCACTTCAAAACGCCATCAACGACGATGCAGGTCGTTAACCCGTTTGTTGCAACATCAGAAATTTTTGTGAACGCGTTTCCATTTTCTTTTGCAATTACTGGTGTCGTGGGAGAAGAAGTTGTTGTTTCATCTCCGAGTTGGCCGTAAGTGTTATTGCCCCAACATTGCAGGCCTCCTGCGAGGATTGCACATCCGCCTTCATACGATTTATTCTGTTGCGTCGCTTGGTCCCAAGCGTTTGCAGTAAACGTATCGATTTCTGTAGCCGTAGCTATTGCAGCACCAACAACCGTTTGATCGCTGAATGTTGGAATATTTGTCTTTACTGTCGGGCATCCCTGGATACATCCTTGTGGTGTGCCTTCTGATTCAGTTGCAATAAGTTTGAATAGTCCCGGAGTAGGAGTGACGGCGTCTGCTTCTACGGGGCTGGCTGGTGAGGATGCGAATGTGACGAGAGATCCTGCCGCGAATGCAATGAGGACAACAATGGAACGGGTCTTTTTGTTCATATGTGAAATCTACCGACTATGAGTAGGTGAGGGAAGACTCAGGTGAATGAAATCAGTGAATTAGGCAATGTCGCCAGGGGCGAGTGGGTGAGTGCTATTCACCTTTGAGGCGCGTAGCGCAACCCATATGAAGAGGAATTGGAAGGGCAAACGGGCCCATGAGACGAATTGCTGGGAAGCTGGTTCGTTGCGCCAATCCCAGACCATGTAGATATTGGCTGGGTAAACGGCAATAAACAGCCAGGCGGCAGCGATTGCGCCAGCCCGCCGGGTGGATGGGCGGATGAGGGCTATGGCCACGGCTATTTCAGCGACACCACTTATATATGTCCAGAATTCGGGGTTAGGCGGAAGCCATGGCGGAACGATCTCATTAAAAAACGAAGGGGAGGCGAAATGCATGATTCCGGCGAAGCCAAGAAAGAGGGCAAGGACTTTGGCGAGGCGATTCGGGTTCATTCTGCGTTTTCTGAAAGGACGAACTGCAGGGCAGCGTCGGCGGATGGGGAAGGCAGCGACCAAATGAGATCACGCAACAAAATTGCTTCGTTGACATTGAGCGATAGGCGGCGCATACCTTCGTGAAGTCTGTTGATTGCAGTGACGTAGGCCTCGGGGCGATGAATGTTTGGGTTGCGTGCAAGTTCGTCGCGATAGATGCTGGCAATAGCGGTGAGGCCTGAACGCAGTTCGTCGGTGCGGTAGCGACGGATCTCACGCTTGTGGCGGTCTTCCAACATTTTCTTTCCGCCGCGCTTTACACCCATTTTCGCAAGTGTCTTTTCAGTGTCGACAACTTCTTGCGCGTGTTGATTGCTAAGTGGCTCAACAGCGTCGTCGATGAGCGAAAGTATTTGTTCAACAATTGCGGCAACAGTTGCGCCGGTGCCGTCGATACGGCGTGGAATGTTGGCGAAGAATTCTCGGCGTTGAGCAAGTTGCGGATCTGATGCGAGCAACTTTGCGCGTGACATGCTGCCCGCTGATGATTGCGCTGCAGCGTTTGCAAGATGTGGTGCAATACCTGAATTGATAAGCGCCTGTTCTATGTCGGCATTTTCAAGTAAACCGAAATGCACTGTGAGGCAACGTGATGCAATTGTGGCGAGAGAATCATCAACTTGGTCGGCGAGCATAATGAAGAAAACTCCGGAAGGTGGTTCTTCCACTGTCTTGAGAAGTCGTGCAGCAGATGTTGCATGCATCAGATGTACTTCGTGCATGATGATGACTTTGCGAGTGCCTTCGCTGGGAGTGATTGATGCAATACGAATTACTTCGTCTGCTTGTTCTTTAAGAATTGATGCACCTTCACGACGTACTTCATGAACATCGGGGTGTGCACCACGCATGACGAGTTCGTTAATGCGCTCTGTTGGGTTGTCGGACCCTGACATCAACATGGCGGCAAAAGAGCGAGATGCTTCTTCTTTGCCGCAACCTTCAGTGCCTACAAGTAGATATGCATGAACAGGGGAGACTGCGGCATGTTGCAGTTGTTCAACGGCACGGCCTTGGCCAACCACTGAATCCCATACTGAAGCCATGTAGGCAGGCTACTAATTCAGTCTGTCAAGCACGGCAACGCGGATGGCTGCCTCGACATCGTCCTTCGGAACGGTGCCGTCGATGACAATCCAGCGATCTGGGTCTGCTTCGCGTAATTCGGTAAAGCCGTCATTGATGCGGGCGAAGAAATCTGTTCCTTCGCGTTCGAAACGGTCGAGGTCTCTCTTGGCGAGGCGTTCATTCAGAATGTCTGTGGGCACGGAAATGAAAACAACCATGTCTGGCAAGCGGCCGTTGAGAGCCCACGTAGAGATATTCAAAAGGTCTGGCGTGCCAAGGCGACGGCCATAGCCCTGATAGGCGAGAGTTGAATAAATGGAACGATCACTAACGACGTGTTGGCCGCGATGTAATGCCGGTTCGATGATTTCTGCCATGTGTTGAGCGCGATCAGCAGCCATCAACAATGCTTCGGTGCGTGGCGCGAGATCTGTGTTTTCTGGGTCAGCCAAGATGGCGCGAAGAAGTGCACCAATGCGAGTGCCGCCAGGTTCACGTGTGATGACTGCGTTCAAGTGCTCGCCGAGTCGCTTTGTGTGCGTGCTTTTTCCGCAGCCCTCTAAGCCTTCAAGCGCAATGTAAGCAGGAGTGCTCACTCTTCATCCGAAGAAGTTGTTGCAGCCTTTTTCTTGGGTGCAGCTTTCTTGGCTGTGGCCTTCTTGGCAGGAGCCTTTTTTGCGGCAGCTTTTTTCACAGCGGTTTTCTTAGCAGGAGCTTTCTTGGCTGCAACTTTGCGGCCGCCAGCTTTCTTCTTCTTCGGTCCGCCGTTTGCTTCGATGTATTCACGACGTAATTGCAACAGTTCGTATGCGCGTTCGTTTGTCATCTGTTCCATGCGGTCACCGCGAGTAAGTCCGGCATTGGTTTCACCATCGGTGATGTAGTCACCAAACTTGCCTTCTTTACCGACAACAGGTTTTTCACTTGCTGGGTCGATTCCGAATTCGCGAAGTGGTGGCTTTGCGGCTGCGCGACCTTTGCCGAAGACACGAGGTGTTGCGAGAAGTGCAAGTGCCTCTTCCAATGTGACAGTGAGAAGTTGCTCTTCTGTTTGCAGAGAACGGCTTTCTTTGCCTTTGTTTACGTATGGGCCGTAACGACCATTTTGCGCAGTGATTAGTTCGCCATCGGTCGGGTCAGCGCCGACAGTGCGTGGCAACGACAACAGGTCGAGTGCGTCTTGCATTGACAACCGATCAATGTTCATAGTTTTGAACAACGAAGTCATCTTTGGCTTTTCCATACCTTCTGGTGGAACATCCATGGTTCCCCACTGAACGTATGGGCCGTAACGACCAGACTTTGCAAACACTGGGTAACCCTCGTGTTCACCCATTGGTGTGTCGCCCTTTGGTGCTTTCAACAATGTGACTGCAGCTTCAAGCGTTAGCTCGTCTGGCGTCATGGTGTCAGGCACACTGGCAGTGTTTTCACCAGAGCGAACATATGGCCCGTACAAACCTGGCTTAACGATTACAACTTCACCGGTGTCTGGGTGAGCGCCAAGTTCGAAAGTGTTGACAGCGGCTGCATCAATAGAGCCGCCTTCAAGTTTGGCTGCAACGATTCCGTGAAGACCTTCTTTGCCGTCTGTTCCGAAATAGAAATCATGAAGCCATGTTCCCTTTTTCACTTCACCGTTTGCAATGGCATCTAAACCGTTTTCAAGTTTGGCAGTGAATTCGTAATCAACAAGCGTGTCGAAGTTTTCTTCTAACAAACGAATAACGGAGAACGCAGTCCATGTAGGAACAAGTGATGTTCCCTTTTTCCATAGGTAATGGCCACGATCAACCATGGTGGAGATAATGCTTGCCCACGTTGATGGACGACCGATTCCCTTACTTTCCAATTCCTTAACCAACGATGCTTCGGTGTAGCGGGGTGGAGGAGTGGTGGAGTGCGATGTTGGTGAGTACTCACTAACTGGAACGTTTTGACCAGGCGTAAGAATTGGAAGCAACAACGCATTTTCATCATCTGCCGGAGTTTCGTCTTCGTCACGAGATTCTTCGTATGCCTGGCGATAACCAGGGAATGTAATGGTTGTTCCACTAGCTGAGAACTCACAGTCAGTGCGCTGAACATCTGCTGCTGTTGCACCAAGGCGAACACTGACAGTTGTGCCAAGAGTGTCTGCCATTTGTGAAGCAAGTGTGCGCTGCCAGATAAGGCGGTACACACCGGCATCTTGACCGCGAAGCTCGCCACCAAGTTGTTCAGGTGAACGCAAAGGCAATGCAGGACGAATTGCTTCGTGAGCTTCTTGTGCGTTCTTTACTTTTGAATTGTGCTTACGTGGACCATCAGTAAGGAACTGCTTGCCGTAGTCACGCTGTACGTATGAACGCACTTCATTGATTGCTTCATCAGACAATGAAATGGAGTCGGTACGCATGTACGTAATGAATCCGCGTTCGTACAAACTTTGTGCCGCGCTCATAACCTGACGGCTAGACAAACGCAATTTACGGCCAGCCTCTTGTTGCAGTGTGCTGGTAGTAAACGGAGGCTTTGGTGATGAACGGTATGGCTTTTCATCAACTGTGCGCACAACAAGATCTACGTTGGCAAGGCCGGCTGTAATTTCAGCACCTCGCGCAGCAGTAAGAATGGTGACGTCAGGGTTGACAACACCTTGTTCTGAAAAATCCTTACCTGTTGCAATGCGAGTGCCGTTGACAGAAAGCAATTTCGCAATGAATGACGGAGCAGTATCAGTGACAGCTTCAAGCGAGAAGTAGTCAGCTGAAATGAAATTGATGCGCTGCCATTCGCGCTCAACAATTAGTCGAAGAGCTGGGCTCTGTACACGGCCAGCGGACAGCCCGCGGTTAACGCGACGCCATAACACTGGAGACACTTCGTATCCGAACAAGCGGTCGAGGATGCGGCGAGTTTCTGCAGCATCCACAAGTGGCTGATCAAGTTCGCGAGGGTTTGCAACGGCTTCCTGAATGGACTTCGCATTGATTTCGTGGAACACCATGCGGTGCACAGGAACCTTCGGCTTGAGGTGTTGAAGCAGATGCCAGGAGATTGATTCGCCTTCTCTGTCTTCGTCCGTTGCTAGATATAAGGCATCGGATGACTTGAGAAGATCTTTGAGTTCCTTGACAACGGTGCGGCCGCGTTCGGTGAGCTCATAACTAGGTGCGAATCCGTTGTCAACGTCGACTGCCATTCCCTTGCTCGGAAGGTCGGCAATATGTCCTACTGAAGCGCGGACGTTGAACTCCGAACCGAGGTATTGGGAGATCGTTTTTGCCTTTGCGGGGGATTCAACTATTACGAGAAACTTGGCCATATCTTTTTCAGGGCTATGTGATTTGCTACCCCTTTGTCAAGGCAATAGGCGCAAAGCCTTATTTCATCAGGGTATCGGGGCTGGCTTCGTGTGGTGCTTGCCTTCGACGTCGATCTTCGGGAGCAAGCGATCAAGCCAGGCTGGCATCCACCAGTTGCGGGCGCCGAGTAATTCCATAGTTGCTGGCACGAGGACCATTCGAACAATGGTTGCGTCGAGAAACACGGCCACCGCCATACCGAGGCCAAAAAGCTTCAATTGGCGGTCATCGCCAAGGACGAAGGCGCCGAAAACACAGACCATGATGAGGGCCGCAGCGGTGATGACACGGGCGGTTGCCGCCACTCCATCGGCAACGGCAGATGTGTTGTCGCCAGTGCGGTTGAATTCTTCTTTGATGCGCGAGAGCAGAAACACTTCGTAGTCCATCGACAAACCGAACACAATTGCAAACAGGAACATAGGTGCCCATGCTTCGATTGGTCCTGGCTTGCCAACGCCAATGAGTTCGGCGCCCCATCCCCATTGGAACACAGCAACGATGACGCCGTAAGCAGCACCAACAGACAACAAGTTCATGAGAACTGCCTTGATGGGAACAAGCACACTACGAAACACTGCCATCAACAAAAGAAATGACAACAACAAGACGATGCCGATAAGGAACGGCAAACGCTTTCCAAGGTAATCCGAAAAATCTACCGATGCGGCAGTAAACCCAGTTACTTGTGCTGCCACTCCAGAAGATGGAATAACGGTGCCACGTAATGCGTGCACTAGATCTGATGTGGCTTCATCTTGTGGTGCTGATGTTGGATACGCCACGACTAACGCGACTTCGTCACTCTTCAGTGGTGCGGCTCCTGCATATGCAACGCCGGGAGTCTTATTGATCACGGCGAGGAATGATTTCATTTTTTCTGGTTCCCGCACGGTGTCACCAGTGACAACTATGTACAGCGGACCATTGAAGCCAGGTCCGAATCCTTCAGACAACATGTCATAGGCCTTGCGTACATCTGCAGTCTTGGGAGAGTTGCCTGCATCTCCAAAACCCAAACGAATGGAAAACATCGGGACGGCGAGAAGAACAAGAAAGACCGACGAAGCAACAAACGAAATCCATGGTTTGTGTTGTACGACTCGACTCCAACGCCACCAGATTGTGTTCTGGTGATCATTTTGAGCACGATGTGGAATCGAAATACGTAATGCAGGAATAACGAAACGAGTGAGTTGACTGGCTACTGCAAGGCCAACACCAATAGACAACACCACCAAATTCTTGGTGAATACAGCAATAAAACCACTAACAACAAAAGCGATTAAAGAAATGACTGCTGCTCGAGAAGTTGTGTCAATGCGCTCACCAACCATGGCAAGAAGCGCAGGAAGCAATGTGATGGACGCAATAATCATGACCGCTACTGCCGTCGCCATTCCAATAGCTAATCCGGTGACGAATGAAAGTCCGATGGTGAGAAGTCCGAGTGCCGCGACGATGACAGTAATGCCAGCAAAAACCACGGCTCGACCAGAGGTGTCAATAGATTCGACGACTGCTTCTTCCACTGACAATCCGTCGTGGAGTCCTTCGCGAAAACGCGTCACAATAAATAGTGCGTAGTCAATGCCGACTCCCAAGCCAATCATTCCGACCATCGAAGTCACTGCATCAGGCATCGAGACAAAGTGACTGACGATTCCAACAATGCTTGAAGCAATAATCAGACCTATCAGCGCCACGCTGATTGGTAGGCCCATTGCGATGACAGATCCGAAAGCTAGAACCAAAATAAGAATTGCAGCGAGCACACCTAGTGCTTCAGATTCGGGTAACTGCACCTCTTGAAAGATTGCACCGCCGTAACCGATTTCAATTCCAGCAGCTCGTGCTGCTGCAGTCGCCACTTTTATTTCTTCGCTTAGCGTTTTGTACTCTTCTTGATTCATGCGAGGAACGTTGACCTCAGAAAATGCAATTTTTCTATCCTTGCTTATCTGATTTTGCAAAGTAAATGGTGAAGTTATATCGACATCGCTGATTGCATCAACTGCGGCGATTGCGTCTGAGATGGTTTTCTTTACTTGCGGATCATCAATAGATGACGTTGTCCGGAAAACCAATTGAGAAGATTCCCCACCCTGGTTTGGGTTCGCACGAGCAAGAACAGTCTCAGCCTGGCGGGATTCGCTTGATGGCATGGCCATCTCCGTGTTGAAGTCTGTACCGAATACTGAACTGGCGAAAACCATGCCAATGGCCAGGGGAATCCAGATTGCAAAAACAACGGTGCGCTTATGGCGCACACAGAAA
>JBILOM010000092.1:0-5889 GCA_044374495.1 Ilumatobacteraceae bacterium | reverse complement strand
GCCGCGTATGTGAAGGCGCAAGAAATCATGCTGAATAGTCCGATAGGGGTTGCTCTCACGAAAGAGGGCATGTGGGCTTCGCTAGAGATTCCAGGTTTACAAGCTGCTATCGACATGGAGAACCGTCAACAGATAATGGCCAGTTTTTCTGATGATGCGCGTGAGACTCAACGAGCTAAGCGCGAGGGGAGACTTCCTCAATATCGCTCGTGACCGTTCTTGACTTTTTGTTTGGAAGTGACACGGAATCGGTGGAGGCGGGCTGTTGCGACTAGTTTTATGACGTGAGCGAACGTGAAATCATGTCCTGGGAAATATTTGGTGAAGCCAGCCGCGAGCTAGCTACCAGTGTCGCCGAAGGGGGATACGAGCCCGACATTATTTTGGCTATCGCACGAGGCGGTTTACTTGCTGCCGGTGCGCTTGGTTATGCGTTGGCTGTAAAGAACCTGTACACAATGAATGTTGAGTTCTATACAGGCGTTGACGAACGTCTACCTGTTCCGATGATTCTTCCTCCAGTGCCAGACCTAGTTGAACTACGTTTCGCACGTGTGTTGATTGTTGACGACGTCGCAGATACTGGCCACACTCTCAAAATTGTTCAAGACTTTTTCAAGGGCCGCGTGAAAGAAGTTCGTTCGGCAGTCTTGTACGAAAAGTCACATTCGGTTGTCCAGTGTGAGTACGTATGGAAGCACACTGACTTGTGGATTAATTTTCCTTGGAGCGACAAAGACCCCGTCGTTAAGCGTTCAGGAATCGTGAAAGACGCGTAAGCGTCAGCCCATTTCTTTGATGATGGTCAATGCCGCGTTGCGGCCGCTTGATCCCCATACTCCGGCACCGGGAAAGGTGGCTGCACCTGTGAGGTAAAGCCCCTTGATAGGTGTGTGGTACCTGGTTAGTTCTGGTGTAGAACCCATAAAGGCAGCGAGTGGCCCGCCACCAAAGCTAAGTGCATGACCTTTTGGAAGATGAAACTGTGATTCGTACTGCGCTGGAGTGAGAACGCGCCATTGCTCGATTGAATCCATAAATTCTGGTTGAACGAGAGATCCGAACTGACGTAGCCATCTCTCCGGTTCATCATTAGATTCCCAGCCGTCGGTAAATGAATACGGCGTATATAACGCTTCAAGACTGAAAACGCTTTTTCCAGCTGGAGAAATTGAGTTGTCAATGTTGGAAGGCGTGTTGGCAAGTAATGCCATTCGTGGCATTGTTTTTCCGTCGCGCATCAATTGCGAACCGCGATGAAGTTCTGCCAACGAAGGGCTAACGATGACAGTTGAACCAGTCATTTGCAAGTTGGTTAATGAATCTGCGAAGGCGTTAAACACTGGTGGTGTATTAGTGATTGCATCAATCTTTGATTCGTAACCTTCACCTGGGGTGTGGCTCTTCCAGCGATTGATGAGAGAATTCGCTTTAGCAGGGGGGTTCTTTAACCATTGCACGAAGGTTCTTTGCGGATCACACGCAGAGACAACTATGCGGGCGGTAACGGTTGCGCCGTCGCCTGTTTGTACGGCGCTGACACGAGACCCCTCACAGATAACGCCCACTACGCGGGTATTTGTTCGTAGGAAACCACCTGCGGCGAGAAATGATTGCTTGAGAGCCTCTGGCAACATCCCGCTTCCGCCAATTGGGCGTCCGAGTGTTCCAACATGCCGCAGGGCATAGGAGATAGCGCCAAGTCCAGTGCCAGGAGTTTCAGGTGAGAGCCCCCACACAACAGGACCTTCCACCATTGCTGGGCCAATAACAGCCTCATTGTCAAAGAATTGACGCATAACGTCAGCAGCAGACATTCGGCTCATGCGCAGCATTGAAGCAACGCCGCGACCACCCCTGCGAATGACAGTGGAAAGAAGTGATCCTCGTGTTGGAGGATTAGCGGCCGCCTCAAGAATGAGTCGCGCAACAGGAATGGCGGTATTTGCGAATTGTCTGTATCCGTCGACTGAGTCCGGATGGGTAACCGCAAGTTCGTCAAGGGTCTTATCTACGTCGTGCCACAGTGGCCAGAATTTCTCAGTTGTCCAGTCGCCGTTTATCTGTGGGGGTTCGACATCAATGTATTGAAGTCCGTGAGCGGACAGATTGAGTTCCTCGGCAATGGGTGTTGTTCTGAATGTGAGGTGGTCGCAGTTGCAAATGTTGACAGTGGCGCCACCGTACTGTTCGCTCGCAGCAGTGCCTCCGACATCAGAACGGGCTTCAATTAGCAACGTTGATAAGCCGTGTCGTGCTAGATACGCGGCGGTGACTAGCCCGTTATGGCCAGCGCCAATAACTATGGCGTCAAAATCGGTCTCCGAGCGCTTAGTCACAGTCTCTATTCAAGCACTCAGATAGGTTTGAAGCATGGCTTCTTCACGATTACTGGGTGACCTTTCCGCATTGCAATTATCAGCCGAGCTCACAAAGGATTCGATCATTGTTCTGCCATTGGGTGCAATTGAACAACATGGTCCTCACTTGCCACTGAATACTGATTTTGTGGTGGCAGATGCTGTGTCTAGCGCTGCAGTCGAGAAGTTTGGTGAAGAGGCCAATGCGTGGTTGTTGCCCACGCTGCCATTTACAAAATCAAACGAGCATGCATGGGCAGCAGGAACAATGTGGCTATCTGCCACCACCATGATGGCAGTAATAGATGACATTGGTCGTTGCGTTGCTTCCACTCCAGCGAAGAAGCTTATGTTCATCAATGGCCACGGTGGTAACAGTGCTCTGATGGCAATGATGAACCGGGAACTTCGCTTGAAGTACGGACTTCAAACTTTTCTTGCTCATCCGCACATGCCAGCAGATCAGGGTGGATCATCTGCTGAGTCTGAACTTGGAATGGGAGTGCACGGAGGTGTGGACGAAACTTCAGTCATGTTGCATCTTCGTCCAGACCTTGTTGATATGTCACTAGCCGTTCGCCGCGTTCCCGAAGGTTTGGCCAAGAACGAGCAAGTGAAGTTTGGCGGCCGCGTTGCATTCGGTTGGTTATCAAATGATTTCTTCCCAGAGGGACACATCGGTGATCCAACTGGAGCAAGTGCTGACTTAGGTTCTCGTATGTTCGCTGGGGCTGTTGATTCACTAGGCGGCGCGATGAAGGAAATAAGTCGGTTTGACTTTGGCAGGTAAATACAAAAGGGGAGGAGCATTGCTGCCCCTCCCCAATTTTTTGTAACTGTTTAGCCGAGCTTGATTGCTGGGTTGATGTACTTGTTAGTGACGATGTCGTCAGCGACAAGGCCATCCTTCACCTTTGCACCAGTTGATGTGAACACTGGAGCTGCAGTCGCAATGAATGCTGTAACGCGATCCATGTCGAACGAACCAAGTGTTCCGTCTGGGCTGTTAGCAATCAGTTTGTCTTCTTGCATCTTTGCAACAGCGGCCTTGGCCTGACCTGCGTCATACACCCAACCATTGTTGTACTGGTTTACAGCATCAAGAATGATTGCATTGGTGGTATCTGGTGCTGCAACGTAATCAAGTGCTGCCTGCTGGATCACTGGCACAAGAGCCGTCAAGCATGTGTCGTACTTAGCGATGTTGGCTGGTGTGCCGCCAAGTGACTGCGCATATGCGGTCCAACCTGCATCATGGATGTACTGGTATCCAACATCCTTCATCCAGTCCTTAAGGACATTCTTGTAGAAGTATGGCTCTGCTGTTCCGAAACCTTGCTGTGTGTCTTTTCCGCCAGCGGCGATGAATGATGCTGGTGAACCATCGTAGGTTCCGTCAACTTGCTTCTTATCCAGAATGCCGGTCGATGTGAAGTAGTCCATGTACGCAGCGCCATCGAAATAGCGAACCTTTGCACCGGTTGCCTTCAAATCAGCGATGGTCTTCACGTCTGGGTATGTAGCAGGGTCCCACATGATGATTTGTGGGTTGATGTTGAACGGCGCAACAACAGCGACAGTTGGGAAATCGTCACCTGAGTGAGACACTTGCTCATCCGTGCTGGTGAAGCCGAGAAGAATGCTTGGATCCTTGTACAGCTCTGCAGTGACTTGGCTATAACCAATTGCTGGTCCGCCTGCACGAATTTCAACCTTCACACCAGTGGTCTTGCCGCCAGCCATGAGGTCGCCAGTAACGCGAAGCTTTTCTTTGTCAACTGTGTATCCAGGACCAATGAGTTGGTAAAGGTTTCCGTGCTCTGCTTCTGGGTTCCAGTCTGTCTGCAATGAAACAGTTGCTGGGCAGCCAGCTGCGACTAGGTCGACGCCGGTTGCAGCCGCTGCAGTTGTGTCGGGTGCAGCTGTATCGCTGCCACCGCACGCTGCGAGCGTGAGTGCTGCAATGACTGCAGTTGCTAGTAGTGGTCTTTTTTTCATGGTTGATTGTTCTCCTGGTAGTTGGTGATTTGTGGGTCAGTGACCCCTATTGATGATGTGCCATTTCCCGATGGCTCTACGAGAGACCCATCCGAAAAAGAGGAACACCACCAGACCGAGTGCGCTGGCAAGAATGATTGCTGTGATGAGCTCTGGACCCCACAGGCGATTTCGGTACACGTCGATCTGTGCACCAATCCCTACAACGCCACCTTGGCGGAAGTAGAAGTCACCGACAACTGCGCCGATAACAGCAAGGCCAGCCGAGATGCGTAATCCAACAAAGATATTTGGTAGCGCTGCTGGAAATTGCAGTTTTACCAGACGTGTCCACTTTGATGCACCTTGCAATGTGAATAGCTCATGCTGGCTTTTGTCAGCAGACAGAAGACCGAACAGTGTGTTGCTGACGATTGGGAAGATTGCAATAAGCACAACAACTAGTAGGCGCTGTGTTTGAGTTCCATCGATTAGTGCACGAATCAGTGGTGTCAATGCAAGAACAGGAGCACTTTGTACAGCTACTAGGTATGGCCATGTTGCTCGTTCTAGCCAGCGGCTGGAACTCATCAGCACGGCGAGGCTCATACCCATCACGATTGTGATTCCAAGTCCTAGCAACGCCACTTTTGCTGAATCCCACAGCGACATAAGAATCGGTTGCAGTCCGCGTCGTTCACCCGATTGCCATACAAAGAATCCTTCTTTGATGACCTTATGAGGCGTGGGAAGCAGGAATCGTTTTTGCTCTGGCAGAACAACTGATGACAAGAGATACCAGACACCAATGAAAACGAGAAAAACCACAACAGGTCCGAGGTAATCAGCGAAGGAGAACTTGTCACGCTTGTCAGGGATTATTTCTTCAACTGTGTTTGAGATTGGGTTTGAGGCGCTCATTGGTGAGCTCCTCTGAGTGCGTGCGAAATCTTTCCACACAGTTCGCCGAATTCTGGTTCGTAACGAAGATCATGATTACGCGGATATGCGAACGGAACATCAAATTCAGCAATGATTTTTCCGGGCCGAGCAGACATTACGAGAACCTTTGTTGACATGTAGACAGCTTCAGTTATCGAGTGCGTAATAAACAATCCGGCAAAACCTTCGTGTTGGAACAAGCGAAGAAGTTCATCATTCAAACGTTCACGTGTAATTTCGTCTAGAGCTCCGAACGGTTCATCAAACAAAAAGACTTTTGGCTTCATAACCAAGGAACGCGCAAGAGAAGCGCGCATACGCATTCCGCCAGAGAGTTGGCGAGGGTACTTGTCTTCAAACCCGCTAAGCCCAACAAGTTCTATTGCCTCGGCAGCAAGTTGATGTCTTTCAGTCTTTGGAAGTTTGTGAAGTTCGGCGATGAGTTCTACATTGCGTGCGACCGTTCGCCATGGCATCAATGTCGCATCTTGAAATACGTATCCGATGCTGTTGCGGTCGATTGAGCAGGTGCCTCCTGTGTTTGCTTCGAGGTTTGAAGCAATGCGAAGAAGGGTCGACTTGCCACACCCTGATGGGCCAACAACTGTTA
>JBILOM010000091.1:0-5922 GCA_044374495.1 Ilumatobacteraceae bacterium | reverse complement strand
GTGAGACCCTGTCGCTTGAGTCGCTTCTCTAGTTCTCTGATGCTTTGTGCAAGAGACCCGACGTAATGGGCTATAACAATATTTCCTCGGTGAATCTTTCCGTCCCAAGTGGTAATTGTTCGACCATTCAAACTGACTGTCCAGAGAACCACATGAGAGATGCCACATGCTGCAGCAGCTTGAAGAGTTCGTTTGTCCCATGAACCATATGGCGGTCTGAAATACCCACTTGTAGAACCGAATTTTTCTTTGATTCTGCGTTCACCCTCACAGATTTCTTTCTTCTGTTTCTCGAACGAAAGCCCCTTCAGTGCGATGTGGCGCGCAGTATGTGTGGCGATGTCATTACGTGATCCCAAACTTGAAAACCAAGTTGCGAACGAGCCAATTTTTGTCGGCAATATGAAACTGGTTACTGGCCATTGCAGACGTTCCAGTTCTGCGGCTGCATCTGCAGGTTTGTCTGCACCGTCATCAATTGTTAAGAAGACAACCTTGTCTGTCGTATCAATCTTGTACAGCACTTTGGCCTGTGGTAATTCTGTTGCCGATATCGATTGGGAACTCACAGAGATTACGGAACCGAGAGCGATTGAAGTTATGAAAACTCGACGAATCATGAAAGACACTTTAGGCCATGGGGCGCAGATGTTTCTTCGCTGCGACGAAGTAAAGCGCGAGTAGCAACATCAGTGCGCCGGCACAAGAGAAGGTCACGGGGGCATTATCTATTTTGCGGGCAATTATTCCCACTAATAGTGCGGCCATGGGTGCAAGTCCGCTCATAAGAAGTGAATGGAAAGCCATGACTCGTCCCATTACTTGAGGGGGAGTGTTGTTCTGTATCAGTGTTTGACTGAGGTTCATATAGAAGCCGCCTCCCATTCCCCAGGCAAAAAGAAAGAATCCCATTCCGAATAGGGAGGTTGATTGACCTAGAAGTACTTGAATGCTCCCGCCCCAACACAAACCGCACATAAACCACAGCCCTTTGCGAATCATTTTGTGGTTGTACCGCATGATCAGTGTTGATGTCAGAAGTTGTCCGACGCCAAGCATTGCGAATAGCACCGTGGTTTGACTGCCTGAGGCGCCAGCCTGTTCTTTAGCTATCTGTGGTCCAAGAACAATCCACGGCGCCATCATGAATACGACGGAGCCGGCCAAGAGTACAAAGAATGAACGCACTGCAGCATTGCTTTGGATAAAGGAAAGCCCTCCAAATATCTCTTCTCGGAGTCTGCGACGGTGTGTGTTGTGGCTAGGAGGTAATTCGAGAGGCAATAACACAAGTAACCCAATTGCATAAAGGACTGCTTGGAGCCAGAACGCACCTTCAATACCCCATTGGCTGATTGCAGGGCCCGCTGCGATTGGCCCGATGATTAGGCCGAAATTGTTTCCAATTGTGCTGATGGCAATGGCGCCAACCAATTTGTCGCTCGTAACCAAAGTTGGGACGATGGCCGAACGTACTGGTGTTCCGAGAGCAATGAATATTCCAGCAACAAATGAACCAACGATTGCCCAGTTGATGGTCATTTGATCAAAGGTGATCATTGCGGCGATACCGATTGTGATTCCGAGTGCCCCTATTTGGCTGACCATCAGAATGGCACGCCTGTTCATGTGGTCACTCATGACTCCGACGGGAAGGGAGATGAGAAGTGCTGGAACTCCCATGACGAAGAGAATTAATCCGCTGATGTCGGACTTTGCGCCTAGTCCTAGTGCCAACCAAACGAAAGCAAATCGTTGAGTGCTCTGCACCAAAGTGAAGACAAAACTGTTCAGCCACAGCAAACGGAATGGTTTGATTCGAAGCAGATCAACTGGCCTGATTGCTTCATTGACACTCACATTGTCAATGGTGTCAGGTTGCTACGTGAATTGGGTTACTGAAGAGACGAATACAACGAATCGATGAGTGCCCTGTTACGTGGGTTCTGCCACCGTGGACCCATTTGATTCATTACGTAGCCAAAACCTACTTTTGCCTTTGGATCACAGAAACCCACTGAACCACCGGCTCCAAAATGGCCGAACGACTCCGTGTTAGGGCCAAAACCGCGCTCCGGAATAGGCAATTGAAAGCCGTGCGCAAACCGTGATGTTCGGTGGAGAATTCTGTCATCACCGTTTGACACTTCTGATGAAGCAATGTCTAGTACTTCACGGGGGAGAACGGTACTGCCGTTATGTGTACCGCCGTAGGCAAGGGAAGTGTAGAGACGTGAAATAGCACGCGCCGACGCATGAACATTCGTACTTGGCATTTCAGCAACGCGCCATGGTGCGCTGTTCACTACACCTGCACCTGAAAGTCCAGACGGGTTGTAGTAGGTATTGAATTGAAGTAGTTGCTCTTCGTCGAGACCCTCTGGTTGATGCTCTGGAAATGGATCACTAGGCCACTCGTAATCTGCTATTCGTGAATGAAGTTCTACAGGGGTACCCAAATAGATTTCAGCGTGTAAGGGCGCGGCAATGAATTCGGAGATCAATTCTCCGACTGTCTTTCCAGACGCGCGACGCAGCACTTCACCAACCAGGAAACCGTATGTATTGACGTGGTAACCATGTTCGAGTCCAGGGGTCCACCACGGTGTCTCTTTTGCCAAAGCCTCTGTCATAAGTTTCCAATCAAACATCGCGTTTGGCGCAAGGCGATTGCGTACTGCTGGCAACCCAGCCCTATGGCCGAGTAGGTCTCGTAAGGTCAGATGCTCTTTGCCGTGTACTGCGAACTCTGGCCACAGGGAGGCGACGCGAGTGTCATACGTGATGAGACCCTTTGCTACGCATTGAGCTGCAACAACTGCGGTGACGCCCTTGCCGATAGAGAAAGCGTTAACAAGTTGGTCCTCTTGCCAGATGGCCGATTTCTGGGGGTTAGAGAATCCACCCCACAGGTCGACGACAGTGACACTGTTAACGGTTACACAAACAGAAGCACCGATTTCTCCGTGCTCTATGAAGTTGTTCTGGAATGCTTCACGCACCGCGTGAAACGCCGCATCACATGTTCCGTGAATCGGCGTCTGCATTGTTAGAGAGCTGACTTCTCCAGGATGTGGATACCACAAGCAGAACCAAGACCAATGACGTGTGCAAGACCGACCTTGGCGCCTTCAATCTGACGAGGTCCGGCTTCTCCACGCAAGTGATGGCAGACTTCCCAAATATTGGCGATGCCAGTTGCTGCGATTGGGTGACCCTTTGATTCGAGGCCACCAGACACATTGACTGGCATTGATCCGTCACGCCAGGTTGCACCTGAGTTAAAGAAATCAACAGCTCCGCCTTCTTCGCAGAGCATGAGGTTGTCATAGTGAACAAGCTCGGCTGTCGCGAAGCAGTCATGAAGTTCTACAAGGTTGAGGTCTGACGGTGAGACGCCAGCTTGCTCGTATGCCTGCTTGGCTGCAATGCGGGTCAATGTATTGACGTCCGGAAGAACCTGGCATGCCTCTTGGTATGGGTCGCTTGTCAAGATTGACGCTGAAACCTTGATGGCACGACGCTGTTGCTCAAGTGACAGTGTCTTCAACTTTGCTCCGCTCACAACTACAGCAGCTGCAGCCCCATCACAGTTAGCTGAGCACATTGGGCGAGTGTTCGGATAGGAAATCATGATGTCGTTCATGATTTCATCGAGTGACATGCGCTTTGTGTACGCAGCAAGTGGGTTCAACGTTGAATGTGCGTGGTTCTTTTCCGAAATCTTTGCGAACAGTTCGAATGTGGCGCCACCATATTTGTGGCCGTACTCCATGCCGACTTGCGCAAAAGTTCCTGGCATGGCTGCGGTTCCGATGAGACCATCAACGTTTGTGACAGATCCGAATCGACCAGAAGGAGTCCATTCCTTGTTCTTTGACTTAGGAGCTCCGCCGCCACCAAGGAGGCCAACGCCAGCAAGTTTTTCAACACCAACTGCTAGTCCCATATCGCACTCGCCGGCTTTGATGGCCATGATGGCCGTACGAAGCGCTGTTGCGCCGGTGGCGCATGCATTCGAGACGTTGTAAACAGGGATACCGGTTTGGCCAACTTGCTTCTGAATCATTTGTCCGATGCCGCCTTGGCCCATGAGGCAACCAGCTGCCATCACGCCAATGTCTTTCATTGTGACTTGAGCATCAGCTAACGCAGCAATAACTGCTTCGGATGCAAGGTCAACAGTGTCCTTGTCGGGATACTTGCCAAACTTGGTCATGTAAATTCCGAGGATGTAGATGTCGTCAGTAGCCATTGTGTTCTCCGTTATGTGTTGATTGGGTTGTGTTGATGTTAAAACTAATTACGCGGGCTCGTAGCCAAAACCGATGGCTTCAAGACCATTATCATCGGCACCAAGTGAATAGGTAGTGAGTTTGACCTTCATGCCGAGGGTTACTTTCTCTGGCGTGGCCTCAACGTTTGCAAGGTTTCCACGAACGCTTGTGCCTGCGCAATCAATGATGGCAGCTACGAAAGGAACCGGCACGCCAGGAGCTGCGAAGGTAACGATTGTGAATGAGCGAACAATGCCCTCATTAGCAATCGCAACCTTTTTGAAGTCTGTAGCGAAGCAAGATGCACACGCATTACGACGATCGAAATAACGTGCACCGCACTTCGTGCATTCGTTGGCGGTGAGATGAGGGGAGTCGCCGAGGACGAGGTAGTCAACCAGTGGTACTTGTGTGATGGTCATGTTTTCCCTTAACTATTAAGAAGTTCCCATACCTTATGCCCTGTATAGGGCCCGTGACCGAGCCAGAGAAGCATTGCGGGTTCTAGGATGGGCTCACAGCTGTTAGCTGTTTGTGAAGGGATGCCAAATGGCAACGTGGCGAAACTGGGCAGGTAATCAAAAAGCAAGCCCTTTATCCATTGATGCTCCCAGGTCCGTGGCTGAGTTGGCTGCCCTCGTGGCAAGCGCATCAGAGCAGGGCCAGAAGGTGAAGGCCGTTGGGTCTGGGCACAGTTTCACTTCGGCTGCTGCAACGAATGGCCGCATGATTCGCCTTGAGAACTTAAGTGGCATCCTTCATGTTGATCGTGCAACGTGTCGGGTGACAGTTGGGGCCGGAACTCGACTATCAGAACTGAATACATTGCTTGATGCCGAAGGCCTTGCACTTGCGAACTTAGGCGACATCGCATATCAGACAGTGGCGGGTGCAATTTCCACTTCCACACATGGGACCGGCAAGGCTCTAACCGGGTTAGCTGGCCAAGTTGTGGCGATGAAATTGGTCAACGGCCACGGCGAGATAATTGAATGTTCGCAATCAGTAACCCCCCACATTTTCGATGTTGCCAGAGTTTCTGTAGGAGCTCTCGGAGTTATCACTGAGTACACATTGCAAGCAGTCCCATCATTTCGTCTACGGGCGTTGGAACAGCCGATGAGGCTTGATGATGTGTTGGAAAACGCCCATGATCTAGCAAGCACAAATGACCATTTTGAATTCTTCTGGATTCCTCACACCAAATGGGCGTTGACCAAACGGAATAACCGCACAGAAGATGAATTGCAGCCATTGCCGCGCGTAAAAGGTTGGATTGAGAAAACCTTCATGGAGAACTACGCATTCGGCGCAGTGTGCCGTATAGGTCGCGCTCGTCCGTCTCTTATTCCTCGCCTTGCAACCGCACTGCCGTCGTCTGGGTCTCGCGAATACGTGGATCAGAGTTTCAAGATTTTTGCTAGCCCGCGAATTGTTCGCTTCTACGAGATGGAACATGCTTTACCTGTAGAAGCCCTTGTGCCTGCATTGAAAGAGATTCGCGCCATGGTTGACAGAAAGGGGTATCTGCTGAATTTCCCTGTTGAGGTGCGCTTTACTAAGGGCGACGATGTTCCGCTTTCAACCGCATACGGAAGAGATTCTGCTTATATAGCTGTGCATGTATACAAAGGGATGGAGTGTG
>JBILOM010000090.1:0-5926 GCA_044374495.1 Ilumatobacteraceae bacterium | reverse complement strand
CCTTCTGATGCGAGCGCTTCACCCAACGCATGAAACAAACTGTCACCAGGCCCAAGTGTTCCGCCCATGGCGCCGCCCACCATGACAACGCCCACCTTTTGGTCGGCAGCGTCTGGTTCGTGCCATAAAAGTGACAAAAGACCACGACGCGTATACATCTCTACCTGTCGCAGGTTTGGCCCAAGAATGGCTTGTTGGCTCGCCATGATTCCCAGCGCATCGAGGGGAGTTTCTGGTCGGTCCTGACCTATTTCGTTGTCTGCCATGTGGGTACCCTAGTAAGGACATGACGAACACAAAGACACAGGCAGACCCCACCAGTGATCTCGATCGCGAGATAGCCGGACGTATTGGTCGGGCATGGCGGGAAATTCGCCGCGGAGCAACAGCAAGCCAAGCACGCGATGCCATCTTTGGCATTGGTGGCAGCGCAATCGAGCCAGGCCAAATGGATGCGCTCGAGCTACTTGTCACTGTTGAAACATGCCGTATGGGTGACTTGGCCGAATACCTTCGCATTGACCCAAGTACAGCAACACGTGCCGTGCAGCGTCTTATCAAAGACAACTTGGCCGAGCGTGTTGAGCATGCAGGCGATGGTCGTGTTGTAGCAATTTCTGTAACAGAACGTGGTCGTCGTATTCATGGTGAAGTCAATGACCGCCGTCGCGCAATTTTGTTTTCAGTGATGAATGACTTTGAACCAGAAGAGCGTGTTGTCTTGGCTGATTTGATGGAGCGTTTCACGCTCTCAGTTGACGCAGCAATCAAAGCCAAAAAACACCGCCATCACTAGTAACGCATTACTCACAGAATGAGCGAACAAGAACAGTTCACCGCTGATGCAATGCAATATGCGCCGCAATTGTTTTCTACTGCATTGCGCATGACACGTAATCGTTCAGATGCTGAAGATTTAGTGCAAGAGACCTACATCAAAGGATGGCGTTCGTTTCATACCTTCCAAGAAGGTACAAACTTGCGTGCATGGTTGTTTCGCATTATGACGAACACGTACATCAATAAGTACAACGCACAAAAACGTAAAGGTACTGAAGTTGAACTCGATGATGTTGAAGAGCTCTTCTTGTACAAGCGCTTGGGCTCCATCGATCAGTCACAACTCAGCAGTTCGGCCGAAGACCAAATGCTTGAGCTTTTTACAGATGATGAAGTGAAGAACGCCCTCGAGGAACTGCCAGAAGATTTCCGTATCCCAGTGCTTTTGTCTGATGTTGATGGTTTTTCCTACAAAGACATCTCTGAAATGCTTGAAATCCCGATTGGCACCGTGATGTCCCGCCTGCATCGGGGAAGAAAAGCGATGCAGAAGATGTTGTACGAGTACGCACGTGAAAGAGGGCTCATCGTTGAACCCCTGACAATTGAAGGAACCGGCGAGTAATCGCCAGAGCGAGCAAAGCCATCGATATGCCAAATTGCCAAGAAACACTGAAAGAACTGGAATTGTTCCTCGATTCGGAGCTGCCGAGCACCCGAATAGAAGAGATCATGGCCCACCTCACCGGATGCACCGATTGCCAAGGCGCCTATGAATTCCATGCCGAATTACGCACCATTGTGCGCACAAAGGCCAAGCGAGATCATCTGCCAGACGGCTTCACTGACCGTCTCCTGGCCTGCTTTGGGCCGCAATCAGAATCGGAATAACCACTGAGTAATAGGTCGCAGCGGCTGCCATTGGCTACGCTAGAGACATGTTCGCAGCGAATGTATGGCATTGGTGGATCGGTGTATTCCTCCTCATCGGAAGTATCGGGGCAGTAGCTTCCGTATTTGCTGGCTATGTAGCCAAGGTCAGCGCAACCCGCTACCCAAACCGCCGTCAACGCCAAGCTCTCAAGCAGAAGTAACCACTTTTCTTGATCGACGATCTACTTCGTCGCTGCACTTTCCCCCCTGCTGGTACAGCTGTTTCGTGCGCTGTCTCGGGTGGTCCCGACTCCATGGCCCTCATGCTGTTGGCCCATGCCCACGGGCTCATCGTCACTGCTATTCACGTTGATCACGGCCTACGCACCGAATCAGCCAGTGATATCGACGTAATCGACCCCGTTGCAGAGTCGCTTGGCATTTCAGTCATCGTGCATTCGGTGCAAGTGGAACATGGCCCAAACCTCGAAGCTCGCGCCCGTGCAGCACGGTACGGCGTCATGCCAGCCGACATAATGACTGGCCACACTGCAGACGACCAAGCAGAAACAGTGCTCATTAACTTGTTGCGCGGAGCCGGTGCGCAGGGACTCGGCGCTATGCGGCCTGGTTTTTCTCGTCCCCTTTTGGCGTTGCGTCGCAGTGATACTCATGCGGTGTGCGCCGACGCTGGAATCGCAACCATTACCGATTCCACAAATACAGACCCAAAGTTTCAGCGCAACCGCGTTCGCAACGAACTTCTACCCCTCATGACTGAAATCTCATTGCGCGATCCAGTGCCACTTCTTGTTCGCAGTGCTGATGTGTTGCGCGACGACAATGATTTGCTGGAAGAACTAGCCCTGAATATCGACCCCACCGATGCTGTGGCGTTGGCAGCAGCCCCGGCCCCTCTTGCCCGCCGAGCACTTCGTCGCTGGCTGTCAGACCCCTACCCACCAGACCTCGCCACCCTTGAGCGCATCATGGCAGTTGCCCGTGGCGAGACCTTGGCCTGCGATATTGGGGAAAATCGTGAAATTCGTCGCAGTAAACAGAGGCTCATACTGCAGTTGCTGGGGTAACTTGATGTGCGGCGTTTTTGCGCCGCCGGACCGAGCCAACACTTTCAAGGAGACCTGAATGCCCCCGAAACTTCGCGGAAAATGGGCCCTTGGAATTACCCCTCGTAATTTCACCTGGGTCATCAAGGATTGCCTTGCCATTTGTGAGCGACCAGGGGGATACGGCGACAACCATCGCCGCGTTCGTCGTCAAGAAGAAATCATCTGGCTGCGTGAGAACCATTTCGACCTCGTTGTCTCCATAATTGCTGCGCCCCACAACCTGCACGCGTACGAAGAACTCAACATGCCGTACCACCATCGCCCACTCAGTGGCGCAGATGACACCGATGCCTTTTTGAAAGTGTTCTACAAAGAACTGCAAGGAATGCTCGGGCGTAATCAGAAGCTCATCATTCACTCTGAAGAAGTCGGCGATCGTTTGCTCGGCATCATCGGTGGGTACATCCGCTGGAGCGGCATGATTGACGATCCATCACAAGCCATCATCATCACTGAAAACATCGGTGGTCGCCAGCTTGATACATGGGCTCGTGAATTAATTCTCGGAGTACACAACCTGCGGTAGATGTCCTTCGGACAACGACCACTTGGTTTGTCGATATGAAAAATCGTCGAGTACTCATCACCGGAATGGGTGGAGAACTCGGCTCTCTCGTTGCTGCGCTCGCTGAAAACTCAGAATGGGCAGGCGAGATTTTAGGAATTGATGTTGATCCACCACGTCGCCTTCTCAAGCGTTCACAGTTTGTTCGTGTAGCCCCAACAGAACATGACCGCATCGCAGAACTGATTCAAGAATTCAACCCACACGTGTTGTTGCATGTCGGTGTCTGGGAACCGCATGCACGTCTTGCAACACCCGAAGCCGAAACGTGCACTGCACTAGTTGCAAAGGCTGTATTCGATGCCGCACATCAAGCTGATGCGTTAGAGACAGTTGTCGTGCGCAGCGGAATTGAAATGTACGGCACTGGCGCATATTCGCCCGACATTGCAGTAGAGACAACACCTACTGCTCCGAACACTACGTACGGATACATGTGCCGCAACATCGAATCGCAAGCAACTGAACTTCGTTCTGCTCGTGGCATCAATGTGTGCACGTTGCGGCTTGCGCCAGTTCTTGGTGCGCACGTGCCAAGCCCACTTGGCCGTCTTCTGCGTTTGCCTGTTATCCCGTACTACGGAATTGGTAATCCAATTTTTTGTGTTGTTGAAGACTTTGATGCAGCAACTGCGTTTATCCAAGCAGCACAACGTGATGCAGATGGCGTAGTGAACATCGTTGCTAACGGTGCCATCAGTATGTTGCGTGCAACTTCTATTGGTCGTCGCGTGCCACTTCCATCATTCGGCCCAGGCTGGTGGATGGCAAAGAATGTTTCATCTTTTGCAGGTGCACCAATGCCAGACCACGTTGCAGACCTCATTCAGCATGGCCGCTTGGCTGCTAGTAACGAAGCCGCACATTTGTTGCGTTTTGCGCCACGCCACTCAACTACAGAAGTAGTTCGTAATTTGTATCTGTGGCCAAGTATCGAACGTATCCCCGCCCGTAAGCAGGTTGCATAACATGCCATTCGCAGTTGCAGCCGACGGAATACGTATTCACTACGAAGTAACTGGCATCACCAAAAGAGCACCAGTTCTATTGGTGCAAGGGCTTGGTGGCGAAAAGAACTCGTGGAACCTTCAACGCGCTGCACTTGCATTGCGTCATCGCACAGTGGCATTTGATAACCGTGGTGCTGGCAAGAGCGACAAACCAGAAGGCACATACGATCTTGAACAAATGGCAGACGACGCCATCGCCGTGCTTGATGCTGCCGGTATCGAATCAGCTCATGTTGTTGGCTTATCAATGGGTGGTGCAATTAGCCAGATCATTGCGTTGAAGCACCCGAACCGTGTTCGTTCGTTAACGCTTGTAGCTACTGCATGTCGTAATCATCAGTGGCGTGCAGATCTGTTGCAGTCATGGGCTGATATGGCTTCAAACGAGGGCATGGGTTCAGTTGGCAAAGAAGCAGCACGTTGGATGATTGGCCCGCGTTCTTTCCGCCGAATACTTCCAGCGCTCGGCAGCATCGGGCCATTGCAATTGTTCAACCCTGCCAATGCATTCGTGTCGCAAGTGCAAGCAATTCTTACAACTGATGATCGTTCGCTGAATGCAGACCTTGGCAATATCGAATGCCCCACCATGGTTGTTGTTGGCAACCAAGACATCCTTACTCCGCGTGGAGATGCCGAAGAGATCGCATCTCTTATTCCCACTGCTGAATTAGTCATCATCAGCGGTGGCGCACACGGTTTACATATCGAACACGCCACCACCTTCAATCGCATCTTGCTCGAATTCCTTGGTCGCGCTGAAAAGGTTTATGTCCCGCATGGGCACGCAGCTGCCGTAGCAGTCTGACCATGCGCATCATTGTTGTAGGCGCCGGTCTTTCCGGACTCATGGCGGCACGTGAATGCGTCTTGCATGGTCATGAAGTAATTGTGTTCGATAAAGGTCGAGGTGTTGGTGGTCGTCTTGCTACGCGACGCATCAAAGATGCAACGCTTGATCATGGCGCTCAATTCTTCACCGTTCGTAGCGACGAGTTCCAGAAGCACGTTGATGAGTGGCTAACTGCCGGCGTCGTACGCGAATGGTGTCGCGGGTTTTCAGAAGAAGACGGGCACCCTCGTTATGTCGGTGCAAATGGAATGACATCAATCGCTAAGCATTTGGCAATCGGACTTGATGTGCGAACAAGCATGCTCGTGTTTTCACTGACTCGAGCCGAAACTGATTGGGTGATTACAACTGATGACGGTGTTGCACATCATGCAGACCGCGTGATTCTCACGGCGCCAATTCCACAATCATTTTCGCTCATGTTTGGTGGTGGAATAGAAATGCCTATCGAACTGCGCAATACTGATTACGACCGCACATTGGGTCTTCTCGTCACACTTGATTCCAACAATCACAATGTGTCGTCGCCAGGCGGCATGCAATTTCCTGATGACGTGTTTTCATTCATCGGTGACAACACCGCTAAGGGAATCAGCGCAGCGCCTGCACTCACCTTTCATGCAAATCCTGAATGGAGCCTTGCGAATTTCGACAAGACCAATCGCGAGATTCATGACGATCTTCTTGAAGCCGCAACTCCATGGCTCGGTACTGC
>JBILOM010000089.1:0-5950 GCA_044374495.1 Ilumatobacteraceae bacterium | reverse complement strand
TCGCTTCAGTCACCGTAAACGAAGCATTGGCGCACCCCACATGGAAGATGGGGCCGAAGATCACTATCGACTCTTCAACTCTTATGAATAAAGGTCTTGAAGTAATTGAAGCTCACGAATTATTTGGCACGTCGTTTGACAGTATTGATGTTGTGGTGCACCCACAATCAGTCGTGCATTCAATGGTGGAATTCACTGACGGTTCAACCATCGCGCAATTGTCAATGCCCGATATGAGATTGCCTATTGGATACGCACTTGGCTATCCGCATCGCATTGCAACTCCATTTGGCCGAATTGACTGGACAACCTTGTCTCGTCTTGATTTTGAATCGCCTGACAGAAAAACCTTCGTTTGTCTCGATCTTGCATATGCGGCAGGACGAGCAGGGGGTACAGCACCAGCAGCGTTGTCGGGTGCCAATGAAATTGTTGTCGAGGCCTTTCTTGCTGGCCGTATCACTTGGTCTCAAATCGGTACATTCGTGTCGCGGGTGATGGAAAAGTTTGAAGTTACTGTGCCAACATCGGTTGACGATGTTCTTGAAGCAGATGCGCAAGGTCGTCGACTAGCAACAGAGGAGCTATCACGATGAGCGATTTTTACCATCGATTTCGCGCTGAAGTTGCGGCCGGTGGTGCCGTAGACGAAGCAGTGTCACCTATGGCAACGCGCAACGGCAAAGCCACTGGGTTCATCATGATTGCGCTGCTTGCATATTTGGCCTACAAAAACCCGTGGACTTTTGTATTTGTCATCGGTCTTCTTCTGTCTGTCTTTTTGCACGAAGTGGGGCATTTCTCAACTGCCCGCTTAACAGGCATGAAGGTCACTCAGTTCTTTATGGGCTTTGGCCCACGAGTCTGGAGCCACACAAAGGGCGAAGTTGAATACGGCGTTCGCGCATTGCCGCTTGGGGCTTTTGTTCGCATCATCGGAATGAACAATGTTGATGAAGTTGATCCGGCTGATGAATCGCGTGCGTATCGGTCTCAAACATTCCCTCGGCGCCTTTTGGTCATCACTGCTGGGTCACTGATGCATATGGTGATCGCTTTCATTTTGTTTCTCGGTGTCTACGCCTCTGGTGGCCGTCAACAGAACACGGGTATCTCCACTGTTCGTGGATTGGCTGAATCAAGTAGTCCTGCCTCTGCTGCTGGCATCGCAATCGGTGACACCCTTGTTTCAATTGGGGGCATTGCAGTTACGGATTACAACAGTGTCTCGGCAGCAATCCAAACCTTCTCTGTGGGGGAGTCAATTGCTGTTGTGTTCGAGCACGAAGGCATTCGCAAAACGCGTGATGTAGTTCTTGCAAAACATCCCACCATTGCCGGCCGCGCATATTTTGGCGTCATGGCAGACGACTGGGGTTGGAAAGATCTCGGAGTAATTGAATCTGTAGGACAATCAATTACCGATATCGGTACAACAATCACTGGTTCTGTGAAAGGGGTGGTGGTAGCTCTCAACCCCTTGAATTCAATTCGTCATCTCACTAAGTCTCCAGAAGCCACACTTGAAACTCGTCCCACCACTGTTGTGGGCATCAGCGACTTCAGTGGCACGGTCGGCCGATCTGATGGATTGAAGGGTGTGCTTGCTTTACTCGCCAGCATCAACGTGTTTGTTGGTGTCTTCAACATGTTCCCTTTATTGCCCTTTGACGGCGGCCATGCAGCAATAGCGATTTATGAACGGGTGCGTTCGCGCAAAGGGCGGCTGTACAGAGCTGACATCAACAAGATGGTTCCGCTCGCCACCTTGGTGGTTGGGCTTTTGTCACTCCTGCTTTTGACTGGTTTGTACCTCGATATCACGCAACCACTCGGGTAAACGGCCGCGGAACTGACAGACTGAGACACATGTTCGAGCGTCGCAATACTCAGCAAATCATGGTGGGCAAAGTTCCAGTGGGTGGAGGTTCTCCCATCACGGTGCAGTCAATGACCACCACTAAGACCGCTGACGTTGAAGGCACGCTGCAACAGATCTATGCATTGGCAGCAGCAGGGTGTGACATTGTGCGTTGCACATGCAACGACCAAGAAGCTGCTGAAGGGCTGGCACAAATTGTGCCGCGTTCACCAATTCCGATCATTGCGGATATTCATCACCAATACAAAATGGCGTTGGCTGCAATGGAGGCAGGCGTTCATGGGCTTCGTTTGAATCCGGGCAACATTCGCAAACCAGAACACATCAAGGCAGTTGCATCTGAAGCACGGGATCGTAATCTGCCAATTCGTATTGGTGTCAATGGTGGTTCTCTTGATCCGTCGTTGTATGAAAAGTACGGTGGACTCACCGCGGCAGCAATGGTTGAATCTGCAATGCATGAAATCGCATACTTCCAAGAAGTCGATTTCAATCTCATCAAGATTTCTGTAAAAGCAAGCAACGTGCCACTCATGGTTGAGGCCTATCGCATGTTGGCCGAAGCAACAGATATCCCATTGCATCTCGGAGTCACAGAAGCAGGTCCGCCTCCAGCCGGCCTCATCAAGGCCACTGCCGGAATTTCCACTTTGCTGCTGGAAGGTATTGGCGACACCATTCGGTACAGCCTCACTGCCGACCCCGTCGAGGAAGCGCGCGCTGGTCGCCAACTACTTGAAGCTCTCGGATTACGTGAGCGAAAGAATGTCGACCTCATTGCATGCCCTAGTTGTGGTCGTGCCGAGATCGACGTAATTGATATTGCTAACAAGGCGCTTGCTGCTTTCGAAAACAAAAAGTTGCCCTTGCAGATTGCTGTGATGGGGTGTGTAGTTAACGGGCCAGGTGAAGCGCGTGAAGCAGACCTTGGTATTGCTGCTGGTAACAAGCGCGGTCACCTTTTTGTGAAGGGTCGCAATGTGGCTGTTGTGCCAGAAGACGAGATGGTGGAAGCGTTAGTTGAATGGGCGGAGTTCATTAATGAACATGGCACTGATGCTGCAATTGCCAGGGCTGATACAAAGCTTGCCGAGCGAGAAGCTGCGAAAGATCGGTCCCAACTAATGGATGAAAAGGGCGAAGACGCTAATCATTCAGCAGAAAAGATTGTGGAAATCCGAAAAGCGGTTCAGAACTAGTTCTGAGTGAACATCCAGGCAACATTGTGAGTGCCTGGAACTGTTCTGAAGTTGTGTGATTCTCCGGCAGGCAACCATGTCATGTCTGGGTGAGCGTCATTGCCCATTGGGCCAAAAAAGAATCGGTGTGCGTTGCTGGCCTCGATGGTGTGCAAATTTTCCCAAGTTGTTGAAGCAACGCAGAAAGCAGAAGACGGCGATGAGTATTCAGTCCAGTGTTCGTTCGTTGTTGTTGGTGAGATTGGGTGTTCCAATGGGGAAGTATCAACTATTCGCAAGAGTTCAGCAACATCAACATGCTTAGAGGTGAACCCAGCACGCACAACATTGTCTGAGGATGCCATGACTTCTAGGCCTGCTCCGTGTAAGTACGCGTGCAAGTTACCGGCGGGAAGTGAGATTGCTTGTCCGGGCTGCAACACAATGTGATGCAGTAACGGGGCAACACGTAACGCACGATCCGTTGGGTATGCATCACTGAGGCGCTGCATCCAGCCAGGAACCGCGTTCATGGAAGGCGATGTGCGTTGATCAAACGCCCACAATAAATAACCGTCAATGCCGTTCTGGTCTAGAACATCGGCTTCTTCGCGCCAGCCGAACTGTTGAAGGCGTTCAATCGACGCCTCAATGGTGTCGAAGCCGCAGAGAGCCTCGAATTCAGTCAGAGCGATAAGTATTTCGGGTTTATCCGATGAATCTTTGTACACGCGTTTCGGATCAGACAGTGAGATGCCTGCGGCGTTCTCGCGGGCGAATCCGCGTTCAGCTTGTTGGCGTGTTGGGTGCGTTTGCAATGACAGTGATGAAGTGCAGGCGAGCACCTTTACAAGCATTGTCATTTCGCCGATGTTGTCTGACAACAGTGGGCCGTCTGCAGTATCGAGTCGTGACGGCGCAGAGGGGTGGGTTCCGAACCACATTTCCGCCCACGGTTGTGAGTTGCCCGGTAGCTGAAAGAGGTCAGGAATAAATGTTGGGTCGCCCCAGTCGTAGTGCTGAGGTGCACCTATGACACGGCGAAGCATTGCTTATCCCTCGCGCACCAAGGCAACTACGCGTTGCACCGCATCGGCAATTGGGACAGCTTCGTTGGTACCCGCATGACGGTCACGCAACTCGATGTTGCCTTCGGCCAGAGATTTGCCAACCACAACGATGGTGGGGATTCCGATTAGCTCGGCATCTTTGAACTTGACGCCAGGTGACACGCCGTTACGGTCGTCGATAAGAACTTCTAGTCCCTGTGTTTCAAGTTCTGCTGCAAGTTTTTCACCAGCGATAGTTATGTCGTCGCCGTTCTTTCCGGTGACAACGATGTGAACATCTACAGGAGAAATTGCTCGTGGCCATTTGAGTCCGAGGTCGTCGTGGAACACTTCGGCAATTGAAGCAACAGCACGGGATACACCAATGCCATACGAACCCATTGTGACTACAACTTGCTTGCCGTTCTGATCAAGTACTGAAAGACCGAGTGTGTCTGCGTATTTGCGGCCTAACTGAAACACGTGACCAATCTCAATACCGCGCGCAATTTCTAAAGGCTCACGACATGATGGGCATGGGTCTCCGGCTGCTACTTCAACTGCTTCAATCGTTCCGTCAGCAGTGAAGTCCCGGCCGTTTACTAAATGCAAAACATGAGAACCTGCAACGTTTGCGCCTGTAACCCACTCGCTACCAGTGACAACTGAAGGGTCGAGAAGATAACGAACGCCAGTAGCACTAGTTGCGCCCAAGACTTGAGGCCCGATGTATCCGCGAATGAGGCCGGGGTGTTTTGCAAATCCCGCGTCATCAAGCGGTTCAACTTCAGATGGTGATACTTGCGCTTCAATTCGTTTGATGTCTGCTTCGCGGTCACCAGGAACTCCAACAACTAAGACTTCGGTTGAACCATCTGGCTGACGCAACTGCAACACGACATTCTTCAAAGTGTCAGATGCTGTCCATGCACGATCACTACGCGCATGATTGGTGTTGAGGAAATCAACGAGTGAAGCAATGGTGGGGCAGTTAGGTGTCTCGACAATGGCGGTTGCTGCGTATGTAGCTGTGTCTGGTGAAAGTACTGCTGTGGTAACTGCTTCGGTGTTTGCAGAGTAGTCACACTTCGTGCAACGAACGAATGTGTCTTCGCCCACTTCGATTGGGGCCAAGAACTCTTCGCTTGCTGAACCACCCATGGCGCCACTCATCGCTTTCACGATGACGTACGGCAATTTCAGACGAGTAAAGATTCGTTCATATGCATCGCGGTGTGCGTTGTAGCTTGCGGCAAGTCCAGCGTCATCGACATCGAACGAGTAACTGTCTTTCATGAGGAATTCACGACCGCGCAGCAAGCCGGCGCGAGGGCGTGCTTCGTCGCGGTACTTCGTTTGAATTTGATACAGCGAGACGGGCAGGTCTTTGTAACTGGAATACAAATCCTTCACGAGCAGTGTGAACATCTCTTCGTGGGTTGGGCCTAACAGAAAGTCGGCACCCTTGCGGTCTTTCAATCGAAAGAGGTTGTCACCGTATTCGTCCCAGCGCCCCGTGAGTTCATAAATGTCTCGGGGGAGCATGGCGGGGAAGTGAACTTCTTGTGCTCCCATCGAATCCATCTCGTCTCGCACGATGGCTTCGACCTTGCGAAGGACCCGCCAGCCAAGGGGGAGCCATGTGTAACCGCCTGGGGCGGCACGGCGGATATAGCCAGCGCGCACCAACAAACGGTGGCTAGGGACCTCGGCATCGGCCGGGTCATCACGAAGGGTGCGAACGAAGAGTGTGGAGGAACGGAGCATCGGAGCGAAACCTTACTTTGCTTGGATATGATTGTCCCCGTCCTTTGAAGTTCGGTGAACCTGAGGCACGGGCT
>JBILOM010000170.1:0-5953 GCA_044374495.1 Ilumatobacteraceae bacterium | reverse complement strand
TCGATATTTCGGGGTTTACCAATTTCACAAACGAGAACGGAGATGATGCCGCAGGGCGTCTTCTTGCCTCGTGGCGTGCCGTCACCCGTGATGTGGCATCTGAGACCGGTGTCCGCATTGCCAAGTGGCTGGGCGATGGCTGCATGATCGTGGCTGTTGACCAGCGAGATGCCATTACGTTCGCTCTCGAGCTTCAGAAGCGCTCTGGAGCCGCCTGTGCGCCTCTCTCCATACGTGTTGGCATGGCTTCCGGGCTAGCGCTTCTCTTCGAGGGCGACGACTACATCGGGACTGCTGTCAACATGGCTGCCCGCCTCTGTGACGCGGCTGGGTCTTTTGAAGTCATCATTCCAAGCGAGCACATCGAAAACCTGCCTGAAGGCGTTGTCGTAACCCCTCATGAACCAATGTCGCTGCGTGGACTTAACGAAGCGATACCTGTGGTGTTGCTGACGGGCGAAGCTACAAATGCAGCCCGCAATGACACCGGCGAACTGTGGACTCGTTCGCCGTTCGTTCTGTAACTACTTAGCTACGCGAGCGATATGTGGCTTTTGAGCCAGATGCGTCTTTATTGAGACGTCGTGTGAGATGCAATCCCTCAAGAATGAACTCAACAGCACTTGCCAACATTGCTGGTGAATCGTCACCGCCGGTAAGAACTTTCACTGGCGGCATAAGTGCTGGAATTTGAGTAAGAAGTGCAATCAATTCACCTGACGAAATATCTTCACCGGCGTGCGCAACTGCACCTTCTTCAAAAGCAGTGAGAACATCACGCATCATTTCGCCCGGAGCTAATTCTTTGTACACAGTGAGAACTGCGCCAGAAATGAGTTGCTGAAGAATGCCATTTTCGCGGCCCTCTTCTAGAGCTTCAATCTCCACTTTTCCGCCTGTCGACGATGCCAAAGCATCAAGGTCGCTAATGCGTGGCGCTACTTCGCGCTCCCCTGCTCGTAGTGCACGACGCACTGCGTTTGCACTAAGAATTTCGAAGTTAGACACTGACAAACGCACGCTGACACCGCTGCGCTGGTTGACATGGCTGCTGACACGAGCTTGATGAGAGAACGTAGCGATAATGCGCTCCATGAACTCAGGCATGGTGACTTTGACATCACCAATTGAAGCCGCACGCGACTCTTGACGCATGATGGCGATTTCGGTATCAACTTCAAGTGGATAATGCGTGCGAATTTGGCTACCGAAACGGTCTTTCAACGGAGTAATGATGCGACCACGGTTTGTGTAGTCCTCTGGGTTTGCAGACGCTACCAACATGACATCAAGCGGAAGCCGAATCTTGTAGCCACGAATTTGCACGTCACGTTCCTCGAGAACGTTCAGCAAACCAACTTGAATTCGCTCTGCAAGGTCTGGCAATTCGTTGATTGCAAAAATTCCGCGGTTGGTGCGTGGCACTAATCCGTAATGCAATGTGAGTTCGTCACTGAGGTAACGACCTTCAGCAACTTTGATGGGGTCAACTTCACCAATGAGGTCGGCAATTGACGTATCTGGTGTTGCAAGTTTTTCACCGAATCGCTCGCTGCGGTGCACCCAAGAAATAGGGGCGTTCTCACCTTCAGCAGCAATGAGATCCCGTGCGTGACGTGACACCGGGTTGTATGGGTCGTCGTTGATTTCACTACCTGCGATGATTGGCATCCACTCATCAAGAAGATCAGTGAGCGAACGAATCATTCGAGTCTTTGCTTGACCGCGTTCACCGAGGAACACAACGTCGTGCCCGGCAAGCAACGCGTTTTCCAGTTGAGGCATCACGGTGTTTTCGTATCCCATGACACCTTCAAACAAAGGCAGGCCTGCAGAGATATTGCGTACGGCATTGGCGCGCAATTCTTCCTTGACAGGAATGGATTTCCAGCCTGAGGCACGTAGTGCCGCCAGAGTGACAGGAAGAGATGCAGGGACAGCAGGAATTGTCATGCAAATGACAGTACCCCGAGAGCCCTAGTGAGCCCTCAGCCGAAACAATTTATTTGCGAGCAAGATCCTTGCGGTTTGCAAACTTGGCCTTGCGGAAGTCCTTGTTCATGAGGGCAATGACGTCGATCGAAATTTCCTTCGGGCATGCTGCTTCACATTCGCCATGGTTTGTGCATGAACCGAATTTCTCGTCCATGGTTTCCACCATGGCCTCAACGCGTGAATACCTCTCGGCCTGACCCTGAGGCAAGCGGCTGAGGTGTGCAATTTTTGCACCAGTGAACAAGTTGGCAGCACCGTTTGGACATGCGGCAACGCATGCGCCACAACCGATGCACGCAGCGGAGTCCATCGCGGCGTCTGCCACGATTTTGGAAATAGGAATCAGGTTTGCGTCTGGTGCACCGCCGGTATCAGCCGTGATGTATCCACCCGACTCAATGATGCGGTCAAAGGCCGAACGGTCAACCATGAGGTCTTTAATGATGGGGAACGCAGATGCACGCCATGGCTCAATTGTGATTGTGTCATTGCTCTTGAACTGACGCATGTGCAACTGGCACGTTGCCGTTCCGCGTTGCGGTCCGTGTGCTTGTCCGTCAATCATGAGTGAACATGTACCGCAGATGCCTTCGCGGCAGTCATGGTCGAACACCACTGCCTCTTTGCCTTCTGTGACGAGCTTGTCGTTCAAGATGTCGAGCATCTCAAGGAATGAGGCCTCGTCTGTGATTTCGTCGACCACATGGGTTTCGAAATTGCCCTTTGCTGCAGGACCAGCCTGACGCCAAATGCGCAATGTGATGTTCTTGAGGTGATTGCTCATTTGTAGCTCCGAGTCGCGAGGTGAACAGCTTCGAATTCGAGCGGTTCAACGTTCAGGTTTGGTGTCATTGGGTCGCCGCCCCATTGCCATGCGGCAACGTGGCAGTAGTTCTCATCATCGCGAAGTGCTTCGCCATCGTCTGTCTGATATTCAGAACGGAAGTGACCGCCGCAGCTTTCGTTGCGATCAAGCGCATCGCGACACATCAGCATTCCCAACTGGAAGAAGTCGTCGACACGGCCTGCTTTTTCAAGTGTTTGATTCATGTTGTCGCCATCACCGGTTACGCGAAGGTCCGTCTTGAATTCTTGATAGAGCGCAGGAAGAAGTTCCAAAGCTTTTTTCAATCCTTCTTCAGTACGTTCCATTCCGCAGTAATCCCAAATGATTTTTCCGAGTTCACGATGAAAGTAATCAGGTGACTTTGTGCCGTTAATTGCAAGGTACGCATTGAAGCGCTCGCGAGCAGCTTCTTCTGCAGCTTTGAATTCTGGATGATCAATGCCTGGCATGGATTTACCCAACAACGGAGCAAGTCCGTTTCCGATTGTGTACGGCAATACGAAGTAACCGTCTGAAAGACCTTGCATCAGTGCAGAAGCACCGAGACGGTTTGCACCGTGATCAGAGAAGTTTGCTTCACCAGCTGCATACAAACCAGGAATGTTTGTTTGCAATTCGTAATCGACCCACAAACCGCCCATTGTGTAGTGGCTGGCTGGGTAAATACGCATTGGTGTCTCGTATGGGTTTTCACCAGCAATGCGCTCGTACATTTCAAACAAGTTGCCGTAACGCTCTTGCACTACGTCATGGCCGAGACGCTCGATTGCTTCGGAGAAGTCAAGGTACACGCCGTTTTTCTTTGGTCCGACACCCTGTCCTTTGTCAACAAGACGCTTTGCTGCACGTGACGAAATGTCTCGTGGTGCCAAGTTTCCGAATGACGGATACAAACGCTCGAGGTAATAGTCACGCTCTTCTTCTGGAATGTCACGAGCCTGACGTGTCTCATTTGGATTTGTAGGAACCCACACGCGACCATCGTTACGCAATGACTCTGACATCAATGTGAGTTTTGACTGACTGTCATCACTTTGCGGAATACATGTTGGGTGAATTTGTGTGTAGCACGGGTTCGCAAACAATGCGCCCTTGCGGTGTGCACGCCATGCTGCAGTGACGTTGCATGCCATTGCGTTTGTTGACAGGAAGAATGCGTTTCCGTATCCGCCTGTTGCCAACACAACTGCATGAGCTGCATGTGACGAGATTTCGCCCGTTACAAGATCCCGAACAACGATGCCTGATGCACGGCCGTCGATAACAACGATGTCAATCAGTTCAGAACGGTTGTACAAACTGATTCCACCAAGACCAACTTGGCGTGAGAACTGTTGATACGCACCAAGCAGCAATTGCTGACCAGTTTGTCCGCGAGCATAAAAGGTACGACTGACTTGAGCTCCACCAAATGAACGGTTGTCTAAAAGACCACCGTATTCACGGGCGAATGGCACACCTTGGGCAACCATTTGGTCAATGATGTCAACGCTGACTTGTGCCAAGCGATGCACGTTTGCTTCACGCGCACGGAAGTCGCCGCCTTTGACGGTGTCGTAGAACAAACGGTGAACACTGTCGCCGTCGCCCTTGTAATTCTTTGCGCCGTTGATGCCGCCTTGTGCAGCAATGGAGTGCGCACGGCGAGCAGAGTCATGAAATGTAAACGCATCAACTTGATAACCAAGTTCAGCAAGAGTTGCTGCAGCTGATGCACCAGCAAGGCCGGTACCTACCACGATGACTTTGAATTTGCGTTTGTTGTTGGGGTTAACCAACTTCATGTTTTCTTTGTAGTTATCCCATTTATCCGCAACTGGGCCATCAGGAATTTTGCTGTCAAGTTTGACCGTGTTCTTTGCGAACAGTTCATCAGTGAGAGTCATGATCGTGTCTTTCTTCTTCGAGGCGTGTCGGTCAGCCGACAATGCCAGCCATTACAGCGATAGGGAATGAAACGTTGCCGACTACGACAAGAGAGGCGAAGCCAGTAGCAAAGCCACGGCGCCAGTTATTGAAACGTGGATTGTTCCAGCCAAGTGACTGGAAGATGCTCCATGTGCCGTGGAACAAGTGAATGCCGAGCAAAATGTTTGCAATCACATAGAACAAAGCAACCGGGGTGCGCTCAAATGAATGAACGACACTGGCATAGACCGACTTCACGGATTCCTCATCGCCTGTATGTGTGATCATTTCGCCTACATGCGAGTTCACAACACCAAAAGTCAGATCGAGAAGATGCCAGACGATAAACGCCAGGACAATCATTCCTGACCAACGCATTGTGCGACTGGCAAAGTTGGCGATCTGATAATCGCGCTTGCTCTGGTATTTCACAGGACGAGCGTGACGGTTGAGAACAGTCAGCGACCACGCTGCATGTAGGTGGAGAAAAAGCATGGAGATAAGGCCACCGCGAAGAATCCAGAGGACCCAACCTTTTGGCGCCAATGGGTACAGCAAGGTTTGGAGGAAATGGGCGTAATGGTCAAGATCTGCGGCACCCGCATACATCTTGAGGTTTCCGATCATATGAAAGAGGACAAAACCCATCATCGCGATGCCTGAGAGTCCCATTGCGTACTTCTTGCCCACCGCGGTGGAATAGAGGTCAAGGACAAACGGGCGCTTCTTACGCTTGTGGGTAGCGGTTCCGGTGACCGGTCCGCGTTGAGATGTGACTACTTGTGCCATGAAAATAAGCTCTCCCTGCGAGCCGGGCGGGCCGGCTGTGCAAATGCACTTGAAACGGTAGCCCGAGAGAGCCCCGAGGGCACAACTTGACCATTTCGCTCTGGCGTGTCTTTTTTCACTACTGTTGCGATGTTCCATACAGCGGGCGCCTGAAAGTCAGAGCGCCCCAGAACTTGCCAGGAGACAATTAAGTGTCAGGATTATTTGCTGCCGAAGGCGGCTACCAAGAGTTCGTGCTCAAGGGCGGAGAATGGGCGGTGTTGTGGCTTTCAGCTGCTTCAGCCGTGCTTGCCATCGCTGTTGGGTTCTATCTCGCCCGTTTAGTAATGGCTGCCGACGAAGGCACGCCGAAGATGAAAGAAATTGCACTCGCAATTCAAGAAGGTGCAAACGCCTACTTGCAGCGCCAGTTCA
>JBILOM010000088.1:0-5988 GCA_044374495.1 Ilumatobacteraceae bacterium | reverse complement strand
AGGAATGCGACATTGTTCAATGTCTGTTGTCATTCCGATGCGGCGCCAAATTTCACGGGCAGTATCAGGAATTGCAGGGAATGCGAGCAGGGTCACGATGCGTAATGCCTCAAGTGCATCGCCCATCACAGTGTTCAGCAGATCACTAGGTTCTGCTTTCCACGGTTCATGATTCTCAAGGTGAGCGTTGGTGGCACGAATAAGAGACCACGTTGCTTCTAACGCACGACTTGGTTGAACCAGTTGCCAACAGGCAGACGTTTCTGCAACTGCATCTTTGGCAAACGCTGCTAACGGACTATCAGGGTTTGATGCTGTACCAAGCCCAGCACACTTCTTGTCGACAACTGACGCGATGCGGGCTGCAAGGTTGCCAAGGTTGTTTGCAAGGTCAGAGTTGTAGCGAGACACAAGGCCTTCGTATGTGAAGTCGCCATCGTTGCCGTACGACGTGTCGCTGAGTACGTAGTAGCGGAAGCCGTCAACGCCGAATTCATCAACGAGGTCAAGCGGGTTCACCACATTGCCTGATGTCTTTGACATCTTTTCGCCACCGACAAGCAGCCAGCCGCCGACTGCGTAACCAGTGGGTGGTTCAATGCCCGCTGACATAAGCATGGCTGGCCAATACACATTGTGGAAACGGATGATGTCTTTACCAATGAGATGGTGATCTACTGGCCACCATTTGTTGAACATTTCATCGTCAGAGCCGTAACCGATTGCGGTGATGTAGTTAGCAAGCGCGTCAAACCACACATAGGCAACGTGCGAAGGGTCGAAAGGAAGCGGAATACCCCATGTCAGAGTTTTTCTACTGACAGAAAAATCTTGCAAACCCTGTTTGATGAATCCGAGTACTTCATTAACTCGGTGTTCCGGCACTACGGCACTTGGGTGAAGTGAATACCAATCAATGAGGCGCTGTTCAAAGCGTGACAAACGGAAGAAGTAGTTCTCCTCTTCAACGTGTTGCACGGGGCGCTTGTGAATAGGGCAGTTCTCACCATCAAGATCATCTTCTGTGTAGTACGCCTCGCAGGGGACGCAATACAAACCGCTGTATTTGTCGAGTTCGATGTCGCCCGCATCAAAACATGCCTGCAGCAATTTCTGTACGCCAACTTTATGTCGAGCTTCCGTGGTGCGAATGAAATCATCATTCGAGATGTTCAGGCGCTTCCATGCTTGTTGAAACAACGGCGCGATGGAATCAGTGAATTCTTGTGGGGAAGTGCCAGCGGCTTCTGCAGCTTGCTGAATCTTGAGGCCGTGCTCGTCAGTTCCGGTGAGGAAATGCACATCATCACCGAGAAGGCGGTGCCACCTAGCTAATGCGTCAGCGACAATGGTCGTGTACGCGTGACCAAGATGTGGTTGCGCGTTGACGTAATAGATGGGAGTGGTGAGGTAGTACTTTGCCACCTAGACAGGCTACGCCACCACGCTTCTTGTCGTCGGTTCGTTTATTGCAACATTTACTTCGTAACCTCGTACGAATGCCTTTCGAGTTCGATCACGCCACACGACCCACCCCACTTGGCAATGGCGTGTACGACACACCAGTCGAAGATCGGTGGGATATCAACGGAAATGCAAATGGTGGGTACCTGTTGGCTTTAGTCGGCAATGCCATGCGTGCCGAGAGTGGCCGTGCTCACCCCGTTTCGATTTCAATGCACTATTTGTCACCGGCACCCGCTGGTCCAGCCACAACAACATGCGAAGTGGTGAAAGCAGGCAGGCGGTTATCAACAGTTGTGGCGTCAATGTCTCGCGATGGTCGTGACGTTGTTCGCTCAATCGGAACTTTCGGCGACGTTGATGCATCTATCGGTGCACAGTCGAACACATTGGTGATGCCAGACATGGTGGCGTTTGAAGATTGTCCAACACGCCCGGCAAACCCGGATATGCCACCAGGTCTCGGTTCGCGTCTTGATATGCGCCTTCACCCTGACGACATCAGTTTCACAACAAATGAGCCTGCTGGTATCGCGCGCGTGCGTGGATATTTCACCTTTAAAGATGGTCGCCCCGTTGACACTCTTTCGTTGTTGCTTGCAGCTGACGCTTTCCCACCCGTTACCTTCAACTTGTTCGGCATGAAGGGGTGGGTGCCCACCATTGAATTCACTGTGCATGTGCGCGGAGTACCAGCACCAGGCCCAATTCTGTGTGAGTTCACAAGTGCTCTCACACAAGGTGGTTACTGGGAAGAAGACGGAGTGATGTGGGACTCAGCAGGAAATGTTGTTGCTATGAGCCGACAACTCGCGCTGTCGCCGTTGGGTGCTGACTAAGAACGTCTGCTGCTGCGTGCGCCGAGCGAGTACGTAATTGCCATACCGATAAGAGCAGCAGTAACTGTTGTTGTTCGACGAACCAACATTTTTGATCGTTGAGCAAACACAACAATGGGCCACCCGCGTGAACGAGCAAGTGCAGACAATTGCGCATCAGGGTTAACGG
Source organism: Ilumatobacteraceae bacterium (assembly GCA_044374495.1). Classification (GTDB taxonomy): domain Bacteria; phylum Actinomycetota; class Acidimicrobiia; order Acidimicrobiales; family Ilumatobacteraceae; genus UBA2093. Next base: position 3,516 of record JBILOM010000088.1, on the reverse strand, counting down.
CAACTGCATTGCCCACAATCTCCATCATGGGAACATCGCTCATGGAGTCTGAATACGACCATGAATCTGTCAGGTTGATATTGCGCTCTGCCGCAATGGCAACAATTGCTTCTGCTTTTCCGGGCCCGTAACAAAATGGTCCAGCAAGTCGACCTGTGTAGACACCGTCTTCAACTTCGCCGCGTGTGCCGATGCCGCCAGTCATTTCAAGTGCGATTGCAAGCGGTTCAACAATTTCAATGGGGGAGGCTGAAACAATCCAAGTTTCGCGCCCAGCATTGCGATGTTGTTCAATCAGTGCACGTGCTTCAGGACGAATCAGGCCCAACAACTCAGGAAGCACCACTTCGTTCAGTGCCAAAAGATCGGACTGAGTGGAACCACCCGCTGCTTCCAAGATGCGCTCACGAACATTTCTGCTTGAAGTGTCACTTGAACCAATGAGGCGAAATTTCAGCGCAGCAAATGCGTCTGTTGCAAAGTCGCGCGGCCGAATGAGGCCCGCATCGTATGCGGCACGACCAAACACGAATGCAGACGAACCAGCAATAAGAGTTCGGTCAAGATCAAAAAATGCTGCTGTTTTATCAGGTGTGCTCATACAGTCACCGAAATCGCATAGACGCGTTTGCGTGAAACGCCAAGTGCTGCAGTTACTTCATCAACCGCGCTGCGCTTTGAGATGCCAGCAGATGTACGCGATGCCAATTCAGTACGAATGTCGTCATCGGTCACATCAACCGATTCTGCAGTTACCGGTGCAATTACTAATGCGTATTCTCCTCGGGGTTCAACTGTGCGCGAATGAATAACAGCATCACCAAGCGTGCCGCGCCACATATCTTCATGAAGTTTGGTTAATTCGCGTGCAAGTACAACAAGTCGGTCATTGCCACACACCTCGGCCAAGTCGACCAAAGTCTTCTCCAAACGGTGGGGTGCTTCATACAAAACCGTTGTGCGGCGTTCCCTTGCGACTTCTGTCAGGCGTTCGCGGCGCTCACTTCCGCTGCGTGGCAGAAAGCCATCGAAGGCAATACGTGCTGTTGGTAATCCGCTCATAGCTATAGCCATAACAAAGGCAGCTGGCCCTGGGGTTGAATGCACGGTGTACCCGGCATTAATTGTTGCCTGAACAAGGCGTTCGCCTGGGTCGCTGATTGCTGGAGTACCTGCATCAGAGATCAATGCAACTACTGCACCAGTAGACAAATACGACAAAACCGATTCGATTGCGTCGTGCTCTGTGTGTTCGTTAGCAACAATCAATCGTTCGGGTGAAGCACCAATGCGCTTCAACAACGAGCCACTATGACGAGTGTCTTCACAGCAAATGATTGTTGCGGCGCGCAATACCGCAGCACCACGAGGGGATAGGTCTTCAAGGTTGCCAATAGGTGTTGCAACTAGCCACAAGCCTGCATGAATTGCAGAGGTGACAATGTCATCTTTCGACATGACGCACCTCTACTTCGTCACCAACACGTAGGTTCCAGCGTTCAAATGAGCCAGCGGCAGCTTCAATGATGAGTGCTGTTGCAGGAATGCGAGCACCAACTCGCCACGGTTTCATAGTTGCAGTCTGTATCACGATGTTGTTCGAAGCAACGTAAGCAACATCAATTGTTGCTTTCATACCAATGGTGTGTACCCACTTGCATGGTTCAAGCACAAGTGGTTGTTCAATAACAGCAACACCCGTTAGGCCGCGTCGACGTTGAGTGCGAGTCACGGTACGAACGCCAGCAGCCAATACATTGCCTTTGCTGACAAGCCAGATGGGCTCGAGTTCTTGTGGTGCACTCATGGTGACCTCCGTGTCGCTACCTATACGTTAAAGCGGAACTCGGTGACGTCGCCGTCAACAAACTCGTATTCTTTGCCTTCAGAACGGATCTTGCCGACATCTTTGGCTGCATTCCATGATCCGAGCTCGATCAGTTCATCCCAGTGGATGACTTCGGCACGAATAAACCCGCGCTGAATATCTGAGTGAATCTTGCTGGCACACACGGGGGCTTTGTCGCCGGCGTGGAATGTCCATGCGCGAGTTTCTTTTTCGCCAGTAGTGAAATAGGTGCGCAATCCGAGCAGATGAAATGCAGAGCGAACCATTTTTGTAAGCGCACCTTCACCAAGGCCGAGAGCCTCAAGCATTTCGGCACGGTCTGCTGGCTCTAGTTGGGCCGCTTCTGCTTCAATCTGCACGCTCATGCCGAGCACTTCAATCTCGTGCTCTTGCACTGAACCTGGTGGGCACAGTTCTGCACGAACACGAGCCTCCATTGCCGGAATCGTGTCGAGTTCGTTTTCACCAACGTTGACTACTGCAAGTACGCGACGGTTAGTTAACAAGAAGTGAGGCGCAAGTGCTTCGCGGTCATCTGCTGACATTCCTGCGCGGTACAGCGGCAAGCCTTCAGCCAGCGCGTCGTACGCACGTTGCAACAATGCAGCTTCTTCTTGGTTGCCCTTATCAACACGTGCAGTTTTGCTGACTCGCTTAAGGCGAGTTTCGACTGTCTCTAAGTCAGCAAGTGCAAGTTCAAGTTCAACAATGCGCAAATGTTCGAGCGGATCATCAGGTCCCATGACGTCTGGGTCTTTGAATGCGCGCAAGACGTACACAATCGCGTCAACTTCTCGAATGTTGGCCAGGAACTTGTTGCCAAGACCTTCGCCCTTGCTTGCGCCCTCTACAAGACCACCAATGTCGACCACTTGAACCGCTGCATGCACGATGCTTTTTGTCTTCGACATTTCTGACAAAGCAAGTAGGCGGTTGTCTGGCACTTTGGCGATTCCGATGTTCGGATCCTTCGTGGCAAAGGGGTAGGGAGCCGCCAAGGCCCCGCCACCCGTGAGTGCGTTATAAAGCGAGGACTTGCCCGCATTGGGGAGACCGACGAGACCGAAACATTCCATGAGGGGATTGACGCTATCTGTGTGGGTTACCGCCTGGGGATTGTTACTATGGCCGTAGTGTTAATAGCCCCTGGGGAATCCGGTGGTTAGGAAGCGAAGGAAACCCATATGACCTCATTTGATCTTGATCTCAGTAAGTACAGCCTCGGTTGGAGCGATGAAATTGAATATGCCTTCGAACCTGTCAAAGGCCTTAACCAGCGCGTCGTAGAGCAGATCTCATGGTGGAAGGGCGAGCCGAAGTGGATGACACAGTTGCGCCTTCGCAGCCTCGGAATTTTTGATCGCAAGCCGATGGCTCCATGGTTCGCCACAAACATGCCCGATATCGATTTCCAAGACATCTTCTATTACTTGAAGCCAGCAACGGAACAAGTTGACGAGTGGGATGACCTGCCAGAGCAAATGAAGCTCACATATGAGAAGTTGGGAATTCCTGAAGCTGAGCGCAAATACCTCGCTGGTGTTACTGCTCAATATGAATCAGAAGTTGTGTTCCACAGAAACCGTGACGAGCTTTCCGAGCAAGGAATCTTGTTCTGCGACATGGATACCGCATTGCGCGAATACCCAGACCTTGTGAAGCAGTAC
>JBILOM010000087.1:0-6035 GCA_044374495.1 Ilumatobacteraceae bacterium | reverse complement strand
GCTGCCATCAGCTTGCCTTTCCTTTGAGGGCACCCTTGCGTGCCTCTCGTTCCAATTTCGGCAGGGCTACTCGCCCCGTTCTTTGGCTCTCTACGATGCCATAACCCTTCAATAATTCCTCAAAATCGTCGAGTTTCTCGGGAGTTCCGTCCATAGAAAGGCTCATTGCATCGTTTCCGACCGCCAAAACCTTGGCTTCGAAGATATTTGCCAGCTCCACGACCTGGCCCCGCTGCTCCCCATCGATGCGGACAGTGGCCAGCATGAGCTCGCGCTCGACCGACTTTCGAGGGTCAAGTTCGGTGATCCGGACCACATCGATCAGCTTGAAGAGCTGCTTTACGATCTGCTCGAGCGGAGTAGCCGAAATGTCGACCACGATGGTGATGCGGCTGTAGTCGGCGTCGTCTGTAGGGGCTACAGCTAACGAATAGATGTTGTAGCCACGACGAGCAAACAAGCCAGACACGCGTGCAAGTACGCCAGGACGGTTCTGGACAAGCACCGACAACACATGATGTTGGTGCGAATCGCCGAACGGATTGTTCGAGTTGATAGTTCTCATCGGAGCAACCCTCTCTCTGATTCTTGTGATGGATGTAACAAAACGTCATCGTTGCTCGCGCCGGCCGGAACCATTGGGAACACTTTTTCAAATTCTTCAACGCGGAAGTCGATAACAACTGAACGATCGTTGATGCTGTTTGCCAATTCAATAGCACCATCAATTTCTTCAAGTGAATCAACACGAATTCCAACGCAACCCATTGCTTCAGCCCACTTCACAAAGTCGGGGCAACCAGCAAGGTTTACTTCTGAATAACGCTCGCCATAGAACATTTCTTGCCACTGGCGAACCATTCCGAGATATGTGTTGTTCAAGATCGCAACCTTGATGTGAATACCTTCAGTTGATGCAGTTACTAATTCTTGTGCAGTCATTTGGAAACAACCATCGCCATCAATCGCCCACACTGTGCGATCAGGGCGTGCAGCTTTTGCACCAATTGCTGCTGGAACAGAGAATCCCATCGTGCCAAGACCACCAGAGTTCACCCAGGTATACGGCTCGTTGAATTTCCAGAACAAGCTTGTCCACATTTGGTGCTGACCAACGCCGCTGACGACAATGGTTCCTTCTGGTGCTGCATCGCGCAGTTTTTCCAAGCAGAACTGTGGCTTCAAACGTCCGCCTGGCTCTGATTGGTCGTACGCAACGGGGAACTTTTCACGCCAGCCACTGACTTTGCTGCGCCACGGATCAATGTTGACTTGCGTCGAACCTTCTGCAAGAAGTTCTTGAACTGATTTCAAGATTTCTTCAACAACAATGCGGCAGTCGCCAACGATGGGAACATCTGGCTTACGTACTTTGCCTTGTTCTGCTGGGTCAATGTCAACGTGAATGACCTTTGCATCTGGAGCGAACGTAGAAACTTTTCCGGTAACGCGGTCATCGAAACGTGCGCCGAAGTTGATCAGCAAATCGCTCTTTTGCATTGCAGTGATAGCTGTTGCGTTTCCGTGCATACCTGGCATGCCGAGGCACAACGGATGATTGTCAGGGAATGCTCCGCGCGCCATCAGTGTTGTAACAACCGGAATTTTCAGTAGTTCTGCAAGTTCACGAACAACGTCTGCGGCACGAGCCTTAAGAACTCCACCACCGATGTACAGAAGTGGCTTCTCTGCAGCAAGAATCAGTTTTGCTGCTTCCTTGATCATCTTTGGATGACCCTTTGTTGTTGGCTTGTAACCAGGCAACGACGCAACTACTTCTTCATCAGTTGGCCATGACCATGTCATGGTGTTTTGCAACACATCTTTTGGTACGTCGAGAAGAACAGGACCAGGACGACCTGTTGTTGCAATATGGAATGCCTGACGAACAGCCATCGGAATGTCATCTGGATGCATGATGAGTTCGTTGTGCTTCGTAACACTGCGAGTGATACCAACGGTGTCACATTCTTGGAATGCGTCTGTACCAATTGCAGTTGTAGAAACTTGACCAGTGATACAGACCATCGGAATTGAATCCATGAACGCATCGCACAACGGGGTCACCATGTTGGTTGCAGCAGGACCACTTGTCACCATTGCAACGCCAGGACGACCAGTGACGTGGGCATAGCCCTGCGCCATGTGGCCTGCACCTTGTTCATGACGAACAAGGATGTGCCTGATGCTGGACTTCAGCAGAGGGTCGTACGCAGGCAGAATGCATCCGCCGGGAAGACCAAACATGATCTCCACGTTTTCCATCTCCAGAGAACGAATGAGTGCTTCGGCTCCTGTGAGTGTCTCTTTATTCGACATCGTGTGTCTCCTAGTTGTTATCGATTGTTGTGAACTTGGGCTGAGAAATGAAAAAACCACCCGAATGGGTGGTTTTTAGCGCGTTCGGCATTTCGCCGACGCGCTACAGAACTACTACGACGAGTGCTGAGGTATAAATCTCGGTTGTCATTGGCATCAGTCTGCCACTAGTCATAAGGCTTGGCAACCCCCAATAATTCAGCTGGCCGGATGAGACCCCCAGCCGTCAGGGCCGCCATGACCAAAAGGAACAAGGTAACCCCGGCATTGGCCTTGATGGCAGCCACTGGGTCGCCTGACAACAGGAACAACCCCGCCCGGGTTCCGCCACAACTGGGGCAGGCAACCCCCGTAACCCGCAGTAGCGGGCACAGGCTTGGCTGGTGGTTCAGTTGTTCGGCCACAAAGCGCGTGGCGGGGCTGGCTAGCACCGCGCCGGCGCACGACAAGAGCGCGGTTTTAGCCTTCACGCACCACCGTGGTTTTCGAGATGTAGTCCCACACGCCTTGACGACTCGGGACCACGAGGATCAGAACTGCACTGATAATTCCCACGATGCCCGTGATGGCACTCAGCACAATCTTTCCTAATCCTTCGCGCAACAACATTTGCACCATCGAAGCTGGTGCCCCTGTGTTGATGTCAACAATCTTGAGGTTCAACATTTTCTTTGCTGGCGATGTGGACTGTTGCCACAACACGATGTCCCAAATGAGCCAACCGATTCCACATGTCACGACAAATAGCAATGAGTCAAGCAGTAGAGCACCGAATCGAACACCATTGCCGCACGGCACGACTCCTGTACCGAGCGAACCTGAACTACGAGATGGTGGAGGTGGTGGTGAAGAAAATGGATCAGACATAGATGTCTCCTTGTTCGTACCCCAAAGAATGGAGCGTGTTACCTAAACACTAGGTCACCACCGCATAGCGTCAGAGCCGAACAAGGTAGGAACCACATGAAATTCGCACGCACCCCCGACGATCGATTTATCAATCTTCCTGATTGGCCATATGAACCCGTGTACACGGACGTCTCTGCAGGTGATGGAACGTCAGACACACTGCGCGTTGCTCATTACGACGGCGGACCAAAAGACGCTAAAACAACTGTGTTACTTATGCACGGCGAACCCAGCTGGTCATTCTTGTATCGCAAGATGATGGCGTTACACATTGCTGCTGGACATCGCGTCATTGCACCAGACCTCATTGGTTTTGGTCGTAGCGATAAGCCCTTGGACACCAGTGAATACACATACGAGCGTCACATTGCCTGGATGAACGAATGGTTGAACAAAAACGATTTCCGTGGAATGACATTTGTGGGCCAAGACTGGGGTGGCCTTGTTGGGCTGCGCGTCGTCACTTCAAACGTTGACCGATTTGATCGCATCTGCATCGGGAACACCGGATTGCCGACATATGGTCGTGAACCAACTCAAGCATTTCGCGATTGGCAAAAGTTTTCAAAAGAAGTTCCCGTGTTTGAGGTGGGGAAAATGGTCAGAAACGGGTCGCTAACAAAATTGTCACCAGAGGTGATTGCTGCATACGACGCACCATTTCCTGATGAGTCATTCAAAGCTGCGGCGCGAATCTTTCCTTCGCTGTACCCAGATGGTGAAGACCACCCGTCGAATATTGCGAACAAGATCGCATGGGACGTTTTGCGGTCGTGGAAGAAACCATTCCTCACTTCCTTCAGCGATAGCGACCCCATCACGAGCGGCAGCGACAGGTACTTTCAAAAAGAGGTTCCTGGCGCAGCTGGCCAAGCACACACCACCATTGTTGGTGGCGGCCACTTCCTTCAGGAAGACAAAGGTGAAGAGTTCGCTGCCATTGTGAACGCGTTCATCGCTGCCAACCCCACATAACGCCACACTTTCCATACACAGCAACGATTTAGAGCACGTAACCGAGGTGCAGTGGCTCAGGTCGCCTAGCCTGATTACATGTCTGAACCCCGCACCATTGCCCCCGCCGAAGGAAAGCTCGGTGTTCTCACCGTTGGCCTTGGCGCAGTTGCATCCACTCTTATTGCAGGCGTCGAGCTCACAAAGCGCGGCCAAGGATCACCTATTGGGTCGATGACCCAAATGGGAACCATCCGCCTCGGCAAGCGCACTGAAAAGCGCACACCAATTGTGAAGGACTTTGTTCCTCTCGCAAAACTTGATGACATCGTGTGGGGCGCATGGGACGTGTTCCCAGACGACGCATATGTTGCTGCATCACGCGCTGGCGTTCTGGAACAGGGCAAGCACATCGAAGCAATTTCTGATGTCTTGCGCGAGATTCGCCCAATGAAGGCTGCATTCATTCGTAAATACGCTCGCAACCTTGATGGTGAACACATCATGGATACGCCGAGCCGCCGTGAAATGCTCAACGCAATTCGTGCAGATATCAACCGTTTCCGCGATGAAAAGAAGATTGACCGTTTAGTCATGATTTGGTGTGCAAGTACTGAGATCTATATCGAGCCAGGGCCACAGCACGCAACAGTGGAAGCATTCGAAAAGGCAATTGATGCCAACGACGAAATGATTGCACCGTCAATGCTGTACGCATACGCAGCAATCCTTGAAAAGGTTCCGTTTGCTAACGGTTCACCAAACCTTGCTGTTGACATGCCGTTCCTTCGCCAGCTTGCAACCGATACAAACGTTGCGATTTCTGGAAAAGACTTCAAAACTGGTCAGACATTGATGAAAACAGTTTTGGCTCCAATGTTGAAGGCTCGTCAGCTTGGTCTTGCCGGTTGGTACAGCACAAACATTCTTGGTAACCGTGACGGTGAAGTTCTTGATGCTCCTGAAAACTTCAAGACAAAAGAAGAATCAAAGCTTGGTGTGTTGGAAGACATTCTTGACCCAGCAAACAACCAAGAGCTCTACGGCAATGTGTTCCACAAAGTCAGCATCAACTACTACCCACCACGTGGTGACAACAAAGAGGGCTGGGACAACATCGACATCTTTGGCTGGATGGGTTACCCCATGCAGATTAAAGTTGACTTCTTGTGCCGCGACTCGATTCTCGCTGCCCCACTTGCACTTGACCTCATCTTGTTCTCAGACCTTGCACAACGTGCAGGCCTTGGCGGCATCCAGGAATGGTTGTCGTTCTATTACAAGAGCCCACAGGTTGCACCTGGTCTTCACGCCGAACACGACTTGTTCGTGCAGCTTGAAAAACTGCACAACACGTTGCGTTGGCTAATGAATGAAGACCAAATCACGCACCTTGGTCGTGAGTATTACGACGACGTTGATTAATCAACCATGAGTCGCACTGCGCTTCGGGCATTTGCATTCGATGCGTTATGCGTTTTGCTGATGGTTGTCATTGGCACGCGTAATCACAAAACGGATACTGGTATCACTGGCATCTTGTTTGTTGCTGCACCATTCTGGATTGCAATGTCACTGACTCATCTTGCGCCGCTCTTGCAGCGCAAGAACCGAAACGACCCGAACCCGTACATGGTGTGGGGATATACCGTGGTCATGGGCATGTTGCTGCGCAACATGGTTTTCAATCGTGGCACTGCCGCTGCCTTCATCATTGTCGCCACGGTCTTCTTGGGAATCACCATGTTCGGTTGGCGTGCTGTAGTTGCGCGGCGCGCAACTACATAACTACATCGTTGGGTTTGTGATGGCGCCGGTTTCGGCACCCTGTACGAGCTTTGCGAACTTTGCCA
>JBILOM010000086.1:0-6054 GCA_044374495.1 Ilumatobacteraceae bacterium | reverse complement strand
GGCCTTGGTTCTCTTGGCCGCGGCGAAGGAATCGCCTGTTTCGCATCAGCACTCATTATGAAGGAGTCGTAGTCATGGCACCACGTAAACCAGCCAAGTCAAGTAGCCCCAAAGTGAACACAGGTAGGCCAGGTCGTGCACCAGGTGGTCGTGACACGGGAAGCGGAAAGGGTGGTGGAAAGCCACCAAGCACTGGCCGCATGAGTGGCTCATCTTCTCGCAGCAGTGGTCCACGCGAAGGTGGACCTCGCGGTCGGCCTATTCGTCAATCAGATGCACGTCGTAGTGCGCCTGTCGCGAAGGGTCTTGGTGGAGAACAAATTGAAGGTCGCCAAGCAGTTCGTGAGTTGCTAATTGGTCAGCGTCGAAAAGTAAAAGAAATTTGGATTGCGCAAGACATTGACCCTGCACCAATCATTGACGACATTGAACAACTTGCTGATGCCGCGCGAGTGACAGTTCTTGAAGTGCCTCGTCGCACACTGGAAGACACAGCGCGTAGTGAAGCGCCGCAGGGAATCATTGCGTTTGCACAACCATTAGAAGAAGCAGATTTCAATGCACTGATGACAAAACGAAATGGTGTGATGCCATTCCTCGTTGCAGTTGATGGTGTTACCGACCCAGGCAACCTTGGCGCGCTATTGCGTTGTTGTGATGGCGCAGGGGTGACCGGCGTGATCTTGCCAAAGCATCGGGCTGTGCATGTCACGCCAACAGTTGCAAAGACATCTGCTGGTGCCATTGAGCATGTGCCGATGACATTGGTTCCCGGCCTGCCAGTGGCAATCACCCAAATGCGTGACAAGGGCATCTGGGTGGTGGGGCTTGATGACTCGAGCGAGAACACCCTGTTCGACATCGCCAACTTCGCCACGGACGGCATCTGCATTGTCCTTGGCTCTGAGGGCACAGGCCTTTCCCGGCTGGTTAAGGAGCGTTGTGACACGGTTGTGAGCATTCCGATGCTTGGCCAGGTGTCGTCGCTCAACGTGTCTGCGGCAGCTGCCCTAGCGACCTATGAAGTGACCCGTGCGCGATTGGCTTCTCCCGCCTAGGATTGTGCTTCACCTTGCCGGGTTAGCTCAGTGGTAGAGCAACGCACTTGTAATGCGTAGGTCGTGGGTTCAATCCCCACACCCGGCTCCATTCTCCCAGTCTCGGGCCAGCGCGCTGCCAAAATCCCTTACCCAGTAAGGGGGATCGGGGTGTCGTACCCCTGAACCCGCATAGGAACTACCGTGTGGTCGTCTCCTATTTCTCTCTCGGAGGAACATTTCCATGAGCCAACAAAAACCGGGCGCCCGTCGCCCATCACTTTCATCTCCAAGCACAGGCACTCTCGGCGCAGCCGTTGCGGTCGTTGCCTTGGTGCTCGGATTCCTTATTCTTCGTGACGTACGAGGCGACGGTGGCGCAGCTACCGGCCCAGTTGGCACAGCAGACCCAAGTGCCTCTGTGGCTCCCGGTGAAACAGTTGACCCAGCCGCGCCAACCACACTTGCGCCGTTCAGCATTAATGGTTTCAAGATTCAAGTCGCTAACGCTTCTGGGCTTGCCGGTAGTGCTGGCGACATGACCACCAAGTTGCAAGACCAGGGCTACGTAGTCCAGGTTGCAATGAACGTTGCTGCGGGCACTGCAAAGCGCATGAAGACCGGTGTGTTCTATCTCGCTGGTTGTGAAGCAGCGTCGCAAAACGTGGCCGCAGTTCTTGGTGGCAACGTGGAAGTTGCTGCCATGCCACAACCAATTCCAGTAGAAACCGGAACTGTGGGCGAAGCGTGCATTCTGATTTTGCTTGGAACTGATCTTGCTAACAAGCCACTTGCTGGTGTTGTTGGTGGAGGCAATGGCTCTGCAGCAACAACAACAACGGTTGCTGGTTAACAGCTACGAATTTTGCAGCAACTCGCGGGCTGCTTCTTCGATACAACGCAAGACATGAGTCATTGACTCTTCTGCACCAAATTTTTGCGTCAAATTAGTGATGCGTAAATCTGCATGTAAAGAAGTGTCCATTGCTTCGTCAATGTCTCCAACAATTGCAGCAACACTTGTTTTTGCTTCTCGTGCGTAATCACTTACGCTGCCTACAACTTTTCCATCAAAGCTTGTGTCGTCTAACAAGCCTTCGCCAGTGATGATTAGGTCAGTGTTGTGAATCGCTTCATCAAAGTCGACTTCTTCAGCAACAATGTCAAAGCCGGGCATCAAGGTTGCGCCTAACGCGGCGAGTGCGCCTGCAAGACCACCAGCTGCACCAGAGCCCAGTAGTTCCGCAACATCAATTCCGTATTCAGATTCATACATTTGTGCAAGGCGTTCTAGACGACCGGTCAGGAGATTTACTTGTGATTTGGTTGCACCCTTTTGTGGGGCAAAAACTTTTGCCGCATCGGTGAACAGCGTGTCGACGTCGCAGGCCACGAGAAAGTCAACAGCAAGTAGTCGTGCTGGCGTGCTGATTGCGCGTAACGCTCCGTACCCACCATCTGTCGTTGCTGATCCGCCGAGACACACGATTATTTTCTTTGCGCCTTCATTGAGCGCAATATCAATCAGTTGCCCTGTGCCGGTTGTTGACGCAGCCACTGCATCGTTCTGCTCGGCGCCGCCGACCAACGTGAGTCCGGACGCACGTGCCATCTCGATAACTGCGACGCCCCGATGCAGTCGCCATTCAGCCTGAACAGGGTGACCAAGTGGCCCTGCAACTGTGGTGACACGGTTCGCACCGCCGAGCACCTCGAGTGTGCCCTCGCCGCCATCTGCCATGGGCATTTCCACACAGTCAATGTTGAGGTTCCAACAAGCATGGCCAATGGCCGCGCATACCTGGGCAGCCGATGCGGTTCCCTTGAACTTGTCGGAGGCTGCAAGTACGCGCATGTGCATACCTTACGGTGCGCATAAGGTTGCGCCATGAGTGAATTGACAAACATTGATGCAGTCGACCAAGCCGCGCTGGTTGCGAGCGGGAAAGTTTCTGCGCGCGAACTTGTTGACGCGGCTATTGCACAGGCCGAGGCGGTCAATGGCGACATCAACGCAATCATTCATCCTCGGTTCGAACGTGCACAAAAAGAAGCTGATGCAGGCTTACCTGCTGGGCCTTTCACAGGCGTGCCACTTGTCTTGAAAGATTTGGGTGCACCACTGGCCGGCGAACCGCATCATATGGGCACTCGGTTTTTGAAGAATGAAAATTACACTGCATCACGAAGTAGTTACTTAACCCAGCGCTTTTTGCGCGCAGGTTTTGTTGTTATTGGTCGCACCAATACGCCGGAGTTTGGAAACACAATTACGACTGAACCTTTGTCGTATGGACCTACACGTAATCCGTGGAATCTTGAACACTCGACGGGTGGTTCAAGTGGCGGTTCAGCAGCAAGTGTGGCTGCGCACATTGTGGCGGTGGGGCACGCGAACGACGGTGGTGGTTCTATTCGTGTGCCGGCAAGTGAATGCGGACTTGTAGGGCTTAAGCCATCTCGTGGTCGAGTAAGTAAAGGGCCGGACCTAGGTGAAACATGGATGGGAGCAACCATTGATGGTTGCGTGACTCGCACTGTGCGCGACACCACTGCTGTTCTTGATGTGATTTGCGGATACGAATCTGGTGACCCTTACATGGCACCACCGTTTGCACGGCCATTGTCTCAGGAAGTTGGCGTCAACCCTGGTCGGTTACGCATTGGCATTCTTGATCATCCGTTGTTTGGATTTCAATTAGATGACGCAGAGTCGCGCGCATCAGTTGCGCGTGTTGCAGATCAATTGACTGCATTAGGTCATGATGTGTCTGTTGCATGGCCTGAACATTTGAATGATGAATCATGTGCAGGAAAATTCACGGCAATTGTTGCGGCGTGGACACACAGAGACGTTTCAACATTCGAATCAATTCTTGGTCGCACAATTGGTGAAGGCGATTTAGAACCAGACAATATTCGAATGCGTGAAATGGGCCGAGCAGTAACCGCAGAAATGTATTTGGCAAACATGGAATGGTTACATGCATGGTGCAGGCGAGTGGTGCAATGGTGGGAACCAACTGATGGTTCAAAAGGTTTTGATGTTCTCGTTACGCCAACGCTTGCTGGCCCACCGCCACGCATTGGTCATCTCAGTGGTGAACACGGCGGACGCAATTTGCGCGAGATCATGGCCTATACGTCGCAGTTCAATTTGACGGGCCAACCAGCAATCAGTCTTCCGTTGCATTGGTCATCGACTGGCCTTCCCATGGGCGTCCACTTTGTCGGTGCGCCATTTCGAGAAGATGTGCTGGTGCGGCTTGCTTCACAATTGGAAACTGCGATGCCATGGCGTGACAAGGTTGCTCCTCTGGTGGTGAATCCCTAGTAGTTCGGTAGGGTTTGCGTATGGCCGTGACCGTTCGAATCCCCACCAATATGCGCCCCATCTCAGGCGGCGCATCCACCGTTTCTGTCGAAGGAGCCACCTTGCGCGATGTGCTTGTGGCACTCAATGCAGCTCATGCCGGTTTTAATGACCGTCTCTTTGATGCAACTGGGGATCTGCACAAGTTCGTCAATGTCTTCGTTTCTGACGACGATGTCCGCTATTTGCAAGGGTTAGACACCCCAGTAGCGCCCGGAGACACCGTCTCCATCATCCCTGCCGTCGCCGGCGGTCAGTAAATCTCAGGCACTGCCTCCTCGGTGAGGGGTAGTGCCGTTAGCAGTCTCAACGGTAGAGTGCTAGTCGTCTGTTCCAGTGTGAAAACACCCCCCGAACAGCCTCATCCCCATACCTACGGAGGAAAATCCCATGGCAAAGCTCATTGCATTTGATGAAGAAGCACGGCGCGGTCTTGAAGCCGGCATGAACAAGTTGGCTGACGCCGTTCGCGTCACGCTCGGACCTAAGGGTCGCAACGTTGTCCTTGCCAAGCAGTGGGGCGCACCAACAATCACTAACGACGGTGTTTCCATCGCAAAAGAAATCGACCTTGAAGATCCATACGAGCGCATTGGTGCTGAGTTGGTCAAGGAAGTTGCAAAGAAGACCGACGATGTTGCCGGTGACGGAACAACAACAGCAACAGTTCTTGCATGGACCATGGTCCGCGAAGGATTGCGCAACGTTGCTGCTGGTGCAAACCCAATGTCATTGAAGAAGGGCATCGAAGCTGCAACTGCTGCTGCAATTGAAAGCATTCGTGCACTTGCAAAAGAAGTTGACTCGAAAGAGCAGATCGCACAGGTTGCTTCAATCTCAGCTGCTGACCCCGAAATTGGTCGCATGATTTCAGAAGCAATCGACAAGGTTGGCAAAGACGGAGTTATCACCGTTGAAGAAAGCCAAACATTCGGAATGGAAATGGACCTTGTAGAAGGAATGCGTTTCGATAAGGGCTACATCTCGCCTTACTTCGTAACCGATACAGACCGCATGGAAGCATCACTCGACGATGCATACATCCTTTTGGTATCAAGCAAGATCACAAATGTTCGCGACATGTTGCCGGTACTTGAAAAAGTCATGCAGAGTGGTCGCCCATTGGTCATCATTGCTGAAGACATCGAAGGTGAAGCACTTGCAACTTTGGTTGTTAATAAGATTCGCGGAACCTTTAAGAGCGTTGCTGTCAAGGCTCCTGGTTTCGGTGACCGCCGTAAAGCAATGTTGCAAGACATCGCAATTCTTACTGGTGGCCAAGTCATCAGCGAAGAAGTTGGTCTCAAGCTTGAAAACGTCACTCTTGACTTGCTGGGAACAGCAAAGAAGATTGTCATCACAAAAGATGAAACAACAATCATCGAAGGTGCCGGTTCAGATGATGACATCAAGGGTCGCATTAGCCAGTTAAAGGCTGAAATCGACAACACCGATTCTGACTACGATCGCGAAAAGCTCCAAGAGCGTTTGGCCAAGTTGTCTGGTGGCGTTGCAGTTCTCAAAGTTGGCGCAGCTACTGAGGTAGAACTCAAAGAGAAGAAGCACCGCATTGAAGATGCTGTCAGCACCACAAAGGCTGCCATCGAAGAAGGCGTTGTTCCTGGCGGTGGCGTTGCATTGCTT
>JBILOM010000008.1:0-20891 GCA_044374495.1 Ilumatobacteraceae bacterium | reverse complement strand
TAACGAAAGCAGCAGCAGCAGCCAAGGCTGCATTCCTTTCCTGGAGCTCATTGCCAAAGGCTGACCGCGCAAAGTATCTGAACGCAATTGGTGATGCGCTCGTGGCTCGTATGGACGAAATTTCCTCAGCAATTTCACGTGAGACCGGTATGGCAAAAATGTTGTCGAACATGATTCAAGTTGGTCTTCCCATCAACTCGTTCAAGCAGGCAGCAGCTCTTGCAGAATCATTCGAGTTCGACAAAGAAGTCGGCAGTTCCTTGATCGTTCGCGAGCCAATCGGCGTTGTCGGATGCATCACCCCGTGGAACTACCCATTGCACCAAATCGCAGCCAAGGTTGCTTTCGCAATGGCAGCTGGTTGCACCGTCGTATTGAAGCCAAGCGAAGTTGCACCAATTGATGCATTCATGCTTGCTGAAATCATCCACGAAGCAAAACTTCCTGCAGGCGTATTCAACCTTGTCACCGGAACTGGCCCTGTTGTGGGTGAAGCAATCTCTGCAAGCCCAGACATTGACATGATCTCGTTTACTGGCTCAACACGCGCCGGAAAACTTGTCATGCAAACCGGTTCAGAGACCGTTAAAAAGGTCGCACTTGAACTTGGCGGTAAAAGCGCCAACATCATTGGTGAAGGCCTCGACGAAGCAACCTTTGCAAAGGCAATCATGGGCGGCACTGGCCAGGCATTCCTGAACAGTGGTCAGACATGTTCACTCCTTAGCCGCATGCTTGTTCCACGCGCGCGCCTTGCTGAAGCCGAAGGTCTTGCAGCAGCCGTTGCTACTGGCATCAAAGTCGGAGACCCATTTGCTGAAGGCACCAACGTTGGACCTCTTGCTTCTGCAGCACAGCGCGATCGTGTAATTGGTTACATCAATAAGGGAATCGAAGAAGGTGCAAAGCTCATTGCTGGCGGCCTTGGTGCACCTGAAGGATGCGAAAAGGGTTACTACGTGAAGCCAACAGTGTTCTCTGAAGTCAACAACAAGATGACAATCGCTCAAGAAGAAATCTTTGGCCCTGTCCTTGTACTCATCCCGTACGACGGCATCGATGACGCAGTGGAAATCGCAAACGATTCTCCATACGGCCTCGCTGGTGCAGTGTTCGCAGCTGACAAAGAAACCGGCATTGCAATTGCGCGCCGTATCCGCACTGGCCAAGTAACAGTAAACGGTGGAGCATTCAACCCGAACGCTCCATTCGGTGGTTACAAGCAATCAGGCGTTGGTCGTGAACTTGGTGAATACGGTTTCGAAGAATTCCTTGAGATCAAGAGCCTTCAGCTCTAAGACTTCCCGTTAATTCATTTCTTGAATTAACTGCGACAACTCAGAATCGCCTACCACCCCTATGCGGGTAGTGGCTGTTCCGTCTTTGGCTATAAAGACCCATGCAGGTTGATACGGCACTTTGTATTTGAAGTACACGTCACCAGGCGTGTCATCAAGGTTGGTGAATGTCAGCCCATGGCGATCAATGAATGATTGGTACGACGACTGATCGCCGGCCCACGCCACACCAACAATGGTGACTGACTCTGCAAATTTCTTTCGTGCCTCCTCGACCGAGGGGGCTTCAGAATTACACGTGCCTCAACCAGGCGCCCAGAACCACAACACCACGGGCTTTTGTGCGAGAGCGTTTGACAACACGAAAGTTTCACCACTGACTGTCTTTGCAACAAAGTTGTCAATATTGGAACCCGGTGCCGGGTCAACACCTTGTGAAGGAGGAGCAGTTGTTACGACCACGGAACTGGTGGAAGAAGAGTCCGCACCACACGCTGACAGTGCAACAGCAATAATCAACACTGCTACTGAACTTCTCAACTTCATGCAATTAGCCTAACGAAGACACAAGCCGTGCCATGCACATCACTTCGTCCAGCACATCTGTGGGCGACTCGTCAGCTGGCACTGTCAATACTGTTCGCAAACGCTCCAGCTTCTCTGGGAGCTCAATGGTGGAGGCACTACACACTTCTCCACCGCTCACCGATTCCACCAAGACCCCTTGGTCAATACGGTATGTGATTCCTTGATGCGTGACATTTTGCAGTCCAGCATCACGCAAGGCGTCAGCCTCTGCTTGTCGCTGTAATGCCCGATTCAATGAATCAATTCGGTCACGAACAAACGCAGCTTCTTCAAAGCGTTGATTCTGAGAATGCACAGCCATTCGATCCGTCAGTAGCGCTACAACCTCTTGTGCATCGCCTTTCAGCGTGCGCACAACAGTGTCAACGATTGTTGCGTATGAAGACGCATCAGCGGAGCCTGAACACGGACATTCTGCTAGACCCAAACGAGCAGCGGAACAAACGGGCGCATCTGCTGGTGCTACATAGTTGCGCCCCATTCGTACCGTGCATCTGCGAAGAGGAACTACCGACTCAATGGCATCAACCACATCGCGCGCCATCCCCTTCGTTGTCATTGGCCCAAGCGTGATCCCCTTTGAAGACGGAGTCTTGGTAATTACCAACCGTGGCCACTCTTCATCTGTCGTTAGACGCACATAGCAATACTTTTCACTGCGGGTTCCTACGTAGTTATATCGCGGTCGCAAACGGCGAATGATGCGTAATTCAAACACTTCAGCAGTGACAGCATCTGGGGTCGCGATGCACTGAATGCTGTGCACCAACTTCAGTAATGACCCAACTTTTTTGCGTGATTCACCAATACTGAAATAACTACGAACACGAGCCCGCACATTGGTGGCCTTACCCACATACAACACGTCGCCAGCCATATCTAGAAACAGGTACACGCCTGGCCCACGTGGAAGATCTTCTGTCATCTTCAGTTTTTGCGATTCTGGGTGAGAACTCAGCGAAGGTAACGCCACCAAATCCTCAATGTCGAAAACCCCGAAGGCCGCTGCGCGTTCAATCAAGTAATGCAACAAGTCTCCCGTTGCCAACACGTCATCCATCGCACGGTGAATGGGCTGATGCGGGAAGTTGAAATGAGCAGCAAGTGTTGAAAGCTTGCAGTTCGGCACTTCGCTACGCACAAGCCGACGTGCCAACGTGACCGTGTCAACAACGGCGTTCGACAGCGGGTCATAGCCGTGTCGTTCAAGCGCTGCGTTCAAGAAGCCAACATCGAATCGCGCATTGTGGGCTACCAACACGGTGCCCTGCACGAAATCAAGAAACACCTCCAGCACGTCTTCAATGCGTGGAGCATCAGCAACCATGGACGATGAGATTCCTGTCAGCATGACAATGTGTGCCGGAATCGGTTGACCAGGGTTAATGAGGGTGCTGAAGCGCGATACCTCCTCGCCCCCTCTGTACTTCACGGCACCAATCTCAGTAATACCCCCAGCAGCACTAGAACTACCAGTGGTCTCAAGGTCGACCACACAGAACGTGACCTGTGAAAGCAATGTGCTCTCTGAGGTAAACGACCAGGCCTTCTTCACCTCAATCACTGTAAACGACAGGTGCTTCACCCCCATTCACTACGCTTGACTCAACTACACAAAGGAACAATCATGATTCACGCAGTTATCGAACAATGGCACGCACACATGCGCGGAGAGCTGAAGAATGGCCTCGACATCTTGCTCGATGACAACTGCGTTTTTCTCTCCCCCATTGTCTTCACCCCACAAGTCGGCAAAGAGATCACCAAGATGTACCTCATGGCTGCTGGCCAAACCTTGCCCGGCGAGAAGACCGCATCAGACAAGCCAAAAGACGACTCAACCAAATTTCGCTACACCAAAGAGGTGCTCGACGGAAACACCGCAGTACTGGAATTTGAAACGACGGTTGAAGGCAAATATTGCAACGGCGTCGACATCATTACGTGTAATGACGAAGGCAAAATCATCGAGTTCCGAGTGATGATGCGCCCACTGCAAGCCATCAATGCCGTGCATCGCCAAATGGGCGAAGCGCTAGAAAAAATGACCAAATAATCCTCGGTTTATTCAGCCGACTAAAAATTCAATGAACGCACATTGCGTTCGCAAATAAAAAAGAGGCCCAGTTCTTTGTAGAACCGGGCCTCTTTCCATCCTTACCCAGGGACCTTTGCAGTTGGGCGAAGTACTGGCGCTATCGAGCTACCTTGCTTCGGGCCTGAAACATTGTCTGCAACTGGTGCACCAGTGAATGCTCGCTCGGCGGCAGCGATAAACCCAGGCTTTTCAATTGGTGATGCAAGTGCATCGGGAAGTGCCTGGTTTGAAGTGGTGTTATCTAATTGCCCGTCAACTGTTTTCACAGTTGACTCACCAGCTGCATCAATGATCTTCTGCTCAATCGTGTTATCGCTCACTTTGGTGAGAACTTGGTAATCAGCGCCTGCAGCAGATGTTCCGGTGCGAACTTCGACAGCTGGCGACTCGCTGGTGACATCAAGACTGACTTCTTGACCGCTCGCTGTGGTGAGAGCTACCGCTAGTGCATCACCACTTGTCGTGATGCTGTTATTGGCACCATTAGACGAAGCAACTAGTTCACCATCAGCAAGAGTGAGAACGGCCGTGGGGTCATTTGTTGAAATGTTGGAATCCGTCACTTCAACGGTGCCGGTCTCTGAGCCTGCAGAATCAATCTGAATTGCAGCCTTTGAAGTAAAGCCAGTCACTCGAGTAGCGGCAGGCAACTTAAACGAAAGTTTCTCCGAACTTGGAGCAGAAATCATGTACGTAACAGCACCATTTGAACTTGCTGCCGATCGCATCGGGGTTACAGAAACGATTCCTCGTGTGACGCCTTTGCTGTTTGGTCCAAGTGCACCATTTTTTGTTGTTACAGACCAATTCGGATCCGCAGAACGCACAACCAAGATGGTCTTATTGACACTGCTCTTGCTTGCGCAGAATGGACAAGTGCCAGAGGTACGTGAGGCCATAGATGTTAAGTCCATGTCGGACGGCCCGCTAGTCCATGCGTCTGGGTCGTTAGCTGGGTCCTGACCGAAAAAGGCAAAAGTCCACTTGTCAGCTTTCAAATCGACAGTGATGTATCGGTCTTGCCCTGGCCAGTTCGAGTCGTAGATTTTAATTTTGACAACATCTTTGTTTACCCATTCAAGCGCGTACGGGAGAACGGCATGCCCCCCATGATCTGAATACACAGCAAGGGTGTACGTAATTTCACGCTTAGTGAACGATTCTTCAAGCGCTGCTACTTTTTCCTTCAAAGAAGCCAATGCCCACTTTTCAGTGTCGGTCACAACCTCATTCAAGAACTGAGTTGCGAAGGCACGTATCAGACCATGGGTGATGTCACCTTTGTTTTCGAGAGTGACGGTGCTTGGTTTTACTGCTGAAGTAAAACGTTCTCCCGCTGATACAGCAAATCCCTCACAGTGACCAGTAGAACGGGCCTCGTTCACCATGCGCGCAAATGCAGCTGCCTCAGGAACCAATGTGCATGGCATCGTGCCGCCAATACAAACATCTTTCGATAGTCCAAACATCTTGACGAGATCGTCGGCGACGAATTCTTCAGCAGATGATGCTGCGGTGAAGTTAGCGAAGGCATATCCGTGGGGATTCACATTCAGTCCCACTGAAACGTCAGTGGAAGCGAGATTTGCTGAACCAGACGAGGAACCGCCGCCACAGGATGCAATAAACATTGCGCCCATCGTGACGAAGGCTAAGCGACGTGTAATTTTCATTTTCAATTCGCTTTGCATTATGACCAGGTGCCATTGGCACGCGAGAACACAACGACTGAGCCCTTGCCTGCATTAGGACCACCAATTGCGACCGTGTTGCCATCGGAAGAAAGAGAAACTGATGAACCAAAGTTTGCCTTGGCATCTCCACCGGCAACTGTAAGAACTTGTTGCAACGACCACTCTGCACCGTTACGCACGAATACTGTTGTCGAACCTTGGTCAGACACATTTCCAACATCGACACCGGCCGCACCAACGGCAACAGTGTTGCCGTCAGCAGAGAGGGCAACCGATACGCCGAAGACATCCCCAGCTGCTCCAGCTTCACCAAGCAACGTTTTCTGCAACTTCCAGGCACCATCAGTGCGACCAAAAACAAGAACGTTTCCTTGGTCGGCTTTGCCAGAAACATCGGCGTAGACAGCGCCGATTGCAAGAGTATTACCGTCTTTCGAAATGGCCATCGAGTAGCCAAACCAATCTTTTGCTGCACCATTTGCATCAGAAAGCACTTCTTGCTGCACCCACTTGCCACCTGAGCGACCAAACACTGTGACCGAACCTTGATCGCTATTGCTCTTCAGCGACCCGACCGCCAACGTAGAACCATCGGCGGAAACGACTACTGCTCCACCAAATGCATCTCCGTCTTGGCCAGCGCTCAGTGAAGCTTGATTTGCTACCGGACTCGGAGCTTCTGTGACTGTGGGAGCCTCGCTTGAAGTTGGTGATGTGCCCTCCACTGTGGTTTCAGTAGTTCCTTCCTCGCCTTCAAGCGTGGTGGTGGTGAGTGCACTGTTCTTCACGCGCTTGACGGTGGTTGCAGTCGAGGACGACTCACCTCCACATGCTGCGAACAATGCAGACGACAATGTGACAATCAGGCCAACATGGGCCAATCGACGGACAAGTACGTGATTCATGGGATCCTCCGGGAAACGATGAGCCGAGAATAGCACAGTCACCGACTGTTAAGCCTGCCAGTCAACGGTTACTTACGACACGTTCATCAGGGGTCCTAGATAGGCATCAAGGCGAGAGAGCAGTTCTCCTCGCAATCCGCGTTACCGACTAAACACTCACGTCCGCCGACCAAAAGCTCATTCAAAGCATCTTGCCTTGGAAAACACTAAAGGCACCTGTTCAAGTAAAACTTGGACGGGTGCCTTTTTTAGTGGGCGTTGAGGGACTCGAACCCCCGACCCTCTCCTTGTAAGGGAGATGCTCTAGCCAACTGAGCTAAACGCCCGAATGTTTCGGAGCCCACATCATATAGGGCTCGTGGGGCTGTTCCCAATAGGGGTTTTGGCCTTTACTGGGCCTAGACCACCTCTGGTGAATATGTAGATAGAGGCTATTTAGAAATCTTCAAGGTGATGGTCTTTGAAGTGGCTCTTCCCTTTTTCGGCGTCACTGTGACTGTCACTTTGCAAGAACCGGCTTTCAGACCCTTAAGGGTTCCCATAGACACTCTGCAGTTCTTCGCAAAACTGGAAACAACCTTGAGAGAAACTTTCGATGTTGAAAGTACCTTCAGTTTGGCAAACGCAGCAATTGATTTCGCAGAAGCTGCCTTTGACAACTTCACTGTGAGTACGGTTGCTTTAGGCGCGACCGTTGTCGAAGTAGTCATCACGGGTGCAATCGTTGTTGTAGTTGTAGTTGTCACCACGGGCGCAACCGTTGTCGTAGTAGTCACTACGGGCGCAACCGTTGTCGTTGGGGTTGCCGCAGGGATACTCAGCTTGAGACTTGGGTTAGGCGCAGAGAAGTGCGTCAACTTGAAGTCGACTCGCACCCCATTGTCATCGGTTGTGATGCCTAATGTCTGAGTAGTAGATACCGGTGCAGCCCCAGATGTGCTGACCGAAATACTGCCGGCCATTACAGCAGTCGGGTTTGCCGAGGCCCCAGTCAAATAGCCCTTCACCATGTCAGTAGTGACAGATGTAGAAAACGCGATCGACATCATCTTGCTCATCAAAACAAACGGGATGTACTCCTCAAAGTATGCAGGATTCAAGTATTTATTATCTTCGATCCCGACTCCAGGATCTCCAAAATCTGCTGGAACAGTATGCGGACCCTTTGCGGCAACGTTGAGTTGCCCTTTCAACATGTCGGCAGTCGAAACCTGAGAAGTAGACGCGTTTGTAGCAATCCACATTCCACGCATTGCATCTCGGTACTCCGAATCATAAAACATTGAAAAAGAAGCATCGATGTAGCTCTTGGATGCTTGATTCGAAGCACATGTTCCCACCCAGTTATTTGTTTCGCAATTTGTAATTGCAGAATCACTTCCATTCAATGAAACAACACGCGCGAGTGGTTTTGGTTTAGCTGTGAGATCAATGGTGAAATAGCCGTCAGAACCTTTCACCACGCTGTACGAAACCTGTTGTCCAGTCAATGCCAAGATGGACGGATCGTAATCACCTGTTCTCAGTATTACGCGATAAGAACCACCACGAAGGCCAACTGCAGTAGTGGCCGCTCCAACTGCATTAGATCCTCGGTCGTAGAAGTTGAGAGCTAATGCTGGCAGGAATCCAGAGGCATCAGGCTGTGTTAGTGCTGGGCCGTCATATCTCGAGAAGAACGAAGCCGTTACGTTGACATCGGGAAGAAATGTTCCATCTTGAGCGTCAACTCCGAGTGGATCGGTAGAGGGTGTGACTGTGCGAACTTCACCGCCTGTGGGTGTGAACTCAAACTTCTCAATACAGAACTCGACTGTTGCATCAACACACACTGGAAAATTCGTTTGACCCGCAAAGGTAAGAGCACGAACTGGCGCGTCGACTCCAACCACAAGGGCCGATGATGCAAGAACGGCGCAACTAACTGCACACTTCAAAAACCGAGACATACATAACTTTCTGGAAACAACAGAAGAGATGTATCCACTGGCTACCGTACCAGACAATTAGGAAGGACTACCCGGAAAGCAGGGCTACATCGGTATGACGCCGGAGGGCACCCAACTTCCGTGTGCTCCATAAGGAACGCGTTGTGGCAGGTGAATAGTGGCAAGGGGTTGCCCCATGAAATTCTGTGCATCGAGAATGATCAGCCGTGACTTTTCTGTCGCAGTGTCGTGCACGATTGTCATGACATAGCCATCGTCTTCAGCACCGTTGGTTGATGACGGAGCAAATACAGGTTCTCCCCCGCGAGTCGTTTTTCCTAAGTGATGTTCCCAGCATTGACCCGTTGACAAGTCGTACTTCCATAATGACGACCCGTAGACAGGCTCTTCTGAGTTACCTTCGCCACCCAATGACATGAGATATGCAAACTGTGCCTTTGCACCAACATACGCATCATTGACTCGACCAAAATCTCCGGGACGATCATCAACCATTTCTTCGGTGACTTTTCCAGAGATGGGGTCAATAGTCCATTTGTAAAGTCGCCCTACTTCTGCATAGTCATCTGAGCTTGAACCGAATGCTTCGTTCTGTCGCGACACATGAATCACAATGTTGTCACCGTCGTCATATGCATTCACCGGGTGGAATACGTAACACGGATCAATTTCGAACCACCGGGTATCACTCCCTCGTCCATCACGTGGCATCACACCGAGGCGTGCACCAGCATCGCGATTGAATTTGAATGGAATACCAGAAGCAATTTCCCCGAGATCGAACTGCAATGGCAAGTCCATGAAGATGACATTCTTCTGGGTGACATTGAAGTCATGCATCATCACCATGTTCGGAACATCAATAGGGTCAAGTTGTTTCAGTTTGCCGTCTGCACCAATGCGGATGTAGTGGACGTATGGCGGCTGGAATGAGAAATAACTGAACGCGAGTAAGTCACCAGTGATGGGACAGATCTTTGGATGCGCTGTCATTGAACATGTCAACGCGCCGTCATAGTTTTCGTAACCAAGGGTCTGGAGATTGCTATCAATTTTGAATGGCCAGTGACCTTCTTCAAGCGCAAGCAATGATCCGTTGTGAGGCAACACGTGTGTATTGCCGGTTCCGCGCGCGAGTTCAGGAACGCGGTCGTATGGGAGCTTTCGTGCCGATGCAGAGCTCGGCGTATTGACATATTGGTTGCGGTACCACTCGGCTTTACCGTCTCTGATGCGAACACCATGCAACATGCCATCGCCAAAGAACCAATGTGGTGAGGAACCACTTGCAGGGTTCGGACCAGTACGAACATAGAGACCATCTAGATCTGGCGGGATTATTCCTTCTACACGTAGATCTGAACTGGTGATCTCAACTTGCATTGGTTCCCAGTTGTCACGGAGGTGCCACGGCGTGTGGGCGGTATTTTCGGCGGTCTCTAAACGGCTCATGTCGCGAGCCTAATTCAAGAAATATGCAGCCTTTACAACTGCAGACCTACGTCAACCAGGGGCAAGCGATGTTGGTGGGGTCGTCGTTGGCGCAGTTGTTGTTGGCGGAGTCGTCGTTGGGGACGTAGTACTTGGGGCAGTTGTTGGCGTGACCGTTGTTGTAGTCGGAACGACTGTTGTTGTGGTCGTAGTTGTCGTGGTGGTGGTCGATGTAGTTGTGGTGGTCGCAGGCGGGATTACGAATCCGTTTGCCCAACCCCAACGAATATCCATCGGTGCCCCGAGTGGCATGCCAGCGGTGGCTGGAATTGCATCAAGTGCACGACGCAATTGTGCCCATGCATCCCACGCCGAGATACCAGTTGTCGGGCAACCACCCTTTACCTGGGTACACGCTGCAGTCTGAACAGTGAGAGCTGCAAGACGTAGGGGCATCTTCATTTCCAAAGCACGAGCAGCAAGTACTGCCCATTGCCTAGAGAGAGCGCCACTCTTCGTATGAATTTGTGGCATTGCAAAAATGTTTGGGCCAGCGTGTGCTGACACCCACAAGACGTCATCGATAGTCCAGCCGTTATTGCATGTGAGATCAGCACTGATTGTTTGTGGGCAACCATCTGCAGAGCCAAAGTTCCAAAGACGCGAGTTTGTGGTACGCACATAACCGTCAACCCATGCGCGCGCTTGACCAGGTGGCCCCCAGCCAGGTTCTAAGTCGACAGACCCAGACACGACTGTTCGGGGATCTGATTCAGCTTGAGCAGCAGAGACAAGTTTTGCCCACGCCATTCCACCCATATAACCGTTGAAGCGAGAGACTGCGCCTGAGTTACTTGTGCCGATTGATACTTCCCAGGGCCCTGTGCCGCATTCAGCAAGTCCAGTTGCCCACGCCGAAGTTGTTGCAACTATTTGTTCATTGGTAATTGTCTTACCAAAACCTGTTGTACCGGTGGCATTTTGTGAACCGAAAGACAATATGACGACTCCACGAGGAACCTTCTTTGCTTGGTCACATGCAGCAGCACGAATTACTGGGACTGCAGTCTCAATTGGAAATACGTCTCTTCCACGAACATAACTGCCGATAGCTACTACCCATTCTCGGGAAGTTGATTCAGGCACAACAGACGGATACCACACTTGGTCAGTACCCGAAATCTCAACCTTGCCAGGAACAGAATTAGGGATGGGTGTGCGAACGCAACCCTTTCCGCAACGCAATGCATTGGGAGAAAACGCATCGACTGTAACTTTGGTGCCCTTTGACTTCTTGTTCTTCGTAGACAAAGCAACCACCATGACTGTGTTGACTGCTTTCGCACGCGTCATCACGACAGCACGACGAATGGTCTTTGGGGCGTACTGATCAACAATGCGCGAGCGCTTGCCGTTCACATATACGGCCACTTTGCCGTTCTTTGGGCCTGCTGTAAACCACATAGCAAAAGACTTGCCTTTCACCGTGAAAGACAACGCAGCGCCGGTAGTAGATGTAGACCAAACTGTGCCGCCATACGCCACTTTGATGGGCGCTTTTGTCCATGGGGCAGAAACAGTGATTGCCTGTGCTGACGTGGAAGCAATGGCACCAGCAATGAGAATTGCTACAACCGCTAGCGCGCGCTTTGAGAAACTCATAACCCCACCGTACTTGCCTGATTTTCAGTTCCGCTGTCACCTCCGCAAACCCTGCGCCTATAGAGCCTGCGGTATGCCCTCGGTTAGAGTTGGTCATGGCTTCTCAAGCATTTACTAATGACCGTAAGCATGTTTTTCATTCATGGTCAGCACAGTCACTCATAACCCCTCTTGTTGTTGCGCGAACCGAAGGGTCGTGCTTTTGGGATGAAGACGGAAAGCGTTATCTCGATTTCTCTAGCCAGTTGATCAACGTAAACATTGGACACCAACACCCAAAGATGCTGGAAGCCATCAAGGCACAAGTTGACAAGATGTGCACTGTTGCACCGTTTCATGCAAACGAAGAGCGCAGCGAAGCAGCACGACTGATTGCAGAGCTTGCGCCTGGTGATTTGAACATGGTGTTCTTCACAAATGGTGGTGCTGAAGCAACCGAGAACGCGATACGCATGGCACGTTTACATACAGGTCGCAACAAAGTTATGTCTACGTACCGCAGTTACCACGGTGCAACAGGTGGTGCTATTCAATTAACCGGCGATCCTCGTCGTTGGCCAGCTGAACCTGCGATGCCAGGCATCATCAAATTTTGGGGTCCGTATACATACCGCTCTGCATTTCACTCCGACAGCGAAACACAGGAATGCGAACGCGCGCTGCAACATTTACGCGACACAATCATGGTGGAAGGCGGCAACTACATCGCTGCCATCATCTTGGAACCTGTTGTAGGAACTAACGGCATCTTGGTGCCACCGCCTGGTTATCTGCAGGGCGTGCGCGACATTTGCGATGAACATGGCATTGTCATGATTTGTGATGAAGTGATGGCTGGCTTTGGTCGATGTGGCGAATGGTTCGCGGTTGACCATTGGAATGTCACCCCTGACCTCATTTGTTTTGCAAAGGGTGTGAACTCTGGTTACGTGCCACTTGGCGGCGTGATTATTTCTGATCGCATTGCTGATTCATTCCGTGAGCGCCAGTTCCCTGGTGGACTCACCTATTCAGGCCACCCACTTGCGTGTGCGTCTGCCGTTGCATCAATCGGCATCTATAAAGAAGAAAAGATTATTGAGAAAGCCCGCCGCCTTGGCACTGATGTAATCGCGCCTGGCTTGGCTGCTATTCAAGCTAAGCACCCAAGCGTTGGCGACGTACGTGGGCTCGGATGCTTCTGGGCAATTGAACTAGTGCGCGATCGCGACACACGCGAGCCGCTAGTGCCATTCAATGCAACGGGTGCAGATGCAAAACCAATGGGTGAAGTACTGGCAGCAGCTAAAGCAAAAGGCTTATGGCCGTTTACGCACTTCAATCGCATTCATGTAACACCACCGCTTACAACGAGTGATGCGGAAATCGCTGAAGGCCTTGCCATCATCGATGAAGTTCTTGACATCGCCGATACGTATTACACCGGCAAATAAGTTCTAGCGGTTCTGCGGGAACCCAAGATCAACACTTGATGTGCGCGGGTCCGGCCAGCGCGAGGTAACTACTTTGCTACGTGTAAAGAAGTTGATGCCTTCAGGGCCGTACATATGGTGGTCTCCGAACAAGCTGTTCTTCCAACCGCCGAATGAGTAATACGACACGGGAACAGGAATGGGCACGTTAATGCCGACCATTCCGACGCTGATATCGAATTGGAACTCACGGGCTACGCCACCATCACGGGTGAACAGAGCAACACCGTTTCCGAACTGATTGGCGTTGATTAGCGCAACGCCTTCGGCATATGACTTCACACGAACAACGTTTAGCACTGGTCCGAAGATTTCTTCGTCGTAGCAACGCATTCCAGGCTTAACGCCATCAATGATGCTGGGGCGAATAAAGAAACCATCTGCTGGAACATTGGTACGTCCGTCAACGACAACGGTTGCTCCTTCGGCTGCTGCACCAGCAAGGTAACCCGCAACTTTGTCGCGGTGTTCTGCAGTAATTAAAGGTCCCATTTCATTTGCTGAATCAGAGGCAGGCCCCACTGTGATGGCGGGAATTCGCTCTTGCACCTTTTTGATAAGGGCATCTGCCACTGAATCAACTGCAAGCAATACCGAGATTGCCATGCAACGCTCGCCTGCTGAACCATACGCGGCACTCACGGCTGCATCAGCTGCCATGTCTAGGTCAGCGTCTGGCAAAACCAGCATATGGTTCTTTGCTCCGCCAAGTGCCTGCACACGCTTACCGTTCTTTGTGCCGGTCTCATAGATGTACTTTGCAATTGGCGTAGAACCAACAAAGGACACTGCAGCTACGTCTGGGTGTTCAAGCAAACGGTCAACCGCAACTTTGTCGCCATTGATGACGTTAAATACACCATCTGGAACACCTGCTTGCTTCAGCAAATCTGCAAGGAACAGAGCAACGGATGGATCTTTCTCACTTGGCTTCAAGATGAATGTGTTTCCACACGCAATAGCGCTTGCAAACATCCACATTGGAACCATTGCCGGAAAGTTGAACGGCGTAATGCCCGCAACAACACCGAGTGGCTGGCGAATGCTGTACACATCAACACCAGTAGCAGCCTGTTCGCTGTAACTGCCCTTCAATAAGTGTGGGATACCGCAGGCGAATTCAATATTCTCAAGCCCACGTGCAATTTCACCCAGTGCATCGGTTATTACCTTGCCGTGTTCGGCACTCAACATTGCAGCAATTTCATTTCGGTTGCTTTGCACCAAATTGCGAATGTTGAACATAATCTCTGCGCGACGAGACAAGTTTGTTGCGCGCCACGCTGGCAACGCTGCGGTAGCAGCGGCAACAGCGGAGTCAATCTCTTGTACGGATGCGAAATCAACAATTGAAGTTTGCACGCCTGTTGCTGGGTTGAAGACTGCGCCGCTTCGGCCAGATGTTCCGGCAACAACAGCGCCGTTGATCCAATGTGAGATGTGATTCATACCTTCACATTAGGGGCGCAACGTGTTGAGCCCGTAATGGCCTAATGGCGATTAGCGCGAGCGGTATCCATCAATGAATCAAAGAGGGCCTGCGAGGAGGCAACAACGGGACTACGCCTCGCTTGCGGGTCAATCGTGAGCAAATCTTTGCCGTCTACTTCGCCAACGATGGCTCCGGCTTCCTGGCAAATCAGCACTGCTGCCAAGTAATCCCATACGCCATGATCATGAAAATCGACATAGCCGTCTAAGCCGCCCGTTGCGACCAAAGAGATATCAAGAGCTGCTGCGCCGAGCGTTCGGAACTGCCACCACCCGTGCAGGTATGGAGGTGCGCCATTGGTTCCAACAACTGCTTGCGAGACATCGGCAAGAGGGTTGACGCGTACTGGAATACCGTCGCGATTTGCTCCCCCGCCGCGAGACGCGCCGTAACGAGTTTCGCTACCTGACTGCTCTGCCACTAGCGCTGCGCGTAAACCGTGACGGTCTACAACACATAACGATGTTGCATACCAAGGAAGGCCCTTACTTGCATTTGTGGAACCATCAAGTGGGTCAACGACAACGAGCAATCTGTCATCTGTAATTGGCCAGACAATGTCGGCCACTCCACTCTCTTCTGACAGCACTTCAAAACCAGAAGCCTGCAACAAATCAACAATGACATCGTCGATTACGACATCGGCTGAATACTGACCTTCGCGCTCGCCAGACATTGACCAGTCAGCGATCTCGTCCAGGGTGTCAGCTGCTGCATCTGCAACGTCATGTAGAAACCCCAAAATATCGCGGTCTGCAGAGTTGTAATCGAAATGGGGCACCCCTGAACGGTAGTGTCCATGACGTGGCCGTTATCGACATTGCCGGATTTGTCACCGATTTAAAGAGCCATGCCGTCGACCATGGGTTTCACGTGCATGATGAGCGTCACTTTGTGGAGACCTATTCACTGCGTCAGCTGTGGGAAGTAGACCTTCACCCCGAAGAGGCGTGCAATGGCCCTATCGACCTGCATGTCAGCCTGGAAATCGACCCTCGCACCCTTCTTAGCTTTGAAGATGTTGTTCTGGCAATGGATGACCCAGAAGAAGACCCACCAGAGGGCTTTACGTTTCCGCTGGTGTTCACCTGGACTTTCCCACCTCTTGTGCATCCGCCTGACTTGTTAGTGCTGGCGACCGAGGTTGCAGGGCTTGGTGGCGTTGAGTTACCACTTGAAGTTTCAGCCATCGATTCATTTCACCAAGTGACTGATGCACCAGAGCGAAGCCTTACCGTCGTTAGTCGCGTACCCGTGTCATTAGCAAATGTCTATAAAGGCGACAATGACCCCGTGTGTACAGTGCTTGATACCTGCCGAAATGTCAGTTTGAATTTGCTGGAACGTGTGCCGTTCTGGATTGGCGATATTCACTAATTCGAGTTAGCGCGCCAGCAATGAGATTCGCGCTACTAATCCGCGTTCACCATCGGTACGCGATAACAATTCAGCCACGCCGCCGCTAGCGACAGCCAATTGGCGAACAATTGCTAGGCCAAGCCCGGTACCAGGTGCGTTCTCGGTGGTGGCACCCCGCCAGAAGCGTTCAAAAGCAAGCGCACGCTTCTCTTCTGACAAACCCGGACCTTCATCAATGACATCAACATGAATGTGCCGCTGCACGCGTTGCACCTCAATAGTGATGGTTGAGTTTTCAGGCGCTGCAGTTAATGCATTATCAATGTAGTTATCAACGATTTGTTCCAGCGCGCCTTCAAGAGCAACACATGGCGCGGAATCAAGTCCGAGCACCTTGAGCGTGATGTGTCGTTCAGCTGCGAGTGATTCCCATACTTCAACTCGGCTACGCACAATGACAGGTGCATTAACCGTTACGGTTGCCGCCGACCCACCTTCTAAGCGAGACAATGCCAACAATTGTTCAATCATCTCTTGCAGGCGATCAATCTCTACTCGTGATGCTTCAAGCGCCATCGCCACAGGCGACGTACCGTCACCCACGGCTTCCTGTGCTTGGTCTAGACGTAAACGGAGCGCAGTGAGTGGCGTGCGCAATTGATGAGACACTGCGCCGGAAAAATGTTGCTGATTTTCAAGCATTAGTCCAATTCGCCCGGCCATTGCGTTAAACGAACGTGATAGTTCTCGCACCTCAGGCGGGCCCTTTGAGTCGTCGGCCTGAACGGAGAAGTCACCATCAGCAAGGCGCTCGGTGCTGGTCTTTAAACGACTAATTGGGCGAGCGATAGTCAACGCAAGTGGGATAGCCACCAGCGCTGCGGCCAGCAACGTAATAAGGCCAGCAGCCGCAATGCCTCTCACGCGATTTTGTACTTCCTGATCTACCACTGATTTCGGATTCGAGAAACGAACCACACCAAGCACTGTGTCGCCAAGCAAAACCGGGACCGCTACAAAAAGCAATCGCTCGCCAAGAGTGGCAGAGTCACGCTCGCCTACAGCAGGTAGACCCTTGAGTGCGCCAGCCACTTCAAGACGATTTGAGAAATCTCTACCAAAAGCGATGGTCGGATCACTTGAAGCCACAACCAAACCTGCTGCATTAGTGACAACAATGCGTGCATCGCTTGATTTGCTGTAGCTATCGACATAGGGCTGCAAAGAAGGAAGCACTGCCCCTGCTGTTGTATTCAGAGTTTCCTTCGCATGGCCCGCCAAGACAAAAGCATCACGTTCAAGGGCAGTCACCAATCGTTCACGCTCAACCTGTGCAACAAACGTTGCGAGAGGAATACTGAAAACAAGCAGAATGAGAACCGCAACGGTGACTAGCGCCCCAATGAGTCGGAGCTTCACTGTGGAATCTCTACAAACTTGAATCCGACTCCACGCACTGACTGAATCCAATCTGGGCTTCCCAGTTTCTTTCGAATAGAAGCAATGTGCGCATCAAGCGTCTTTGTGGTGCCGTACCAATTGGTATCCCACACATGTTCCAAGATGTCGTTGCGCCGAAACACAATTCCAGGTTCACTCGACAAGAACGCAAGTAAATCGAATTCTTTTGCAGTCAGGGCTACTTCTTCGCCATCAAGAGTGGCACTATGAGTTCGTTCATCGACGACCACGCGCGTCGATGCGGAACTGGCTACTGGTTGTTGAGTTTCATACCCGCGACGAGTAACAGCTTTAATTCTGGCAAGCAGTTCACGTTGACTAAATGGCTTAACCACGTAATCATCTGCGCCAAGTTCTAGTCCGAGGACTCGATCCAATTCATCTCCGCGTGCGCTAACGATGATGATGGGGACACTGGAGAACTCGCGGATGTTTTTTGAGACATCAAGTCCGTCCATGTCAGGCAAACCAAGATCCATCAATATGACTTCAGGTGCGAATTCTTTTGCTGCTGCAATAGCGTCAGCGCCAGTTACACAATGATGAACGGTCATGCCTGCATTGGAGAGCGACGTTGTAACGGAGCCAGCAATAGCTGAGTCATCTTCAACAAGCAGAACCTTCACAACCCCATTGTGCCTCTTTCAGGGCTTGTGACCTAACGCACGACTTCGGAATTGGATGAATCTTGGATAAGTCCACACCATTCCCTTTACAAGGGGCTCGTACTGTGATGAACAAGGGCCACCGGTCCACAAAGGAGCACATCATGAAGGTAGGAATAGCCACCACCCTCTCTATCGCAGGAGTACTGGCCGCAGGGGCAGCTGCTTACGCTGTCAACTCGAGCGTCCTCAGCACTTCGTCATCGGTCTCAGCAACTGCATCGGGAACACCGGTCGTTGACGCTGTCAACACGCTTCCTGCCCAGGTCGTTGAAAAGTCCACAAAAGTTCAGTCATCTGTTTTGAACAACACCACCACGACATATCAAGTCGGAACGTCTGGTTCGGTTGTCCTTGACATGCGCTCTGGAGCAATTGCCGTGAGCAACGTTCTACCTGCTGCTGGCTGGACATCAGAACCGGCACAAGTACAGCCAAATGGTGACGTCAGAGTTCCTTTCGTTTCATCAACCGCACGGATCGAATTCCTTGCTCGTTTAGTTGACGGAAAAGTAGTGGTCAGTGTGACCGCACAACCAATTGCGCCACCAAGCACCATGAAGCCAGCTGCGAACCCACCAAAGCCGCCCTACTCCGATGATGATGATCATGATGACGACGATGACGACGATGACGACGAAGAGCACGAAAACGAACGTAAAAAAGATCGCGAACACGAAGAAGACGAGGATGACGACTAATGATTAACGACCCACTACTAAACACCACCGCTATAGACGTGCCTCCAGCACCACCTGTTGCTCGAACTGCACGTACAGGCGCCCGGAAAAAGCACCCAGCCATCTCGGCCCGCATATTGGCAACTGGTCTCTCAGCTACTGCGTTAATCGGTCTGACAACTGGTTACACACTTTCTCAGAAAGTGTCAGCTGCTCAACCCACGATTCCTGAAAGCATCATCTCAAACGTTGCGCAGAAGTCACCGATCGATGCAGGCGTGATTACTGAAACATCACAAGTTATTTATGTGCCAGTACCTGGAGCAGTAGCAGCAACAGCAGGCACTCCGTCTGTACAGGTACAGGCTCCAGCAGCAGCGCCAACACCAACAAAACAACAGAGCAGCGGTTCAAACTAAAGCACTGTGATGACAATCACATCCGCCACCACAGCACGTGTGGAACGCATTGCAATGGGAGTCACCTGCGTGGCGACGGTTGTTGGCATTGATTCACATGACCTAGCAGTGCGTTGCCTTGATCTCGTCGAAGAGTTTGAATCACTGTGGAGTCGGTTCATTCCGACAAGTGATATCTCACGCATTAATAATGCCAATGGGCAACCCACTGTGGTGGACGAAAAGACACTGACGCTTCTCCACCACATGATCGCTGCGCATCAGGCAACTGAAGGCGCATACAACCCGACGCGCCTCCCTCTACAGATTGCAGCTGGCGACACACACTCCCTCATCAACGGCAGAAGCACCACACTCGCAGCCCATGCAAGTGTATTTTCACATCTTTCAGGTATTCATGTTTTTCACGATGGAAAAGTTTCACTTCCTCACGGCATGACCCTTGACGCAGGCGGAATTGGAAAAGGACTAGCAGCCGATCTCATTCTTCAGTTCGCTTTGGAACACGGTGCGCAAGCAGCGTGCATTAACCTTGGTGGCGACATGGCAATCAACACCGGCGATTCCATTGGGTGGGATGTCGAAATTCTCTCACCCATTGATACCGGCGTCATTCTCGACACAATTCGCATTGCGGTTGGCGGGGTTGCCACTTCTTCGCTATTTGCACGACAGCGACATAGTGCTGGTATCGCTTCACATTTGTTCTCCGATTCATCAGCACACGACACCCAACACACCGTTGGAGCAACTGTTATTGCAAATTCAGCTGCATGGTCTGAGGCATGGACAAAGTATGCGATCCTTAGCAATCCGGCACAAGCAATTGACACGCTGACCAGTACAGGATTAGCAGCGATGCTTGTCTCTGCCGACGGACACATAACACGAACCGAATCCTGGAAGACATTTACTCATGACTAATCAAATCTGGTGGAATCTCACACGTGCCTCAGCGAATATTGCAATGGCGCTTATTTTGCTCACTGTTTTTTGGGGTGTGCTGCTGGCAACCCGTGTATTGAAGCCGAACGACAGACCTGCATGGCTTCGAGATATTCACACTTGGATGGGCGGCCTTGCACTGATCTTCACAATCATTCACATGCTGACGCTCATTGCGGATTCGTATATCTCATTTACTTTTGTGTCTGTCTTAGTGCCGTTCGTCAGCAAATGGAAACCACTCCCCGTCAGTTTGGGAATTCTTGGTTTCTACATTTTGGGTGCAGTACAAATCACATCACTGATGATGCGAAAAATGAAAAGAACTACATGGCGCCGAATCCACCTGCTGTCGTATGCGCAGTTCGTTCTCGTCATGGCTCACACATTGACTGCGGGCAGCGACGTTGGTAAGGCCTGGTACTCCGGCATCACAGTGGCGATTGCCATGCTCGGTGCAGCCATCTTTGGCATCCGCTTCATTTTTGGAAAATTCTCACCAGCAGCGGCATGGGCAAAAGCCGAATAGGCGCAATTCCTTCGGCAAGTCAATGGTGGGCCCAGCAGGACTCGAACCTGCGACCAAGGGATTATGAGTCCCCTGCTCTAACCAACTGAGCTATGGGCCCGAGAGTCGACCGAGGTTAGAGGTGCGACTGGCTCCGGGGGTGGGGCTCGAACCCACGACAAACGGATTAACAGTCCGTTGCTCTGCCAACTGAGCTACCCCGGAAGGGAACCCAAAGGCTACCAGCGAGGGCGCCCAGTGCCCA
>JBILOM010000180.1:0-6087 GCA_044374495.1 Ilumatobacteraceae bacterium | reverse complement strand
GTGGCAAACGCATAATCGTGCACGCAGACAATGCAGGAAACGTTGCGCCAAGTCCGATTCCTAAGAAAAACATGATGGGCAGGAATGGAAACCATGGAGTTGGGTTTGTGTGCAAAAACAACACGGAGGCCATAACAGTGCTCGCCATAATCATTGGTCCTGCAATTAATAATCGCCTGTAACCAATTGAAGCCATTTTGCGACCCACAATCATTGATGTGATTGCAACGACGATTGGTGAAAGCACAGAGAACCAGCCTGCTTTTGTTGCGCTGAACTCCCAGATTGTTCGCTGAAACAAGACGTTGTTCAAAATGTTTCCACTGAATGCAGCACCGTAGAGGAAAGTGGAGATGTTCGCCAATGTGAAAGTGCGTTCTTTAAACAATTCACCTGGCAATAGCGGATCTTTGTGATGTACAGACCGCCATGCAACTAGTAATCCGAATGACAAAGCAATTGCGAACAGGGAGAGCACAGACGAATCACTCCAGCCGAGTGTTTCTGAACGCGATATTCCCCACACCAACGACGCAACTGCGATGGTAAACACAACTGCGGCAAGAATGTCTGGCCGTGAACCTTTCATTCGTGGAGACTCTGATGTCACGCGCCAGGCAAGCAACAAAGTTACGAAACAAATAGGCACATTGATCCAAAACGCTGAGCGCCAACCAAACGTAGAAACAAAGAATGCGCCAAGTGTCGGACCAGACGCAACGCCAAGTGCACCAATAGATCCAACCCACGCCATTACTTGTCCACGTTTTTCAGGTGGGAACACGCCGAGCAATAAACCGGTGGACGCTGGCACCATCATTGCCCCGCCAAGTCCCTGCACTGCTCGACCAGCAATGAGTAATCCCATTGTTGACGCAATTGCGCATAGCAAAGAACCCACCAAGAAGAATCCTGTTCCTGTTATGAAGAAACGTTTGCGACCTACTTGATCAGCAAGTCGACCAGACACGACTAGTAGTGACCCAAACAGAATGGAATATGCGGTGACGACCCACGCAATTGTGGAAGCAGAATCCTTGGGAAAGCTTTCCTGAATTTCAAAGAACGCCACATTCACGATGGACATATCCAACGTAGAGATATAGCTAGCAATGGCACACACAGTGAACGTTGCCCACGGAGTAAAAACTTTGCGTGTTGATGTCTCAGTAATTGACATGAATTCCCCCCAGACCATGCACGCTTTTCAGCGGATTCCCAACGGTACTACGAGTCCTCATTACATCGTTAGTTGCGCTTGCCACAACGCGCATGTAAATCGTTAGTCTTGTCGTTATGAAGAAGGACGATTCAGACATAGCGGGGACTACACCCACGCGTCGCAAACGTTCAGACGGTCTGCGAACTATTGAACGTGTGTTGAAAGCAGCCGAAGAAGAAATGGCCGAATTTGGTTTCGTCAAATTCAACTTGGATCGAGTGATGGAGAAATCCGGAGTCGCGCGGAGTTCGGTGTACCACCACTTCGGCGGTCGTGATGGTGTTATCGCTGCTCTCGAAACATCAAGCACAATGCGTTCTCTTGAACGCGGTACTGCAGAGTTCGAGGCGTTTCTCGACACATTGTCATCTGGTGAAAAAGCCTTCGAGCTAATTGAACTTGGCATTCGTTCTTTCAGATCGTCGGATAATAAAAGAAGACGCCAACGAAGAATTTCTTCTTTGGCGTCTTCCCACAACTCTGCAGCTATTCGAGAAGTACTTGCCAACGAACAACGCAGTGGCTCCGAGGTTGTAGCTCGGATTATCGAAAAGGCCCGAGACAACGGATTATGCAATCCAATTGAGCCAATCTTGGGTGTCGCTTATGTCATCCAATCAATGCTGGTAGGCCGAATCCTGGTCGATATCTCTGAAGACCCAGACCTTGATACCCAATGGGAAGACGCAGCAATTGCAACCCTTCGCCAAATCCTGAGACCAACCTAGGCGAACAGGCAGCCAACATTTTCTCTAAATAGTTCTACGAACGTTTAGAGGCGAAGAACTCTTTCAGCAATGCTGCTGATTCTTCGGCAAGCAATCCGTGTTCCACTGGCGGGTTGTGACCAAGGCGTGGATCGCTCATCACGTTGTACAAACTTGCTGTTGCACCTGCTTCGAAATTGGCAGCTCCATACACAAGTCGGCCAATGCGTGATGACTGCGCAGCACCTGCACACATGACACACGGTTCAAGCGTGACAACAAGGGTGCATTCATCTAAACGCCAGCTACCAAGTTTTTGACTTGCATCACGCAATGCCAACACTTCTGCATGGGCAGTTGGGTCATTTGCGAATTCTCGTTCGTTGTGGCGACGGGCAATAACTTCGCCGTTGTGAAGAACCACAGCGCCCACTGGCACGTCGCCGTGTGCGAAGGCAAGACGCGCTTCATCAAGGGCAACCTGCATGGCTTCGAGATGGATGTTCGACATGTCTGTCATGGCGGAAGAGGTGGGATTCGAACCCACGGAAGCTTTCACTTCACACGCTTTCCAAGCGTGCCGGTTCGGCCGCTCTCGCACTCTTCCAGGTGGCTGTATTGCTACAACTACGGGTAGTCAGGCTAACTGTCTTGTACGCTGGAACCCTCAACGACTTCGGGTTCGCCCGTGGGTGGTGAGGTGGCGGTCGGGTCCTGTGCGACGATCGCCCGTAAACCAGGTCAGGTCCTGACGGAAGCAGCCTCCACGCGGGAACGATCGTGCGCCGCAGATCGCCTGGCCGTCACTTCACTATCCACGGACTAGCCAGAAAAAACACGTAAGGGTCAACATGTCAAAAAATAAATGGATCGCTCCAGTCGCAATTGTCTCTGGAATTCTCCTTCTCATCATCCTGATTCTCACTAGCTCATACAACGGTCTTGTTGATCGTGAACTCAAGGTTGACCAATCTGTCGCTGACCTTGACGTGCAGCTGCAACGACGCTTTGATCTGATTCCTAATCTTGTGAAGTCAGTTGAAGGCGCTCTCGAACAGGAGCGCGAAATCATTGGAAAAGTCACTGAAGCTCGTACAAAGTATGCAAGTGCAGCCTCTGGCAATGACCGCGTTGCCGCTGCTGGTGAACTTGAAGGCGCGT
This sequence comes from Ilumatobacteraceae bacterium, assembly GCA_044374495.1. Taxonomy (GTDB): domain Bacteria; phylum Actinomycetota; class Acidimicrobiia; order Acidimicrobiales; family Ilumatobacteraceae; genus UBA2093. The sequence continues at coordinate 2,997 of JBILOM010000180.1, read as the reverse complement.
TGTCGCGCTTGCTTGTCGTCGTTGAGAGCTACCCACAGGTTGCCAGTTTGCAAAACGTTCGTGATTTGCAGGTGCAACTAGAAGGCACAGAAAACCGAGTAGCACAAGCACGTCGTTCATATAACGAGACAGTCACTGATTTCAATCGTGCTATTCGACGCTTCCCACGTTCCATCATTGCTGGAATATTCGGATTTGAAAAGCGAACCTTGTTTGAAGCAGCCGCAGGTGCAGACGTAGCCCCAACCGTGGATCTCAACCCAGGTGGCTAAAAAATATTTCTTCACTTTGGCATTGTTTGGCGTCATCCTTCTCGGGTGCTCGTCTCCGGCTGCCTCACTACCTGAATTCACTGCGCCAGTTGTCGATTCAATCGGGAGAGTCTCTGCAGAAGTGGAAACACAAATCAACAGTGAGTTGATTTCGTTTCAGCAATCAGGTGGTCCGCAAATTGCAGTTGCAGTTATCGACTCCACTGGTAACGCAACTCCCGAGAACTACTCAATTGATCTTGCACGCTCGTGGGGTATCGGTGACAAGGAAAAGGACAACGGTGTTCTTCTCTTAATTGCACTAGAAGATCGCACCTTGCGAATTGAAGTCGGCAGCGGAGTTGAAGGTGAACTCACAGACGTCACTGCAGGAAGAATTGTTGACTCAGTCATGCTTCCTCGTTTGCGCGCAAATGATGTTGACGGCGCAGTGCGCGATGGTGCACGTGCAGTGATGCAAGTGTGGCGTGGAGAAAACATTGTTTCTGAAGCTATTGTGCCAAGCACACCTGCGACTGAACAGACGCCACAGCAATCAATTTTCAGCATCATCTTGTTTTTCGGACTCATCATTCTGTTCATCACAATTGCGGCGACCGGGAAAAAGCGTGGCGGCGGTGTACTCGGACCTTTTGGTGCAGGAACCATTTATGGCGGAGGCTTTGGTGGTCACCGTGGTGGTTTTGGCGGCGGTGGCTTCGGCGGTTTCGGTGGTGGAGGCGGCGGCGGTTTCAGCGGCGGCGGAGCGGGCGGGAGTTGGTAATGGCTCAGTGGTGGAAAGAAAATGCTGATCAAGTTGCAGATGCAATTGATACGGCTGAGCGCACTAGCGGTCACCAGATTTTGGTACGTGTTGGACCACTCGGTCGACACCCTGCTCGAGTAGCCGACAAGATCGCAACTCGCTATCCACAAGCCTCGCTTGTGTTCTGCGTTGACCCTCAACGTCGCGTCTTTGAAGTCCGTTGGTCGCACTCATTGCAACTTGACCCGACCCAGGCAACGGCCTCGGTGCAAGGACACCTTCGGGCTCATGACCTTCCAAGCGCCATCACTGCGCTGGCAGCTCTGCTACCTCACCAGGTAGAGGGCGAAGAACTCCCTGACATCATTGAGGAAACTGACTAAGAGCGATAGTCGCGCCATAGGACTGTCCTATGTAACTTATCCACACCCTAAGATACTTAGGTGTTGAAAACTTTCAGTTCCCGATCCGCTTTAGCCCTTGTTGGCGCCCTCATCGCCACCATGGTGGCGATTGCACCATTGCCACTGTCCACAGAAACAGCGAGCGGAGCCACGTTCCCAACCACAACAGGGACCTACATCATTGAGAAAATCACATGGTCTTGCGCCTGCAGTGTGGACTCAACCAAGCCTCCTGCGCTATCGAGCTTCGATGTGAAGGTTGATGGAGTTCCGAATCCAGTCACCGCATTTTCCGTATTTGGATCAGCCATCATCGATCTCACTCTCACAACCACTGTGTACAGCGGCTCAGTGATCACTCTCACCTACACCGCACCAGCTATCGACAACACACTTGCAAATAATGCATTTCAAAGAGCAAATGGTGAAGACTACGTCTCCTTTACTCTGCCAATAACAAACATGGGTGGTACTCGCCCCGAACCAAATGCCCCGGGAATTCCCACAGTTGTTGCAGGTGAAGAAAGTGCAACCATCACAGTGACTGCACCAACTAGCGGACGAACACCAACGTCATACGAAGTCACAGCATCACCAGGTGGCGCAAAATGCACAGTCGACGGCGCTTCAGGATCATGCACCATCACTGGCCTAACAGCAGGCACCGCGTACACATTCACGACTATCGCCAAGAGATCGACATACAGTTCCGCAGCAAGCGCTGCATCAGCGTCAACGACTGTTCTTGCAAAAACAAAACCAAATACTCCGGGAGTTCCTACAGTTGTCGCTGGTGAAGAAAGCGCCACAATCACGGTGACTGCACCAACCGGCGGTCTAACCCCTACGTCTTATGAAGTCACAGCATCACCGGGTGATGCAAAATGCACAGTCACTGGTGCTTCAGGATCATGCACTATCACCGGCCTAACAGCAGGTACTGCGTACACATTTACAACTATCGCAAAGGTAAGCACAGGAGACTCGAGCGCAAGCACTGCATCAGCGTCAACGACTGTTCTTGCAAAAACAAAACCAAATACTCCGGGAGTTCCCACAGTTGTCGCAGGTGAAGAAAGCGCAACAATCACTGTTACTGCACCAACCGGCGGTCTAACACCAACATCATATGAAGTCACAGCAACACCGGGTGACGCGAAATGCACAGTCACTGGTGCTTCAGGATCATGCACCATCTCTGGCCTCACGGCAGGCACCGCATACACATTTACAACTATCGCAAAAGTAAGTACAGGAGATTCAGCAGCAAGTACTGCCTCGGCATCTGTCACTGCTCTTACAAAAACAACGACGACAACTGCACCGGCTGTGACGACTTCAACAACTCTTCCGGCTGGTTATACGCCTTCATGGGATAAAGAGCCTTTAACTGAGTCTGAGACTGATGCAAATACGGTTGGTATCTTTCCTGCAGTATCTCCAGGACTAATCATCATCACCGATGAAATGGGTTTTACTCTCGACAAGAAGAATGGCATCAGGCCAAAGATTCGTATGAAGAGTTACGCAGGCAAGATCAAAATGACTATCTCTTCGTCATACAAAGTTGGTGCAA
>JBILOM010000007.1:0-21342 GCA_044374495.1 Ilumatobacteraceae bacterium | reverse complement strand
GGAACGAAAGTTATACCCCTTAGGGTATCATGTAGACATCCCAGAAAAGGAACCCCATGATCTTTGAACAGTTTTACCTTGAATGCCTCTCCCACGCTTCGTATCTCGTAGGCGATCAATCCACTGGCAAGGCAGTTGTCGTAGACCCCCAACGCGACATTGACCAATACCTTGACCGTGCACGCGAACTGAATCTCACAATCACCCATGTTCTTGAAACACATTTTCATGCGGACTTCTTGTCTGGTCATCTTGAACTTGCCAAAGCCACTGGCGCAACCATTTGTTTCGGCGCAGAAGCTCGCCCTCAGTTTGCAGCCCACCTACTTGCAGATGGTGAACGCATTGTGCTTGGTGATGTTGTGATTGAAACGCGACTCACACCCGGACACACACCAGAGTCGGCGTCGTACGTTGTGTACGAACATGACGGTGATGCAGTCCCCTACGGCGTTCTGACAGGCGACACTTTGTTCATTGGTGATGTTGGTCGTCCAGACCTGTTGGTCAGTGTCGGAAAAACCGCAGACGAACTTGGCCACATGTTGTTCGCATCAATTCAAAACAAACTGCTGACATTGCCAGACCCCACCCGAGTCTTTCCTGCCCACGGCGCAGGCAGTGCATGCGGAAAGAACTTGTCAACAGAGACTTCGTCCACCATGGGCGTACAACGTCGCGATAACTACGCATTGCAATTCACTGATGCCGATTCGTTTGTTGCTGCGGTTACTGAAGGCCAACCAGAAGCTCCTGGCTATTTCATTTACGACGCCGTATTGAACCAAAAGAATCGCGACACCCTTGACGAACATGTCCCGCCAACCGTTTTCACCATTACTCAACTACTTGATGCACGCGATAAGGGTTTACAGATCGTCGACACTCGTGAATCACAGTTCTTTGCTGCAGGGCATCTACATGGTTCAGTCAACGTTGGGCTTGCGGGCAGGTATGCAGAATATGCAGGCTCTGTAATCAGACCAGACGAGGACATTGTCATCATCACTGATGCCGGAATGGAACTGGAAGCCAAAGTACGCCTCGCACGTATCGGCTACGACCGCGTTGTTGGGTCATTCATCGCAGACAATCTGGCCGATGTCCCTAGTGAAGTTGGCCGTGCCTCACGGCTAACGGCTCAAGAGTTCGCAACACGCAGGCACGAGATCGACAACTTGCAAGTAGTCGATGTTCGCGGAGATGGTGAATATGCAATCAACCACTTGCCCAACGCTTCAAACATTCCCGTATCGCAATTACGTAAACGCCTGGCTGAACTTGACCCACTTGTTCCCACAGTTGTGTATTGCGCCGGCGGATACAGATCATCAATTGCAGCAAGCGTGTTACGCGCCAATGGCTTTAGCGACGTCAGCGATGTCCTGGGTGGCTTTGAAGCAATTCTGCAAGTACAGAACTAGTGACGACGCCACGGCCAGCGCACGGGGCGCTTAGCTAAGAACGCAGCAACGCCTTCGCGTACTTCGCCGCTCTTATCCATTTCGGTTTCCCAATGCAAGGTGGTCTTTGGCTTCACTTTGCCTTCGCGCACCACTTCATCAATCATGGCCTTGCTTGCAACTTGTGTCAGTGAAGAACGCTCAAGAAGAACCGCAACAAGTTCATCCACGCGCGCATCAAGCGATGCAACGGTCAGCAACTCATCAATTAGCCCTATGCGCAATGCCCGTGCTGAATCAATCAGTTCGCCCGTGTACATCAGATGCTTCGTAGCTGAGCCACCGATCACGCGCACCGCACGCTCGAGTGCATTCGTGGGGTACACAATTCCCAACTTGGCAGGAGTGATACCAAACACTGCATCATCACTACTGAGTCGAATATCGCACGCAGTTGCAATAGACACTCCACCACCAACGCAATTACCGCGAATAACCGCAATAGTTGGGCCTGGGAAATTTGCTAACGCTTCTTCTGCTGCCCAGTTAATGCGTGCATATTCCCCACCTGGGCCATTCGTCAGTTCCGTAATGTCTGCGCCTGCGCAAAAATGATGACCACTGCCGCGCACTACAAGAATTCGCACATCAGGGTTAGCAGTCAATGCGCTCACTTGGGCATCAATACTTGCCCACATTCCCATATTGATGGCATTGCGTTTGTCTGGTCTGTTCAATGTCAACGTCGCAACGGGGCCGTCAATCTCAACGAGTACTCGAATGTTTGCTAGTTCGCCTGTTTGGTCATGCGACATGGTGCTACCCACCAATTTGGCTCATCGACCTATTCGGCCGAATGAAATTCACCTGATTGATTTGGTGTCCGGCCCATTTGGCTCCGACAGCAACTTGAATCAGTTCAGCAATCTCTGCATCAGTGCCACCGTTGCGCAACAACGTACGAATGTCAGATTCATCAGTGGCAAACAAGCACGTACGGAATTGACCGTCAGACGTAAGTCGCACGCGATCACAATCGCCACAGAACGGATGAGTCACACTAGGAATCACACCAACAGTTCCCTTGCCATCGAGAAAGCGCCAACGGTCTGCAGGTGCCGCACCTCGTGACGGCATCAGTTCCAGTGGGAACTCAGCTGCAATGGTGGCAACAATTTCATCTTGGCTAACAACCTTGTTGCGTTCCCATTCATTGGTGGCATCGAGTGGCATGAACTCAATAAAGCGCACTTCAACATTGTTGTCGCGGCCGTAACGAACCAAATCAAGAATTTCATCGTCATTTGCACCACGTTCTACAACTGCGTTCACCTTCATTGGTGAGAACCCAGCAATTTGTGCTTCTGCAATTCCGGCAAGCACATTATGAAGTTCATCACGGCGTGTCATGGCAAAGAATCGCTCTGGCTTCAAACTGTCAAGGCTTACGTTGATGCGGTCAAGGCCAGCGTTGCGCAGTTCAAGTGCAATGTTGCGAAGCGTTGCGCCATTTGTTGTGAGAGCAATATCAGGCTTCGTGCCATCAGACAGGCGCAATGCTGCAAGCTTTGCAATCAGTTGTGGCAAATGCGCGCGCACTGTTGGTTCGCCACCAGTCAGGCGCAAACTGTCAACGCCAAATGTCTCAACACAAATTCGAGCAACGCGCTCGATTTCTTCGTAGGTCAGCACTTCAGAACGGTCTAGCCAGGTCATGCCTTCAGCTGGCATGCAATAGGTACAACGGAAATTGCAGCGGTCTGTGACAGAGATACGCAAGTCACGCACCACGCGCCCAAAGTTGTCAACAAGATCCATGGGGCAATCCTACGCAGTAATCAACTTGTGACTACTTGGCGGCCGTTGGCCCAGCATCAGCACCAAGGAATGTGACCATCACGTTGTCCCCTGCGACGAGCCCATTGCCGTCCGGAACCCTCATCAGGGCATTAGCAACCGCAGTTGTAGCCAACTGATGGCTTCCCTGTTCGCTCTTTCGGCTGACATGCACGCGGCCATCTGCACCCCATGATGCGTGCACACGATCGAAATGCACCTTGCCATCAGGATGGCGACTCACTGCATCATCTGTAATTGCCGACACTTCGGGACGATGAGCAGCCGTACCAAAACCCATCATGGTGCGTATCGCTGGTCGTGCAAGAAGTTCAAAACTCACTAACGACGACACAGGGTTTCCTGGCAAACCGAAAATCGGAATTGATACACCAGTCGGATTCTGAAGCGTTCCAAAAGCAAACGGCTTCGCTGGCTTCATTGCCACTTGCACCCAATTCATATCTGCAATGCGTGACAGCACAGCTTTCACAATGTCGTAGTCACCCATGCTGACACCACCACTGGTTACAAGCGCATCGCACCCACCAGTGCTCACTGCACTATGCAATGCCGCTTCCAGTTCATCTTCATTGTCGCGAATAATGCCAAGGTCAATTGCTGTTGCTCCGGCTTCTTCCACAATGCGAACAAGCATGGTGCGGTTTGATTCGCGTATCTGCCCAGCACCTAGTGGCGAGCCATCATCAACTAGTTCATCACCAGTGGAAATGACTCCTACTTTCACACGCGGGTACACCACTACATGTGTTGCATTGATACTTGCCAACACGCCTTCAATCATCGGGGTCACGCGCATGCCAGCTGTAACTACCGTTGCACCCACTGCAACATCAGACCCTGCAGCACGAATTGCAGCTCCGGCCGGAACCGATTTCAAAATCTTCACACTGTCTGTGCCAATACGTTCGGTATCTTCCACCATCACAACACAGTCACAACCATCAGGAATTGGCGCGCCAGTCATTATGCGAATCGCAGTACCTGCTGTCACCGCAATGGTGGGTGCTGCACCAGCAGCAAGTTCACCAATCACGCGCAACTCAACCGGAACGTTTGCAACATCGGCTGACCGCACGGCGTAACCATCAACCGCAGTGTTCGCAAAAGGCGGCACCTGTTCTGTTGCCACAACATCGTGGGCAACAATGCAATCTGCAGCATCTGCACGCGCAACACGCATTGGGGCAACAACCGCACAACGGGCCAGCACCATGGCGAGAACGTCGTGCAGTGGAGTCATGGGCGAAACGGTACCTGTGAACGAAGCCACCCACCACTTTTCAGTCCATTCCTGCGATATACCTATTACATGTCGTTCTACAAGGCCCCCTCTGCTTCTGGGCACCAGGCAACATGGTCTCGGTGGGACGGCTCGCCAGGTAGTTCTGTTGAATTGCGTTGGGAAAACGAAGGCTGGACTGCAGAAATCGGGTTGCTTGCAGACAGAGCAGTCGCCGTTGTTCGCATGTCTGCATCGTGGGTGGTGCAACAGATGTTGTTATTCCGTGATTTGCCAGAGCCCGACTTGTGGCTTGCAACAGATGGCCACGGCCAATGGGGCGAAATGAATGGCGAACACCGCACAGAACTTGACGGATGTGTTGATATTGACTTTGCAGGCACTCCGTTTACAAACTCAATCATCACGCATCGCTTGCCATTACAAATTGGTCACACTGCTGATCTGCAAGTCATCACTATCAACGTTGAAACTCTTGGCATTGTGAAAACTCCACAGCGCTACACCCGACATGATGAACATGCGTGGGAATACACATCTCTCATTACTGGCGAACAACATGCAGCAACGGTTGATGAATTCGGTTTAGTTCTCGACGAGCACAACACGTTTCGTCGCGACCGCGACACTTAATCGCCGAGGCGTTGCGTCAGCCAGGCGCGGAACCCTGGCTCAATGTCAGGTCGCGTCAATGCGATATCTACAACTGCAGTCAACCAACCCATTGGCGTTCCCGTATCCCATCGCTGCGAACGGTTCAACATTCCGGTTAACGGTGAACGCAACGACTGTGCACGTAACGCATCTGTCAGTTGCAGTTCCCCATTTGCATGTGGCTTCAGGGCATCAATTTCTGCAAACACATCGGGCGTCAATACATACCGACCAATAATGATCAGGTTGCTCGGTGCATCTGCTTGCGCAGGTTTTTCCACCACATCAACAATGTCGTACGGGCCTTCCTCTGGCGACGAAGCCGACGGCGTAATCACACCGTATGCAGATACCTGTTCCATTGGCACACGCATCAGACCAACAGCGCCAACACCTTTTTTCTCACACGAATCAACCAATGCATTCAACAATGCTGCATCGCCCATGATTTCGTCTGGCAACAACACAGAGAACGGCTCATCGCCAACAGCACTGCGCGCACACCCCACTGCATGACCAAGACCGCGCGGCGCATCTTGATACACCACGCTCACGCGCACGTCAGTACCAATGCGCGCCAATCTATTTGCAAGGTCTTCGCGCCCACTGGCACGCACCTTTTCAATCACAGCTGCCGACGGCGCAACGTATGCCTCAACCGGAGTCTTAGAAACATGAGACACCAACACAATGTGTTCGGCCCCCGCCGCAACGGCTTCGTCCATCACCAGCTGCAGGACAGGCACATCCACGATTGGCAACAATTCCTTCGGCACAGCCTTCGTGACCGGATAAAAACGGGTCCCGAGGCCCGCGGCAGGAATAACAGCGGTACGCGATCTCATGGAATCCCACGCTAGCCAGATACCATTTGGCACTCGATGGACCTGAGTGCCAACCCCGGAGACCCCAATGCCCACATACGTATATAAATTCGTTGAAACAGGCGAAACAGTCGAGATTTTCCAAGATTTCTCAGAAGACTCGCTTACCGAGGCCAAGCACCCTGTCGACGGCACCATGCGCCCTGTCAAAAAAGTCTTTCTCCCAGTCGGCATCACCTTCAAAGGTGGCGGCTTCTACAAAACAGATAGTGGCAAGTCCGGCAGCACCCCTGCCCCTAGCTCGTCGGGCGATTCTTCATCAAGTGCAGCAGCTCCCGCGCCTGCAGCAACACCTTCGCCATCCTCTTCCTCTTCTGACTAAGTAGCGCACACATAGGTACCTGAAAGGGTTCCTATGAAATCACTCACTTTTTTTCTGCGCACTGCAATCGCGCAATTCACCACACTTCTTAATGTCCTCATTCGCGCATTACAGATTCAACGTCGCGCCCAACTCATTGCGGTTCTTGTCGTATCTGTGATCATTGGTTTTCTTGTGGCACGAACCGTGCATTCAACACGAGTCACACAACAACAGTGGACTTCCAAAGTTTCCATCTTGGTCACATCGCGCAACCTTGCCGCGGGCGAATCGCTCACCGACGTAAACACAACTCGCGTCGCCTTGCCACTAGCTATTAAGCCTGATGAAGCACTCATAGATATTCCTGCAAACGCCCGAACCCGAATCGCATTGTCGTCTCGCACTGCCCTCTCTACGGCAATGATCATTCGTGATAATGCCCGCATTCAGATCCCTTCCGGATGGCGTGGTGTAGCCATGCCTACCGACCTTGTGGCACCCACAGTTATTGCTGGCGACCATGTTGATGTTGTTAGCGCAGATGCAGTTATTGCAGCCGGAGCGCTTGTCATAGAGGTTTCACCAACCAATGGAATCACCATTGCTGTCCCTGCGGAATCTTCCGCAGTTGTCGCCACCGCATCACGCAACGGTGACGCTTCACTAGTGCTCGCCACTTAGACCTATGTCCAAGTCGCACACCCGTATATTCCTGAGTATTCTTAGGACCGAACCTCTATCAACGGGAATTGCCATGGCATACGGATCAGACGACAAAATCGAATCAGCACCTGTCAAAGACTGGGTGAATGACTGGGACTGGCTTGATGATGGTTGGGGCGAAAACGCAATCGACATCTGGAACAGCGTGCGCGAGCAATGCCCTGTCGGTTCCACCGAGCGTTACGGCCGCGCATTCATGCCGGTCACCATGGAAGCAGTGCGCGACATTGCAAACAACACCGAAGACTTCTCTTCCATCTGGGTCAATGTCGGTCGTCCTGATGCGCCACGTGCAGCAGCACCACCAATCACATCTGACCCACCTGACCACCACGGCCACCGTCGCGTTATCCTTCCTGCGTTCAACCCCAAGGCCGTTGCCGCAGTGGAGCAAGAAATGCGCGACTACTGCCGCAAGCTCATCAAAGACCTCGACGGCATGGACGCTGTTGACGCTGCAGTGCAATACACACAGAACATTCCCGTTCACGGAATTTGCATTCTCACCGGTTTGCCAGAAGAAGATGCTGACTTGTTCCGCGACTGGATCTACAAAAGCTTCCAGCTAGCACCTAAGGACAACGCAGTTCGTATGCAGGTTCTTACAGAGATGAGCCAGTACATCGATGTCATCTTGAAAGATCGTCTCGTTAATCCGAAGGACGACCTTCTCACCACAATTGCAACAGCCGAGATCGACGGCGAAGAAGTCGACTGGGGCATCAAGATTGGCTACATCCGTTTGCAAATCATTGCGGGCATCGACACCACCTGGAGCGCGATTGGTTCAGGCCTCTGGCACTTCGCACAACACAACGACGAAGTACAGCGCCTTGTTGCAGTGCCAAACGATGATCCACTGTGGACCACCGCAAACGAAGAAGTTCTTCGCTACTACGCACCTGTCACCATGGCACGCAAAGTAATCAACGATGTTGAAATTGCTGGTTGCCCAATGCGCGCCGGTGAACAAACACTTGTTACCTTCCCTGCTGCAAACCACGACCCTGCAGCATTCGAGGACGCACACATCTTCCAAATTGATCGTCAAGACAATCGCCACGTGGCATTTGGTGTTGGCATTCATCGTTGTGCTGGTTCAAACCTTGCACGCTTGGAAATGTTGGTGGCGTTTCAGGAATGGCTTCGTGCATTCCCGAACTACTCACTCGACAAGTCAAAGAAAACTACGTGGGCAAACGGTCAAGTACGTGGCCCGCGCGAAATTCCGGTATTGCTAAACCGCTAATACTCTTCTGTCACGGAAGGCACAATGCGTGCACTCCACGGACGATGCATATCCCAGTGATGGCCTACTAAAACGCCATCGCTAAGCTTTGCCAAGAAATCAGTTGGCCCATCAAAGTCGGGCATTTCTACAAAGGCACTGCCCAAAGCATGTGGCACGTGCGCATCACTGCCAGCACCCAAGGCCAAACCGTGTGATTCGCCAAACTCACGTGCCCGTTTGTTCAATGACTGCAAAGAGGTCTTTGAGTTATGCGCTTCAATTGCATCAACCAACCCAAGGTCTGTCAGTTCAATCAATGACGCTTCAGTGAGATTGCGGCGCATTGGGTCAAACGGATGCGGCACATACATAACCCCACCCTGTTTACGAATCTGTGTTGCAGTATCTACGGCATTATCGCCAAACGAAATGCGTTCTTTGAGAAACAGGCCAATAATTTCACCCGTATGCGTACGTACTTCTTCGCCAACAATCACGCGACATATTCCGTCGCCTTCTAGTTCACGTTGCAACCGCACCGCACCTTCAATGGCGTTGTGGTCTGTCACACACAGCACGTCAATGCCAGCTTCCACTACAGATTCAATGATTTCATCAAGCGTTGTAGTGGAGTCACCAGAAAACATGGTGTGTGAATGCATATCCACACGCACATAACCATCACGGCATGGCGTTGCCAAGTGCGGATGGCGCTCTATTGCAGCCGCGGCCGCACTGCCCATGAGCAGTTACGCCCCACTCATGGTGACATCTGCAATCACCATTGATACGCCGGCTGCACGCATTGGCAACCAGTCGACATCGTTTCCTACAGCCAACACATCAAGCAACATGCGCTGCAACGTGGAGGCAATGGTGAACTCACGAATTGGTTCCGCTGTTTTGCCATTACGAATCATGACGCCAGAAGCACCAGTAGAAAAGTCACCAGAAATTGGGTTCACACCAGAGTGCAAACCTTGCACGCTCTGAATAAGGACACCCTCTTCAATATCTGCAATTAGTTCTGCCTGTGTCTTCGTGCCAGGTGTTAATTGCAATGCCAAGCATCCGACTCCGCCACCAACAGCATTACCTGTGCTCTTTGTGCCTGCACGACGTGCCGAATACGACGAATGTACGAACATCTGCAACACACCATCTTTAATCAGTACGTTGCGGCGAGCAGCCAAGCCTTCGCTATCAATTTCTGATGCGGTGTATGCGCGCGAATCGGTTGGGTCATCAACCAAAGTAATCAATGGGCTTGCCACTGCTTCACCGAGACGGTTTGCGAACAAACTTCTGCCCTTCACCACGCTCTCACCATTCAAGGTGGATCCGATGATGCCAAGGAACTGCGCTGTAACCATTGGGTCAAGCACAACAGTTGTGCGCTTGCTTGGTGGCTTTACTGCGCCAAGCAACCCAGTTGCTTTGTTCGCTGCTTCAACGCCAGCTTTTGCTAAATCAAACTCTGCAGGGTTCTTGCCTAATGCGTATGCCCAACCAGTTTGTGTTTCACCGGCATCATCAGCCATCACGCTGACACTGGCATAGCAACTATTCGAACGGCCACTGCTGCGAATACCCATCGTGGTGGCAAATGCTTCTTCAGTTGCGCCATCTGAATAGTTCGAATCGTCAATACGCACTCGTGGGTCTGCACCTACTGCTGCGCGCTCTAGTTCTTTAGCAATCTCAATCTTTTTTGCAGTGTCAAACGCATCAAGAGTGTCGTCCCACAGTTCTTGTTCCACAATGGCAACACCATCTGGTTCAGCAAGTCCTGCCCATTCGTCAACGCTGCCCAAAGTGGCGTTCTCGCGTGCTTCTGCAAGTACTTCACGCCATGCAGTTTCATCAAGCGTTCCTGCATGTGACGAACCGGTGCGGCCGTCTTTGATAACTCGCACGCTGATGCCCTGGCTTTGTGCCGAAACAAAATGTTCGAGTTCGCCGTTGTACACACGAATATCTGTCTCGCGTGACCGCGCAACATTTGCTTCAATTTGTTCGCCAGGTTCAGCCATGGCAACAATGGCATCTGCAATTGCTTGCAGATCATCAACTGTGTGGCGGCTCATGCTGCGGTGCCACCAATGGTGAGTGACTTCACGCGCAATGTTGGCTGGCCATCGCCTACCGGCACGCCTTGTCCGTCTTTGCCGCACATGCCAGGGTTGCCCATTGCAAAGTCGTTACCCAACATGTCAATGTCTGCCAACACTTGTGGTCCGTTACCAATCAGGTTGCTCTCACGCAATGGCTCTGTGATTTGCCCGTTTTCAATCAGATATGCCTCGGTCATACCGAACACAAAGTCACCGCTTGCGGTGTTTACTTGTCCGCCGCCCAACTTGGCTACGTACACACCGTATTCAGTTGCACGCACGATGTCATCTGGCTCATCACTGCCGTTCAACACAAACGTGTTGGTCATACGCACCATTGGCAAGTGCTCGTAACTTTGGCGACGCCCGTTACCACTTGGTGCACGACCTTCTTTGCTCGAACGAATGTGATCCCACATGTAATCGGTCAGTACACCATCTTTAATCAAGACATTGCGCTGGCTTTCATGACCTTCGTCATCAATACCAATTGCTCCCCACTCGCGACTCATGGTTCCGTCATCAATCAGCGTTACCAGCGGCGATGCCACTTGGTCGCCAACGCGGTTTGCATACACACTCGCGCCACGTGCAACAAGGTCTGCTTCTAATCCATGACCGCATGCTTCGTGAAACAACACTCCGCCTGAACCGCACTTGATAACAACTTGCAATGCACCACTCGGCGCAGGACGTGCCCGCAACTTGGTAACAGCCTGGCGAGCTGCACGCTCTGCCAATTCATTAATGTTTTCTTCTTCGAACAATTCAAACCCAATGGTGTGACCCAATGAGTCGTATCCGGTTTGCATTCCAGCGTCGCCATTCGCAACTGCACTGACACGAAAGATTGTGCGTACTTGTTCATCAGTAGCAAACACTCCATCAGAGTTAGCAATCAGAATGCGGCGTGTTGCGTCTGAATACCCTGCCGACACTTGCACGATGCTTGAATCAATTCCGCGTGCTGCATCATTAGCAATCATCAACAGTTCAACTTTGCGCGCTTTCGGCACGCTCTGTGGCGCAATGCGCACTGTGTTTACAGGGTGACGCTTTGCAGTTCCTAAGGAAACGGTATGTGTTCCACCATCGCCACTGCTTGCTGCAGCAGCAGCCGCACCAGCAGCAGCCATTAGCCCTGCTTCAGACAAATCCGCCGTGTAGGCAAACCCCGTGGTCTCACCATTAATAACGCGAATACCTGCGCCGGAATCACGGCCGCTAGAAACTTGCTCAACGAGCCCATCGTCAAGGCTTGCTCCCATCGAGCGTTTATCTTCAATAAACACCTCGGAGAACCCGGCCCCAGTGGACCGCCCCTTTGCTAGTACCCGCGATAAAACGCTGGAATCGAACTCATGTGACAGATCAATAAGGCTCACCTTGCCCATCCTACTGACGGCATGAGGCGTGAGTCCTGCCGACCTAATGTAGAGGCACCATGACCGACGCCATTCCTACCCCTGATCCAGAGGAGGTGCGCGAGCACCGCACCTGGTGGTGGAAAGAAATCCTCATCATGGGCGCCTTCTATTTCATCTATTCGCTCACCCGCAACCGCTTCGGGTCCATTCGCGTCAGTGGCGATGATGTTCCTTTGAACTCGTTCAACAACGCCATGAAGGTCATCCGTTTCGAGCGAGCCATCGGGCTGTACCACGAGGAATCAATCCAGCAATGGTTCCTTCCATATAAGTGGTTCATACAACTCATGAACACCTACTACGGCACAGCACATTTCGCCGTCACCATCGGAGTCTTCTTCGTTCTCATGAGCCGCCGTAAAGATGTCTTTCCTCTTTTCCGCAATGCACTTGCCGCCATGACTGGTCTTGCCATCATCGGCTTTGCCCTCTTTCCCCTCATGCCGCCCCGCCTTCTCGATGCACCATGCCCCGGCACCGCAAAGATTGTCGTTGCTGGTCAGGAGACAGTCAGAAAAACTTTCGGCGGCGACTGCATTCCTACGAAATTGCGCAACTACAACGGCGCAACCGAATTCGGCTTTGTCGACACGTTGAAGGTCTACGGCGGCCCATGGGATTTTGATTCCGGTGGCATTGCAGCTCGTTCAAATCAATACGCAGCCATGCCAAGCCTTCATATTGGGTGGGCATCATGGTGCGCGTTTGCAATCTGGCCTCTTGCACGTCGCAAATGGATTCGAGCAGCAGTGTTGCTGTACCCAGCACTCACACTGTTCTGCATCGTCGTTACCGGAAACCATTTCTGGGCCGACGGCATCGGTGGAATTCTTGCGCTTGCTGGTGGCTTCGGGCTTGGTGCTTTATTCCACAACTTCAATCAAAAACGTCTTGATAAGAAGTTCGCACAATTTCGTTCAGCGCACCCCACCAGCAACACGCCATAATTTTTAGAAGCTGTGGTAGCCACCGTCAATGGTGATCACGTCGCCTGTGTGGTATTTGCTTGCATCACTTGCAAAGTATGCAGCAATTCCTGAAAAGTCATTTGGGTCTCCCCACCTACGCAACGGCACACGTGGCAACACCTTTGCAATGAATGTGTCCCAACCCAATGCGGCTTCTGTCATTTCGCTTTCAATCCAGCCAGGCAAAATTGCATTGCACCGAATGCCATGACGCGCATGTTCCACTGCAATTGCCTTTGTCATGGAAATCACGCCGGCTTTTGATGCTCCGTAATGTTGTCCGCGTGCTTGGCCGTAATACGCAGAACCAGAAGTTGTAAACACCACTGCCCCGCCGTTACCCGCCGCAACCATGTGACGCACTGCTACTTGTGCCGTATAAAACGCACCATCCAAGTTCACGCGCATCACACGATGCCATTCGTCATCCGTCATGGATACAAAACTCTCCGCGCGGCCACCAACACCAGCGTTCACGAAACATGAATCAACACGGCCTAGCGCTTCCACCGTTGCAACAAATGCAGCCTCTACTTGCAACTGGTCGCCTACATCGCAAATGAAATCCGCCACACGCACTCCCATTGCTTCAAGCTCTGCTCGAGCCGTTGCATTCTTCTTGGCATTTGTGCCCCAGATTGCAATGTCACACCCACGACTTGCAAGGCCACGAGCCATTCCAAGCCCAATGCCCCCATTGCCACCAGTGACCAAAGCCACTTTTCCGTTCAGATCAAATATGTCAGCCATATGGGCACCGTAGTAGTTGACACTGGGGTCGCGACGACCCCGAGAGATAGCCTTAGAACCCATGGCGATTCTCGACCGCATCTCCCAACCGGCCGATCTTCGCGGCCTCACGACAGATGAATTGTCATCGCTCTCAACTGAAATTCGCGACTTCATTGTCAACGCCGTCAGCGAAACAGGCGGCCACCTAGGTTCGAACCTTGGCGCAGTTGAATTATCAATCGCATTGCATCGCGTTTTCGAAAGCCCGATGGATCCCATCTTGTGGGACACCGGACATCAGGCATACGTGCACAAAATTCTCACTGGCCGCAAATCTGGTTTTGCTGGCCTACGCCAACAAGACGGAATCTCCGGATACCCGAACCGTGAAGAGTCACGCCATGACTTCATTGAAAACAGTCACGCATCAACTGTCTTGTCATACGCACATGGTTTAGCTATTGCACGTGATGCTGGCGTTGCACCACACCGACACATCGTTGCTGTTATCGGTGATGGTTCCATGACTGGCGGCATGGCCTACGAAGCGCTGAACAACCTCGGTCATTCAAAGAGTCGCGTCATCATTGTGCTGAACGACAACGGCCGTAGTTACGCACCAACAATTTCTAATCTGACATCAGCTGAAGGTTTTGAACCTGACGACGCACTTGAAGATCAAAAACTGCCAGACCGTGTAACTGGAAAATTGTCACGTGGTCTCACAAAGATTCGTCTCAACCCTGTCTATGTTCGACGTCAACGCAAGTTTGAAGCGTTCCTGCGCGAGATTCCAGTTGTCGGTAAACAAGCTGAACAAGGAATGGAAGCTTTCAAAGCCGCTGTTCGTGAATTTCTGCAACCGCCATCATTCTTTGAAGCTCTTGGTGTTCATTACGTCGGACCCTTCAATGGTCATGACATTCCAGAACTAGAAAAAGCTTTCCAATCTGCGCTAGCCCGCGAAGATGAAGGCCCCATTGTTATTCACGTACTCACTCAAAAGGGTCGCGGCTACTCACCTGCAGAAAACGATGACGAAAAGCATCTACATGACACGCCAAAGTTCGACCCCATCGATGGCCCCGCTAAAACTTCAGTCGCTGGATACACCGGTGCATTCAGCCAAGCCCTCCTGCGCGAAGCCGCCACAGACCCACGCGTTGTTGCAATCACTGCTGCAATGCCAGGCCCAACAGGTCTTCTTGATTTTCAAGAGAAATACCCTGATCGATTTTTCGACGTTGGTATTGCAGAACAACATGCAGTAACTGCAGCAGCCGGAATGGCCATGGGTGGTTTACGTCCCGTTGTTGCTTTGTATTCCACATTCCTCTCGCGCGCATGGGATCAAGTTGTCTACGACGTTGCATTGCATCGTCTTCCTGTTGTCTTTTGTCTCGACCGCGCAGGCATCACCGGCGATGACGGCCCAAGCCATCACGGCGTCTACGACATGGCACTTCTTTCCAAAGTTCCCGGCATGCGCGTTCTTGCACCGTCATGCCTTGAAGAACTGCAACAGATGCTTCACGACGCAATGACCCTGTCAAGCAGTGGCCCTGTTGTTATTCGTTACCCGAAAGGCACCGCACGTTCTGTTGGCAATGCTGCAATCGGTTCCGGCATCACCTCGCACACACTCGCAACTGGTGATGGCCGCATTGCCATTCTTGCTATCGGCAAAATGGTCGCCGCTGCAGAAAAAGCACTCGAATCACTTACTGCTGCTGGCATCAACGCCACTCTTATTGATGTTCGTTGCTGTGCACCACTAGACCCCGCAATGATTTCTCTCGCAGCATCACACACCACAGTTCTTACAGCTGAAGACGGAATTCTTGATGGCGGCATTGGCACATCTATTGCAACTGCAATTCACGCACTAAACCCCGCAACTCGTGTTGAATCACTCGGCGTTCCCACTCAGTTCATCCCGCACAACAAGCCCGATGTAATTCTTGCCCGCATTGGCCTCGACACTGCCGGAATTACCGCAGCTGCCACCCGCCTCGTGCAATAGAAAAAACTGAAAAGTTAAAACGCCCGCACTGGACGCACGTAGAAAGGGTCCGCCTTACCGAAGCTGTTCTGGGACCCGGTGTCGAAGTTATGGAACCACGCGTTGGTCGAAGCGTCCTCAGTTGAACTCCAATAGCCAGCAGCAGCAAAACCACCAACACCCGTTCGCAATGTTCCGCCAGTACATACGTTACTGGCGCCAGCATCCTGACGGGTGTCGCGTGCATATTTACACACCTCGTTCAGTTCATCCTTGGAAGGCAAAAACCAATCAGACGCTGTAGCTGTTGTATAAGTATCAGCAATACCTGCTGCATACGCAGTCTTGGCAACACTGCCTGCATTATGACGAGCAATAATCAGAGCTGTCGCTGCACGTCCTATTCCTAAACCAAAGTAATTAAGAGAAGTTCCAGCATCTGACAAAAACGACGTCCGACAATTAGTAGATACTGTTGAGCCGCATTTCGCTGTTGTGGTTGCCCATTCAAGACCGGTTGAAGCATCTGTAGGTGCGACTTCTAAATAGTCATACGTAGGCATCTCATTGGTTGAGTCAACATACACAATCACTCCACCACCAGGCCCTTGCACACCAACAGCACACAACGTTGTTCCATTTGAACCACACACACTGCGCGCCGTGAACCCAGTTGGCGACGAAGCTCCAGCAGCGCCAGTGTCACCCTTCGCACCCGCGGTTCCATCTGCACCAGCTGTTCCATTCGTACCAGCAGCACCAGCATCGCCCTTTACACCTGCAGCACCAGTGTCACCCTTCGCACCCGCAGCACCAGTGTCACCTTTCGCACCTGCAGCACCAGTTGCACCCGTGTCACCCTTCGCACCAGCAACACCCGTTTTGTTCAACTCAATTTTTGTTTCAGTCTTAGCGCACTTTCCATTCTTGGCATAACGCAACACATTTGTTTTTTTGTTTGCACACACCGTCACAGATTTAGTTGACGATGCAGCAATCACACCAACACCACCCCCGACTGTGACACCAGCCAAAACACCAACAAGGAGTAACACCTCAGCTGACTTGCGTGAATAAGACCTAGAACCAGTTAGAAATTTCATGAAAAGGAACTTACAGACGCTAGACACACGATTCAAGCAATACGGACACATATGAAAAACACTGAAATCCTCACGACTGAGCCCGTAACTGAAATCGCCCAAACGCGAAACTGGCCCAGTTCACCAGTGAAACCCAGCAAGGGTTAGAGACCTTCGCTCCGCCTCCACAACCTTGTGACAGGGATTTCCTAGACTGCCTTCCGTGGGGAAAAGATTGACGTTGACGACCTAGTGGGTGCGCACGAAATCGCGCAGCGCCTAGGTGTTGCGAGACCCCAAGTTGTTCACGAATGGCGCCGCCGTCACGCAGACTTCCCTGAGCCAATCGCAACATTGAAGACAGCCCTCATTTGGGACTGGAAAGAAGTTCAACGCTGGGCTAGAGATTCAGGCCGCTCAAACAAGTAAGTCGAAGTTGGCAGAGACGCCACGACTTGTTGGCCCATTAACGACCAGTCAGATCATCCAACTTTGCATACTGATGGTGAAACTGAATCTGATTATCAACTTGCGGCGAATGCTTAAACTCCCGAGCAAACCCCATCGTCAACTCAAAAATACGCAAGGTCAACTGATACACATCTTTGAAAACAGGAAGGTCGTTATACAAAGCCACAGAATGCCTGCCTATTTCTCAAAAATATTTTTCTTGTGTTCTTCTCGCCGATGGCGCTCTGAACACAAATAGATGAATAGGTAAATAGTTAAAAAGCCCGCACCGGACGCACGTAGACCGTGTCCGCCTCCGCCTTATTGTTGTTGTACTGGTTCCCGTTGCTGAAGCCCTGGCCCCACGCGCTGGTCGCGTCGAACTCAGACGAACTCCAATAGAGGCGAGAAGCAAAACCGCCAACACCCTGCAGATTGTCATACATCAACTTCATCTCACCAAGTGATCCCAAAAACCAATCGTCCTTTGATCCACACGTCGAGGCCTCAGCAAAAAATGCTGCACCCGATGTGTCCGCCGTATACGACGTTGCACCGTTGGCAATCATTGCCGCCGAGTTTGCCTTCCCTGCACCCACAGCCCGCGCCGCCCACCCATTGACTGCGACTAGCGAATTAGCGGTATTTGACGACCATGTTTTTGAAGTTCCTTCACACGACTGTGGCGCTGCTTCCAAATAATCCAGACCTGCGTACTGATCGTTGTAATCAACAAAAAAGATCAACCCACCACCCGGGCCAGTCATCCCCACCTTGCACAACGATGTGCCACCAGCGCCACAAATCGACTGTTGTGCGATCGCCACCGTTGCATTCGTACCGTTTGTACCGTTCGTGCCTGAAGTACCCGTGTCGCCCTTCGCGCCAGCAGCACCCGTGTCGCCCTTCGCGCCAGCAGCACCCGTGTCGCCCTTCGCGCCAGCAGCACCCGTGTCGCCCTTCGCGCCAGCAGCACCCGTGTCGCCCTTCGCGCCAGTTTGGTTCAACACCACTTTTGTTTCAGTCTTTGCGCACTTTCCATTCTTGGCATAACGCAACACATTCGTCTCTTTATCTGCACACACCGTCACAGTTTTTTTCGACGAAGCAGCAAACACGCCAGCCCCACCACCAACAGCGACTCCAGCTAAGACACCGACGATAAGTAGTGCCCCGCCAGACCTACGAGAGCCAAAAACAGACTTGGATGAAATATTCATTTAGGCATCGTAAGGCTCAGTTTGGCCTGATGTCAAGAACCGGAACATTCGGTTTTTCAAGGCATTTGGTGCGTTTCGATCCCGCACTACTGCGATGCTTTCAGCGCTACCGTTCACAATAGAGTCACGAGTCTGATGTCGAGAGCCCTGATGCGCAAGCCTCAGGGCTCCTGCATTTCTCCCGCCCCCAGCGCGCCTCTGCCACTACGGTTGACACATGGCCCCGAACGCAATAGACCTCGCAGCGGAACTGCAATTCGCGTTGTCACTTGCTGATGCTGCTGACGCTCTCACTCTTCCCCGCTTTGCTGCACGCAATTTCACAGTTGACCTCAAAGCAAACCAAACAGAAGTCACCGAAGTTGACCGTGGCACTGAAACGTTGATCATGGATCTCATTCGTGCGCAACGTCCTCACCACGCGTGGTACGGAGAAGAACATGGCTCTGGTGGCGACGGTGAATACACCTGGGTCATTGACCCCATCGATGGCACATCAAACTTCGTACGCGGTGTTCCCGTATGGGCAACTCTGATTGGTCTCGTCCATCGTGACCGCGGCCCCATTCTTGGCGTTGTGTCTGCTCCCGCTATGGCAACTCGCTGGTGGGGCCACGAAGGCAGTGGAGCATTTTGCAACGGACACGCCATTCATGTCAGCGATGTCACGTCTCTCTATGACTCTCACCTCTCTATTACGGCAAACGATGCATGGAATAGTGCCGGCAAGAGCCAGAACATTGCACGACTCACACAAACTGTGAAACGTGTCCGTGGCTTTGGCGACTTCTGGCAACACATGTTGGTTGCCCAAGGTGCAGTTGACATCGCAGTCGATGCAATCGGACTCGAGCCATACGACATCGCAGCGTTAGTTCCCATCGTTCACGCAGCAGGCGGAACATTGTCAGACCGAACAGGCACACCTAACTGGCGCGCCGACTCTGCCATCTCCACTAACACCGCGTTGCATAACGATGTCATCGCAATCTTGAACTCCTAAGTCCTCTTTCCAAACCAGAAAACACCCCGCACACATAACTGTTGAGGCCGATGTGGTGTAACGGCAGCATATTGATCTCGTCAGTTCAAAGGTAGCGGTTCAATTCCGCTCGTCGGCTCCTCACAAAACAAACGGCGGTGCTTGTGCACAGCTCTACTGCATTGACGACGCAGGACAGGCCAAGTAGTCAGGGGCGGAACCGCAAGGTTCCGCCCCTGTTGTTTTCCCGTATACTCATACTTGAATTGACGAGATCAAAATAGAAATTGCCAGCCCTATGATTAAGTTCTTGGGTTGACAAGTCCGAGTAACAGCCTCGCGGTGTAAATCGCGGGGCTTTTGCTTTTCCGCGGTCAAAGCCCCGCAAAGAACCGCAACTACACTTGTCTCATGAGCCTCACCGAGCAGACCGGCAAGAAAACCGTCATTCGTAATGCACAGCTGGTCGACGGCAGTGGCGCACCACAAACAACTGCAGACGTCATGTTTGAAGATGGAATCATCCGCGAAGTCTCGCCAGCAGGCAAAGCACCAACAGCTCACGCACACCGCATCATCGACGCTGATGGTCTATTACTTACTCCTGGCTGGGTAGACATTCACACCCACTACGACGCACAAGCAACATGGGACCCCTGGCTCACACCAAGCAGTTGGCACGGTGCCACCACTGTTGTCATGGGTAACTGTGGCGTTGGGTTTGCACCTGCTCATGAAGATCGCCACGAATGGCTGATCGAGTTAATGGAATCAGTCGAAGACATTCCTGGTTCAGCAATGACAGAAGGTCTCACTTGGGGCTGGCGTTCGTTTCCTGAATACTTAGACACTCTCGATGCTCAACCGCGCGTCATCGACATCGGCACACAAATTGGCCACAGTCCCCTACGCGCCTATGTCATGGGTGAACGCGGAGCTTCTAACGAACAAGCATCCGATGCCGACATCTCCTCTATGTCTCAAATGGTTGCTGAAGCAATGGCTGCCGGCGCTCTTGGTTTTTCCACCAGCCGCACCCCTATTCATAAAACAAAAGCGGGCGATGTCATCCCTGGCACCCACGCAGAACAAAACGAACTCTTCGGTATTGCACAAGGTCTCGCCAAAACTGGCGGCATCTTTCAGTTCGCTCCTGAACACAAGATTCTCCCTGTCGATGAATGGCCATGGATGCGTGAACTTGCCGGCAGTTTCCCGAACGTCACAGTTAGCGTGAACTTAAACCAAGACGATGCAGCACCAGACGTGTGGAAGACAGTTCTCACCCAACTAGACGCAGCACAACAAGACGGCCTCAACATCGTCGCCCAAGTTGCAGGACGTTCCATTGGTGTTCTCATGTGTCTCGAGGGAAGCTTCCACCCTCTTGCCTTCCACCCTGCGTGGCAAGACATTGCACACTTGCCACACGACCAAAAGGTCAAAGCACTAAAAGACGCAACACTGCGCAACAAGTTCGTCAATGAAGTTCCTCGCGACAACGGCTTCTTTGAACACATCGTTCTCTCACGTCTCTGGAAGATGTTCCCCGTTACAGACGCCAACATCAATTACGAACCAAACCCGAAGACTGATTCCATTGATGCCCTCGCTGCCAAGCAGCGCATTGTTCCTATGGACATGGTCTATGACCAACTCCTCACCAACAACGGCACAGGCATGATCTACATGCCGTTCTTCAACTATTCCTATGGTGACTTGTCAATGACACATGAGTTGTTGCAACACCCACACACCCGCAACGGCCTCTCTGATGCTGGCGCACACTGCGGTGCTATTTGCGACGGCGGTATGCCAACGTTCTTACTCACTCATTGGGTGCGCGACCGCGCCCGTGGTCCTCGCTTGCAACTCGAACACATGGTCCACCGCCAAACACATCAAACAGCAACCATGTATGGCCTCACTGATCGTGGTCTCATTGCACCTGGTCTACGCGCCGACATGAACTTGATTGATTACGAATCTCTCAACTTCGACATGCCCTCAATGGCCTATGACTTCCCCGCCAACGGCCGCCGCCTCGTGCAACACGCCAAGGGCTA
>JBILOM010000085.1:0-6212 GCA_044374495.1 Ilumatobacteraceae bacterium | reverse complement strand
CACCACGATCAACATCATCAGTGTCTCCGAAACGGAACTCAATCTTGTCCATTGGGATACCCGTTGTTTGCGACACGATCATGGCCCATGCAGTGTGATGACCTTGACCGTGCGAGCTTGAGCCCGTACGCACAATTGCGCCACCATCAGCTTTGATCTCGACCGATCCATAGTCGCCTGAACCCATTGGGTTGGTTGTCTCAACATACGAAGCAATGCCGATACCAATTTGTACAGGGTCGTTGCTGGCACGGCGGTTCTTTTGTTCAACAAGTAGTTGGTCGTAGCCAGCAGCATTCAGTGCAAGTTCAAGCGCTGCTGCATATTCACCAGAGTCATACTTGGCACCCATAGATGTGGTGAGCGGGAAATCTGATGGTGCGATGTAGTTACGACGTCGCACTTCAGCTGGATCAATGCCACAGACACGTGCAAACTCATCAATAGTGCGTTCAATTGCAGCAGTAGCTTCAGGGCGGCCAGCACCTCGGTATGCAACTGTTGGAGTCGTGTTAGTAACAACAGAGTGTGATTCAAACTGCACATTGGCGATGTCGTACACGCCACCAGCCATCATGCGAGTCATGTATGGCAACACTGCGCCTGCACGTGCATATGCACCTGCGTCTTGCAAAAGGTCCAAGCGATACGCAGTGATGCGACCATCGCGGGTACCACCCATGCGAGTGCGTTGACGCTGCGCACGACCATGACCCATGGCCAACATGTTTTCGGTACGAGATTCGGTCCAGCGAACAGGGACTCCGAGTTTGCGTGTTGCCCAACCCACAAGAATTTCTTCAGGGTAGACACCAGATTTTGCACCAAAGCCACCACCAACGTCTGGTGTAATGACGCGAACTTGTGACTTATCGAGACCAAAGACTTCAGCTAAACCATCACGCGCACCGTGTGCACCTTGACTACATGCCCACTGCGTTAAACGTGTGCCATCCCATATGGAAACGCATGAGCGCACTTCCATTGGTGCAGGAGCTACGCGTTGGTTTTCAATGACCAGATCAACAACTACTTCGCAATCGGCGAAAATATCGTCGTTGCTGCGTGCTGCAAATGTAAGAACCACATTGGTCTCAGCATCGGGATGCAGCAATACTCGATTAGAAAATGAATCATCCATGTCTAGAACTGCCTCAAGTGGCTCGTAATCAACAATTACTGTTTCAGCTGCATCAACACCAGATGTTTTGTCTTCGCTGACAACAATTGCCACAAGATCGCCCACGTATCGGACCGTGTCAATTGCCAAATACGGAAACAGCATTGCCTTGTTCATCATG
Organism: Ilumatobacteraceae bacterium; assembly: GCA_044374495.1. Classification (GTDB taxonomy): domain Bacteria; phylum Actinomycetota; class Acidimicrobiia; order Acidimicrobiales; family Ilumatobacteraceae; genus UBA2093. Next base: position 4,911 of record JBILOM010000085.1, on the reverse strand, counting down.
CCGTTGGCTGGTCCAGCTGGCGCGATATCAATGTCTGCTGCTGTCCAAACGGCACGAATTCCTGGCATTGCGAGCGCCTCTGAAGCATCAATGCCTAGAAGTCGCGCATGCGCCATTGATGAACGAACAAAGGTGAGGTGCAATGCACCTGGCATTGGCAAGTTGGCGATGTATGTACCTTCGCCAGTTAAGAAGCGTGGGTCTTCAATGCGAACAACTCGAGTACCGAGAATGCTCATGCTGTCCAACCGCCGTCAACAACAAACTCTGATCCGGTTGAATACGCACTGTCGTCGCTGCCGAGGTACAGAGCAAGACGTGCAACGTGAATGGGTTCCGCTTCGTATCCAAGTGGAATACGTGTGCGCACTGCTTCACGAACACCTTCTCCTGCAGCATCAAATGTTTGCAGCATCGGGGTATCGATGATGCCGGGATGAATTGAGTTCACACGAACACCGAAGGGTGCAAGTTCTTTTGCGACACCTTTTGTCATGCCGCGTACTGCCCACTTACTTGCACCGTACGCAAGGAAACCAGGTGTGCCACTAAGGCCAGCAACAGATGAAATATTCACGATGCTTCCCTTGCCGCGATTCACCATGTGTGGCGCAACTGATTTCATGCCAAGGAATACGCCAGTGACATTGATATCCATTGTGCGGGTGAATGCAGGCAGTGTTGTGTCAAGAACTGAACCTTGTTCGAAGATTCCGGCATTGTTGACAAGAATGTCGATCTGGCCATATGTCTCAAGTACGGAAGCAACGACTGCGTTCCAGTCGTCTTCGCTGGTGACATCATGATGCAAGAAGACACACTTGGAACCATCTGGTGAGAGACGCTTAGCGGTCTCCTGCCCTACAGAATCCAAAACGTCACTAATGACGACTCGGGCTCCTTCATCGATAAAGAGTTGCGCTTCAGACGCACCCATTCCACGTGCTCCACCAGTAATTAGTGCGACTTTGCCTTCAAGACGAGATTTTCCCATAACGGAAATTGTACTCGCCGACTTGTCCAAGCCTTTAGTGAACGATTCCGGCCTTGTCGTCCGAGCGAATCTGCAGAACCAGTCGTGTTGCCACCACTATTAACAGTGAGGCAAACAGCACATTCGAGACCGAGTCAGACATTCGCGCTGAGATCCAGCCACCGACAATGGCCGAAGGGATTCCAGAGAGTCCCACAGTTGCTGCTGCCCGCAAGTCAACATTCTTCTTTGTTCGATTTCGAAACGTTCCCATGATGGATGTGGGAATGATGACAAAAACTGATGTTCCTTTTGCCATGGCTGCAGGCAAGTGCAACAACATCATCATCGCTGGCACCATGATGACTCCCCCGCCAACGCCAAGTAACCCAGCAAGAATTCCCGTCGCAACACCAATCGCGATTAAGGCAACAATGCTGCCGATTGTCAAAACTCCACGAGTTCCAGATTCGATCGGAAGGAAAAGTCGTACAGCTGTCACCAGAAGAATTCCGGCAAAGGCAATCGCCAGAACCCGGTGCGGCAATATGTGAAGCAACTTGGTACCAAGAACAGCTCCAACAAGTGCGCCTGCGGCAAGACACAAGCCAACGCGCCAATCAACGTGATCATGACTCCAGTACGAAACGAGTGATGCAGCTGAAATTGGGAGCACTGCAGCCAATGAAGTGCCATGGGCGATGCGCTGATCCATCTTTGCGATGAGAACTAAACCAGGCACAATAAGGATTCCCCCGCCAACGCCAAACATTCCCGATAAGAAACCAGCAGCAATTCCCACAAGGGCTACGGTGAGTAATGGTGTTGCTTGTGGCGGTTGAATTGAACTTGATTGAGGCTGCGACATTGATATCTCCTCCTAGATGTTCCCACATCTCAGATGATTTCGTAAGTTTCTCAGCATGAGGAACAGGCCCTATTTTCTAGGGCTGCTAATTGCGTCAGTATTTCTCACTGCATGCGCCACATTCTCAACGAAATCACCGACCACAATCTCAACGACTGAATCACTGGTGTCACAGATTGCTTCGCACTGCACAGACTTGGATGCGCCCGAACTAGGTGAAGGAAAAATGTGCGTTGACAATGGTTTCAGAATCAAAGCCGATGATTTCTCATTCTCTAATTGGGGTCGATCTACCGAAGCCGATGCCAATGTAACCATTCAAACTCTGATTGATCTCTTTGGCCACAGTGCGGTCTGTGTCGATGGACCTTCAACTGAATGTGTTATTCGGCCGACAACTGTGCAGAAGCTTGAAGAATGGAACAACGCGCTTGCGGGTGGAAGATGTGAGGGTCTAGCAACACTGAGTACTCGCTTTCTCTTGAAACTTGATGACCCAACTACGTTCAAACCCAATGCAACTCGCGTGGCTGATTTACAACGCGGGAATCAATTACTTGATTCCTCAATTGTCTATTGGTGGGCAACACAATTTCTTACCGAGGTTTCCGACCGAGCAGCAATTTCTCGCACGAAATCACCTTTGCAATTGGTTGATGACTTAATCCAAGGCTTAGCTAATGGTGTTGGCTACACCGTCGGGTTGTATTTCGGATCCTCTGGTCATGCTGTTACTCCATTTGCAGTGACTCACCGAGGAGAAGACTTCATCATCCACGTATACGACAACAATTTCCCCGGTGTTCGCAAGGCGATAGTTGTCAATGGAACTACAAATGAATGGAATTATTCCGCAGCCCGCGCGCAGCCAGATGGAAACAGCATTGATTGGACTGGCACTACAGGCACTTTGGAGCTCACGCCTATGTCGTCTCGCAAGGGGCCATTCAAATGTTCCTTTTGTTCAACCTCAACAGATACTGTGCTCACAATTGCGTCACGTGATCCCGCAGCTGCCGGCTACACCTTCATTACAACTCGCGATGGCCAACGTATTGAAGCGTCACCGGATTCAGTGATCAACACAATTACGGGTTCCACCTATGCCGTCAGCAAGGGCCTTGGCGGTGGACTCGTAACCATACATATTCCAAACACCGTTACTGATTTTGATATCGAAGTGCGTCGAGGTTCATCCGTTATTCCAGCAGCTGATGTGGTAGTTGCAATTCAACGCCCAATGGCGGCGAACATTCAAGTCTCTGGCGATCTCGCCCACACTGTTGTCGGTTCTTCATCAACGGGTTCAACGTTGATTGCAGTGCGTTCTGATTCCACCTCAGTATCTGCACCATTGGAGAACCCAGCCAGACTCAGCATTGCCTCTGGCAGCCAACTTTCACGCACAGAACTACCCCGCGGCCACACCCTTCTGATTCGACAAATTGAGGACAACGCGATTGAAGTCGCAATCAAAGGCGAGAATGACTCTGAGATCAGTTCCACCTCATTATCTGCGCTTGAGAACTCACCAGCAATCGAAGTAACACTTGCCATTAATGAGCTTGGGGCAATTGTTGCAACAACATCAGACGTTGAACCAGTCCCGGTACATGTTCCAAGCACGGTCAATTTCACACCAGGAAAAAAGAAGCCAGCGACACCAACAACAACGACGGACCCTGCAAGTATTGAAATTGCACTGCCCGATTAGGCAGCAATTAATTATTGAAATTGCGAAGCAATGTTGGCCCAAATTGAGCCGTATGCATCAAGGCGTTGAGCAGCACTGCCGCCCAAAGTGAAGTCCGGAACACATACTTCGTCGAAACCCTGATCAACATATTGACCAATGGCATCAACAATCTGTGAAGTAGTGCCCACAATAGATCGTTCCATCGGAACTTTTGTCTTCAAGTTTTCAGCAGATGCTTCGTCAGGTGTAACAAAGAAAAGTGCCTGCACTGATTTACGCATAGTGTTGATGTCGCGACCTTCTTTGTCGCATGCCTCACGTAATTTCTGCATGACTTCGCCGGCGCCTTCAGGAGGTCCCCATGTATTCCACTCTTGAGCAAAACGTGCGGTGAGGCGCAACATGCGCGGCCCACCTGTTCCGACAAGGATTGGCAATATTGATTGCACTGGTTTTGGTTCACAAGGAGTATTGATGATTGTGAAGTGTTTACCCGCAAACGACACACGGTCTTCCGACAACATGCGCGAAGTGATTTCAATTGCCTCTGCAAACCTGTCAACGCGATCTTTGTTTCCAAAGAGTTCTATACCAAACGCTGTGTGCTCGTTGATTTGCCAACCTGCACCCATACCCAATACGAATCGACCATTACTAATGCGATCAATCGTGGCTGCACGATTAGCAATAAGCGCCGGATGATTCATGGTGGTTGGAGTAACTAATGAGCCAAGGCGAATGCGCGAAGTAGTGGCAGCAAGGGCGGACAAGATGCTGAAACACTCATGCATGTCACCACCGATAGGTTCACCATCAGGAGTGTTCGGCATGTAGTGGTCTGCGTACCACAAGCCATCCCAGCCCATGTTTTCTATTTCAGTAGCGAGGTCACGAACTTCAGTCCATGGACGTTCGCTATTAGGCCATATTGAAAACTTCATTGATGATTAAGGAATCAGGATGGGCCACTGAACATACCGCGGTATGTCTCTGGCTTTCCAGGAGATTCTTCGCCCTCATAGCGGTTGATCTCTGAGCGAGCAACAACGCTCCAGTGAACTTCGTCTGGACCGTCGGCCAAACGCAATGTGCGCTGGCTCGCGTACATGCGTGACAACGGAGACCATTGCGAAACACCGGTTGCACCGTGCATCTGAATTGCTTCGTCGATGATGGCGCACACGCGAATGGGCACCATTGCCTTGATGGCGCTTACCCAAATACGAGCTTCAGCGTTACCCATAGTGTCCATAGCTTTTGCAGCACGAAGAACCATGAGACGACATGCTTCGATTTCGATACGTGCCTTTGCAATCACTTCTGGGTTCTTACCCAAACGAACAATTGGCTTACCGAAAGCTTCACGAGTAAGTC
>JBILOM010000084.1:0-6311 GCA_044374495.1 Ilumatobacteraceae bacterium | reverse complement strand
CCGGCATTGAGACTGTGATGCTTGCAGCGCCCACTGCGCCCGATGATCGTCTCCCTCGAGTTGCTGAGCGTGCGCGTGGTTTCGTCTACTCGGTCGGTCTGCTTGGAGTGACTGGTGAACGTGCAGAATTGGCGCTCACTGCAACTGTTCTTGCTGCGCGTGTAAAGAAGATTACGAAGAAGCCTGTTCTCATTGGCGTGGGTGTCTCAAATGCTGCGCAAGCTGTTGAAGCTAGTCGCGTGGCTGATGGCGTGATCATGGGCGCATCAGTTGTGCACCGCATGATTGACGGTGGTTCTGAAGCTGTCGGATCGTTCGTTGCTGAAGTTCGTAGTGCTCTTGATGGTGCAACTTGGTGAACATCTTCGGCGAGGGCGTCTGTGAGTTGTGCCAAGCAGCCAAGATGTCCGAGTGGTTCTATGAAGATGATGAATGCTGGATAGCTGAATGCGAGAGCTGTTCAGTACCAATGGTGGTGTGGCGTGAGCACAACGCTTTCCCGGGTGAAGATGTGAAAGCTCGGCTTCACGAGAGATTGTCAGAGATTGTTGCTGAGTTCTTCACGTTTGAAATGCGAATTGATGACGACATGCGCACCATCCCAGATCATTACCACGCACATGCACGGCCGAAGAAAGGTTTCTTCGGCCATGGAATGCGCAAACCTCTGCAGTGAAAGAACTACCGTTACAGCATGCTGACTGACGGATCCAAAGCGCCAAAGATTGAACTTCTCGATCAGAACGGTAAGAAGTTTTCTCTTGCTTCGCTGGGCAAAAAGAAGGTTCTTGTGTACTTCTACCCGAAAGCAGATACACCTGGTTGCACAACTCAGTCGTGCGGTCTGCGTGACATTAAAGACGACATAGGTCGCACGGTGATTGTTGGAATAAGTCCTGACAAGCCAGAGAAGCAAAAAAAGTTTGATGATAAATACGAACTTGGATTCTCATTGCTAGCCGATACTGAGCACACGGTTGCTGAAGCCTTTGATGTCTGGAAAGAGAAGTCCATGTACGGAAAGAAATACATGGGCATTGTCCGCTCTGCTTTTCTCATTCAAGACGGAATTATTCTGAATGCTTGGTACAAGATTTCTCCGGCTGATACACCAGCCAATCTGTTGAAAGCTTTGAAGAAATGACATCGTTTCCGTTACCGATTGATGTCTTGCCGCATCGCCCTCCATTTCTCTTTATCGACCGTGTCACATCTCTTGAAGTTGGTGTGACGGCTGTGGGTCATTGGAAACTGACAGGGGATGAATGGTTCTTCCCAGGGCATTTCCCAGGCCGTCCAACTTTGCCCGGAGTTCTTATGTGTGAAGCTATTGCCCAGTTGGGTGCATATGCGCTGTTGACAGATCCTGTTCATCAATCGAAGCTTCCGTTATTCGGCGGACTCGATGGTGCGCGTTTTCGTCGTCAGGTTGGCCCTGGCGATGAATTGGAATTGCAAGCAACTCTTGGGCACATCAGTGCGCGAGGCGGCAAGGGCTCAGGCAGCGCTCTGTTGAATGGAAAGGTCGCATGCGAATGCGATCTGATGTTTGTCCTAGTCGACAGATAGCAATATGAGACAGATGCCTCTCGCTCCGTCGCCATTGCAGGTGGGGGAATACATCGTTCGTAAATTTGAGCCAGCAGATGCTGAAGCCTTTGTAATTGCTGTTACCGAAAGTTGTGAACATTTACGCCCGTGGATGTCGTGGATCAAGTTTGAACCTCAATCCGTGAATCAACGTGAAGAATTGATCAGGTTCTGGAATCAGGCTTGGGAAGATCGCACAGAATTCGTGATGGGAATATTTCTTGACGACCGAATAGTCGGAGTAACAGGGATTTCTCTTCGCGGTCCTGTGAATACTGTTGACATCGGATACTGGGTTCACGTTGATTACATCGGCAGGGGAATCGCTACTCAGGTGTCACAAGCGTTGACCGAGACTACATTTGCGTTGTGGGAAGAAATTGACACCGTTGTGATAGTCCATGACGAAGCAAACACTGCATCGGCAAGAGTGCCGGCTCGACTGGGATTTGAACATGTCTTGACTGGGCAAAGAGAACCCGAAGCGCCAGGCGAAAGTGGCGTGATGTATCGCTGGGAAAAGAAACGAGCTAAATAGTTATTCGGGCGGGCCGATAATGACGGAGCCGTTGTGACCACCGAAACCAAAGTTGTTGGAGATGGCTGGGCCTGGAATCCATGGGCGCGCTGCACTCATTACAAGGTCAATGTCCATTGTGGGATCAAGTTCTGTAGTGCCAGCAGTCGGTGGAATCAGCTTGTGCTGCATGGAGAGCACTACCTGAGCTGCTTCGAGAGCGCCTGCAGCACCAAGGGCATGGCCTGTGACGCCCTTTCCGCTTGTGACTGCAACGCCACGAGCGCCAAACACATGAGTCATGGCTGCCGCTTCGGCTGCATCGTTGAGGGGTGTAGAAGTTCCGTGTGCATTAACTAACTTCACATCGCTCGCTGAGATGCCTGCGTCGTCAAGTGCAAGGTTCATACATGCAATAGCACCGGTGCCGCCGGGAGCAGGCGCTGTGATGTGATGCGCATCAGCATTGCTTGCTGAACCAAGAATTTCACCAAGGATTGTTGCACCACGTGCAACAGCGAGGTCGTAGCGCTCGAGAACGAAAACCGCCGCACCTTCGCCCATCACAAAGCCATCGCGAGTTGTGTCGAATGGTTTAGATGCGCCCGTAGAAGACAGGGCAGTCATGTTTCCGAAACCAGCAAGAGAGGTAAGGGTGGCAGCACTTTCAGAGCCACCGGTAGCAACTGCGTCACAGCGACCCCATGCAATCAAGCGGGCTGCATAACCGATGGCATGGGTGCCTGCTGCACACGCAGTGCAAATTGTTTCGTTCGGTCCTTGCAGCCCGTACTTCATGGAAATGGCAGCACCAGAAGCGTTGGCCATCATCATGGGTACAAGAAATGGAGAGACTCGACGCTCACCTTTTTCAACACGAATAATGACTTGCTCTTCAAGTGTGTGAAGGCCGCCAATACCAGTGGCGAAAATGGTTCCGAAACGAGAAGGGTCAACATTGAGTGTGCCAGCCTGAGCAAAAGCTTCAGATGCCGCAGCGAGGGCAAGTTGTTCTACTCGATCTGCGCGACGGGCATCTTTTGGTGAATCAAAATACGGCTGCGGATCCCAGTCACTGATCTCCAGAGAACGAGAATTGGTGATTCCTGGCCCCATGAGACCATTCCAATATGCATCTTTTCCAATTCCGCACGGAGCAACCACTCCTAGTCCGGTGATGGCAACGCGATGTCCGACGCCCTTCATGATGCGAGAAGTCTTTGGTTAGAGCTTTGCGACGATGACGTCGAAAGCTTGACCAACAGTCTTTACTTCTGCAAGGTCTTCTTCTGGCACCTCAATGCCGAATTCTTCTTCAAGAGCCATGACTAGCTCAACGACGTCAAGTGAGTCCGCATCAAGGTCGTCTGCGAAATTGGCGGTTGGCACAACTTGTGATGCGTCAACCGAAAGGGTCTCTACTGCGCACTTGACAAAGCGGCTGAATAGTTCTTGATCCATGGGGTGTTTCTCCTTGTTTGGTTCTCTAGTTTCGCACAGCGAGCACTTCGAGTCCGCCTTTTGCAGATTCGGGGCGGCGCGGACGTCTAATGGCCCATGCCAAGGCCGCCATCAACGGGCAAAATTGCCCCAGTGATGTAGGCAGCATCTGGACCTGCGAGAAACACCACAGCGCCAGCAATTTCGTCGGCCGACGCCATTCGAGCTAGTGGTACGGAGCTTGTGATCTGATCAAGTTTGTCTTGTCCGAGAGCCGCAGTCATGTCTGTTTCTACTGGACCAGGAGTCACCACATTTACCGTGATGCTTCGTGAACCAAGTTCTCGTGCAAGTGAACGCGCAAAACCAACTAAGCCAGCTTTTGATGCCGCGTAATTTGCCTGACCAGCAGATCCGAGCATTCCAACAACCGAAGACATGAGAATGATGCGTCCTTTGCGGGCACGCAACATGCCTTGTGTTGCACGTTTAACCACACGAAAGGTGCCAGTGAGGTTGGCGTCGATGACAGATGAAAAATCAGTCTCACTCATCCGCAGTAACAAAGTGTCTTTGGTGACTCCCGCATTGGACACCAAAACTTCTACCGGCCCGAACTTTTCTTCAATGGCCGTAAAGGCTGCGTCAACTTGCGCTGTGTCAGTGATGTCGCACTTGACCCCGAAGAACTGAGATGGTGGGGCAGTCGTGTTGTACGTAATTGCAACTTTGTCTCCTAGTGAGGCAAAGCGCTCTGCGCATGCAAGGCCAATTCCTCGTGAGCCTCCTGTAATTAGAACAACTCTGCTCATTGGGCGTTCCACCTGACGACAGCACTGGCTGCAGTCATTCCTGCACCAAATCCGACCATAAGAACTAGATCGCCATCCTTGGCTCTTACTTGACCGAAATCCCCGAACAAAGCAAGCGGTATTGACGCCGAAGAAGTATTCCCAGTTTCGTGAACAACAACTGCAACCTTTTCCATTGGTACGCCAAGTTTGTCGCACGCTGAAGTGATGATGCGGATGTTGGCCTGATGCGGAACAACAACATTAAGTTGGTCGGCGGTTACGCCTGCAGCAGCCATAGATTTTTGTGCGCTGTCAACCATGATGCGAACTGCCCGACGGAACACTTCCTTGCCGTCCATATGTACAAAGCCGCCAACTTCGCTGTACAGAATTTCTTCTGCACTGCCATCTGCATCCAAGTCCCACCCGAGTAGTTGTCCTGCTCCGGAAGTTCGTTCAAGAATCGCTGCACCTGAGCCGTCTGCGAAGAGAATTGCCGTATTGCGATCTGTCCAGTCAACGATTCGCGAAAGGCTGTCGGTACCGATGACGAGGATTCGTTGAGAACCCATGGCGATCAAACCGTGAGCATTGATCATTGCGTATACAAAACCGGAACACGCTGCGTTGACGTCGAATGCTCCGCAACGAAGACCGAGTGCATGTTGCACAGTTGCCGATGTGGCAGGAACGGTGCGGTCTGGGGTGGTAGTAGCTAGTACGAGACCATCAATGCTTAATGGGTCAATACCTGCCATCTCAATAGCTGCACGGCCACTAGCGATGCTCATCTCGGCTGTTGAGCCACCAATGTGTCGACGGTGAATACCCGTACGCTCGCGAATCCACTCGTCGTTTGTATCCATTGTTTTTGATAAATCATCATTAGTGACAGTTTTGCTGCCAAGTGATGTACCCCAACCGATGAAGCGGGCACCGCGAACGTTGTCTGGGATCTGAGGCATGTTGTTCTACGTTCTTCTCGTACTTATTTGGTTCGCAGCCAGGCAATGGGTTGGCGAGACGTTACGCGCTCACCTTCAACTGCGATGTAACTCTGAACTATTCCTGCAAATGGTGAACGCACTTCGGTCTCGCCGACATGGCCAATGAGTCGGCCCACTTCGATGGTCGTGCCACTAGCAATGTTCCCGATGGGGGTGAAGACGCCGGCTGAAGGACTAACAACCAAGCGTTCGATTGCAAAGAGATGTTCACCTTCATGTTGCCCAGCTGCCAATGGGGCAGATGCGTCGACCCATTCGATGAGTTTGTCTAATTCGTCTGGTGTGGCGACGCTGATGGTCCTGGCGGATTGAACTGTTCGCTTGGCCATCCCCGTGAGCACGCCACCTGGTCCTAGTTCTACGAAACCTGAGACTCCCGCTTCAGAGAGAGTTAAGAGGCAATGCTTCCAGCGGACTGGGTTAGATAACTGTGCAGATAACAGTGACGACCATTCGTCGCCTGCGTCATGCAAGGCAGCATCAACATTGGAGACAACTGGAACTTCGGTGTCGCGTGGATTCGCTGCAGCGATTGCAATGCGAAGTCGATCTCGTGCTGCTGTCATAAACGGCGTGTGAAAGGCCCCTGACACTTGAAGCGGCATTACTTTCTTTGCACCTAGTTCTTTAGCAACCGCTCCGGCTGCAGCTACGCCTTCAGGAGATCCGGCAATCACAACTTGACCAGGAGCATTGAAGTTCGCAACCCACACGTCGCTATCTGCACGTCGACACGCAACTTCAACAAGATCGTCGTCAAGCCCGAGAATTGCTGCCATGGTTCCAGGTGATGCAATGCCGGCTTCGTGCATTGCATCTGCTCGTTCAACAACTAAACGAACACCATCTTCAAATGACAGTGCACCGGTCGCTGTGAGAGCCGTGTATTCGCCGAGGCTATGGCCAGCACAAAAGCTCGGTTCAATACCCAGTCGTTCGACTGCATCCAAAACCATGAGGCTC
>JBILOM010000083.1:0-6323 GCA_044374495.1 Ilumatobacteraceae bacterium | reverse complement strand
CAAACGGTTGACGCGTTGCACTAAACGCCGGCCCATCGCCACCGGCGTTCCAGCCCACCGAAGACGGCGCTCGACCATCAGACAGACGCGCTTCTAATTCGTGCCACGGCATCGCCGGATTGTTGAACCCCACCCCGCAATTCTATACGAACATATGTTCGTATAGACAAGGGCGCTACAAGCCCAGTAAGGCTTTCGTGGCGCGTAATCCGCCTAGCAGACCCACATCGGCAATGGCCTCTGCTTCGTTCCATTCGAACCAGCGCACCTGCTGGCTCTCGCCTTCTGCTGGCGCAGGCGCAACGTCAGGAGCTCGGACCACATAACGCAAATCAAGATGCGTATGACCCTTCGGACCCGCATGCACATCAACGTGCACAAATAGTCCGCCGTCACTTTCATGACGCACAGGTAAACCCGTTTCTTCTTCGGCTTCACGCAATGCACCTTGTGCAGCGGTTTCTCCAGCTTCGATATGGCCACCTGGTTGCAACCACATGTTGAGTCGTTTATGCATATGCAACGCAACTTTGTCACCAGCATCACTAACCACAATTGCTGAAGCCGTGATATGCACAAGATCTGCATTTTCGTTAAATGGATCCGTGAGAACCGGCGCCATTTCCAAGAACTTCTCTATTGATTCACGTTCTCGTTCATCAATTGGTGTGCGTGCGCCAACCAATTCACACCAGTGTTGAGCATCGCGATGTATTGGCACACACCCAGTGTGCCACGAGAATTACTAGTCGTAGCGCGCGAGCAAAGTCCATTGTTGATTTTCCAAACCAACAAGAAACACGCCAACACCACGACGTGGGTGACGCACCAACACCTGCATGCGTACCTGGCGGCGCTTACGACGAGGGTCCCACCATCGTTCTTCAAGAGGCCATGGGCCAGCAACACGCACCACGTCATACTTCTGACTGCCAACTTCTACGTATGACGGCACAGTGTTCAGTTCGTGACGGCCAGTGACCCCAACTTCGCTACCCCTCGCATCAACAACCCGAATAAGTGGTGGCTCAACAGCAACAGAAGCCGGTGAAGGCGAAGGCACAGAACCTGACCACTGACGTGCAACGCCATCACCTGTGTGTACGCGTTGTTCACTTGCATCAGGGTTGGTGATGTCAACAAGAGACAACGGCACGCGTGAATACACCGTTGCCATATCCCGGCCGCCTTCCCATCGCGGCACCGTTACCTGCACACTGGTGTTCACAGCCATCGCCATGCTGGCTGCGCGCGCTGCACGTTCGGTATTTTCTTGACTGCCGCCCCACAACAATGGTTGCGACACCAACACTTCACGACTTTCTAACGGCATGAACTCAACCCGCACAACACCACTGGTGGGTGCATCAGGGTCTGCAGCTGAATCAGTGAGCCAACCTTCCAGTTGATACAAAAGTCGTTGCGCCGTAACTGCTGCGCCAAACCCTCGAGGTTCACCCCAAATACGGCTAGCGCTTTCTGCGTGGTCAGTGTCGCAGGTAATCAATAAACGCACGCATTGCTGACCATGGCCCGCAATGGCATTCACCATGGCATCAATGGTGTCGCGAGCAGCAGACACCACATGTGCTGCATTAGCCAGCGGTGATTCGAACTCAACACTGCACGCAAAATCTGACGGCGGTGCACCAGGTGCAAGATGCTGCACTTCATCACCCGACACCAACAGATACACACGCTTGCCTTCAACACCGAAACGATCAATAAGCGCAGCTTCACCCACTGTCAGTAATGCACCGCATGTACCAAGACCTAAGCGTTGAAACAGATCAACAGTGTCAGCAGTAATACCGCCCACCCGAGATAGTGACGCCACGGGCAATGCTGCAATGAACTCAGCAGCAATAGCAGTATCAATAACGCAGGGGTGTTGACGCGACACCGCTAAGTGGGCTGCAGCAAGCGCTGCAAAACGCGAATCAGCAATGCCCACCCCAAAAGCGGAACCCATGTTGGTATCAAGACAGATCTGATGCAGTTTTTGGGCAACAGCGTTATCGCCGCCGAAGTAACGCGATGGGCCACGCGCTGACAACACAATGGTGCCAATATCTTGCACTTCAACAAGTGGCGACAATGCAGTCACTGCACGAACCACGTGCTCAAAGGTGCGAAACGCGTGTTCTTCACCTAAGTGACCATGATCCTGCATCCAATACGGAAACACCACGGCAATAGAGCGACTCATGAAATACCTGGCAATTGCACCGTGCATGAACGATGCGCATACACGCGACGCCCTGATGCAGACACTTCCACTGTGCGTGATCTGGCATGAGTATCAAACTGCCAATCAACAGTGCGTGCACTAAACGATGCATCGAGAGAGAAACCCCCGGGGTTTCCCAACACAAACAACACAGCGCCTTGCGCTTTCACGCGCGTAGCAATGCGCCGTGCTTCAGACTGTGAACACACAGGCGATGACACTGCAACAAGATCAACACCGTCGACCAACGCACCAACTACTGGCGACATGACAGACGACGTGTTGTCTCCGGTTACACACAACGTGCGATGCAACGCCACGCCATGTTCGTATGCAGACATCAGACCAGCAGTAGGCATGTTGACCATTGCAAACCACGAGCCTGCAGTAGTGGCCGCAGCAACAAGACCAAACAACAACGACGTAGCGGCATCACCAGTGCAGCCATATATGTAGCCGCGCTCGAGACCTGCTGCCGGCAACAACGGTGCTAACTGCGAAGCAACCGCAATAGGACCAAACCCGCTAGCGACATGGGCGTGCATTCGTTCAGCAAACTGCACACCAGTTTCCACGCCCGCAATGCGCATGCCTGCAAGTTCTTCAAAAGCGACGCGTCCCATGGGGCCAGCGTAGCGAACATATGTTCGATGGTTTCAGGGGGCTCCCCTGTGCCGACCTACTTAGCGGCGAGACGGGCGCGGGCGTTACGGCTGCGCTCGAACAAATGCGGTGGGATGCGAGGGTCTTCACCAGCTGGTGCAGCGGAATCGCCACTAGACGACGCAGCCGGAGCTACTTCGGCTGGCATCGATGCAAGAAGTTCTTCAAGTGTTGGAGGCACCATGCCTGGCTTCCAGTACTGATATAGATCGCGGACAATCTCATTGAGACTTGCCTGCGAAGCACCCGCCTCAAGCGACGCGGTGATGCAATTGCCGTACACGTGAACCCAAGACACATGGCCAGCTTCAAAGAAACGACGGGCGATGACCGCAGCAGGGCGAGGACCCTTTGCTTCGGCGGCACTAGTAAAGCGCTCGTGACCCATGCCCGTGAGAGAGCGATTGGTCTCAAACCGCACAATGGTGGACTCGCCACCAGCTTTTTGTTCTACTGCCACAAGCTGTCCCATAGGACTCCACGCTAGTCAATTCCCACCTGCCTTCGCCCATCAATCGACATCCCGATAATGTCAAGGAAAGACAGAGCGACCCGATCGGGTCCGACTAAGGGGTAACCACACCATGGCCGACATCACCATCGCAGAATTTGAAAAAGAAGCACTTGCCTTCCTTGAAGCAAACGCAGAACGCCGTGTAGCTGAAAAAGCATTCGTATGGGGTGAAGGCGCAGACTCCTTCTACCGCGAAAAAGATCGTGAACAAGAAGCTGCTAACGCTGAAGAAGCTAAGGCCTGGCGCAACAAGAAATTCAAAGCTGGCTTCGGATGGATTACCGGACCAAAGAAGTTTGGTGGCCGTGAACTTCCCGCTTCATACGATCGTTTGTACAACCAACTCGAAGTGCAATTCCGTGTTGCTGACCAAAGCTGCTTCACTATCGGTCTTGGCATGGTTGCTCCGACAATCCTTGCGCATGCAACTCCTGCAGCTCTTGACTTGTACGTCAAGCAAATGTGGAGCGCCGAAATCATCGGTTGCCAATTGTTCTCAGAGCCAGGCGCAGGTTCAGACCTTGCATCACTCACCATGAAAGCAGTCAAAGACGGCGACGAGTGGATCCTTACTGGTCAGAAAGTGTGGACCTCAGGTGCACATTATTCAGACATCGGTGAAGTCATTTGTCGTACCGACTGGGATTTGCCAAAACACAAAGGTCTCACTGGCTTTATTGTCAATATGAAAGCCCCTGGCGTTGATATTCGCCCACTGAAGCAGATGACAGGTGGCGCAAGCTTTAATGAGGTCTTCTTCAATGAAGTTCGTGTACGTGATGACCATCGTCTTGGTGACATCAACAACGGCTGGAACGTAGCTCTCACAACTCTCATGAACGAGCGTGCAGCAATCGGCAGCGGCAACTCTGGCGATAACAACTTGCTCACTCGCGTGATTGCAATGGTGAAGCATTACGGACTCGACACAGACCCACTTATTCGTGTGCAACTTGCTGACATCGTTATGAACTACCGCATTGCAGCTATGAACTCTCAGCGCACAGCAGCATCTGCCAAGGCAGGAAAGCTTCCTGGACCAGAAGGTTCAGTTGGCAAGATGGTGTTGGTAAACAACCAAGCTCGTCTTGTGAAGTTCGTGTCACATGTACTCGGACCAAAGCTCATCGCAGATAGCGGCGAGTGGGGCACCTACGCATGGTCAAACTTCGTACTTGGAGCACCTGGCCTTCGTATTGCTGGCGGTTCAGACGAAGTGATGCGCAACATCGTTGGTGAGCGCGTGCTTGGCCTTCCAAAGGACATGGGCATCGACTCTGTGTCTCCATTCAAAGACATCAAAGTTTCCTAAAACTCTGGTCGCGTTGGCGACTATTTAGACACCCAAGTTCCACGACTTGCGATGCAAGTCAGTAACTCCGTGAATTTTTATTGCATCAGTGTGTACGGCTGCGCCATAACCCTTGTTGCCGCTCCATCCGTAGTGTGGAAACTGTTCATGCAGTTGCGTCATCAACGCATCACGTTCTACTTTTGCAATCACACTGGCTGCTGAAACGCTTGCACACGTCTGGTCACCTTTGATGCGTGTGACAATGCGTGGCCCATCATCTTCTTCACGTAAAAAACTGTTGTTGCCGTCAAGAATGATGATGTCTGGCCGTATGCCGAGCGCCGTTAATGCACGACTGCCCGCAAGGCTTAGTGCCGTCATGATGCCGTACTTGTCAATTTCTGCTGCTGTTGCAGAACCTGTAGCCCACGCAAGACCCCACTCTTTTGCAACGGGAACCATCGCTTCGCGACGCTTAATGGTCATCAACTTTGAATCAGCTAATCCTTCAGGCACGGCGCCAATAGTTGCGTCAATTGCAACGACTCCGATGGTGACTGGCCCAGCTATTGCACCACGGCCCACTTCATCCATACCGGCAATGATGCGCGCACCTGTTGCCATGAGTTCGCGCTCGTAATCAAGAGTGGGAACTGGTCGTGCCATACGGTGAAGCGTAGGCTTCTCGCATGGCTCGTTCCGCATCGATCAATGTCGGCAACTATTCGTATACCGCACAAGACGCACACGGCACCCTTAAGCAGTTGAACGAAATCTGGACTCACCACACACACGTTTCCACCATTCCTGATGGATGGCTTGCTGGCGCTCGCGGTTTTCTTGCAGAATTTGCTTCTCTTGCTGGAATCAAATTGCCATCGCTAGACAATGTCGATGCTGCATTCGTAGCAACGACTGCTGCGATACAGGCGAAGTACGACGAACTAACGCCACCACAAGTTGAATCGTTACTTGCTGCGATGTGGAGATTCTTTCCCACCATGCGATCACTTGCGATTGACCATGTCGGCACTGTGGCGCACTTGCATGCATCTAAGGGACTACCGAAGAAACCACTTGATTCTGCTGTGATCGGATGGAAAGGTGTTGAAGGTGATGTGCAATCAACTCGCATCCACCATGGACGCCCATGGCAAGCATTGTGTATCTGGTCAACAGACGCCATCGAGACACTGAGAGCAGAGGGTCACCCCATCAACCCGGGGTTTGCCGGAGAAAACATCACCGTGGCGGGCATTCCGGCTGAAGCATTTCGCCCTGGTGCGCATTTTCGCATCGGAACCCTGCGCGGGTTTTTAACTGCGTATGCAATTCCGTGCAAGCAAAATAACGATTGGTTTCTGAACAAAGACTTCAAGCGAATGAGCCACGAACGTGGCAATCAATGCCGTCTCTATGCGATGGTGACCACATGTGGCGATATTGCAGTCGGCGACACGTTCGAGTTGTTTACCGACCGCTAGTTACTGGCAACAGTTCGACGAGTTGACTGAATGATGCCGACTGATACGGCGTCACACACGGTGAACCTTGCGCCCACCACACGGTTGGATCATCTGAGAGTTCAACAATCATCGACGCAGTGGTGGCCTCAACACATT
>JBILOM010000082.1:0-6328 GCA_044374495.1 Ilumatobacteraceae bacterium | reverse complement strand
AAGCTGGGCCGCCTCCCCCGCCGGTTGCAGACCAACAGATATATGTTCGTTTCCGCGGTGCAGACTCTGCTCGTCGCGTGGTGAAGTTCGAAGCAGTTGCCATTGGCGATTTATTCATGCCATTTTCTGATGAAGTGCATTTTGGTGAGCGCCTTGGGCTTATTGGTCCGAACGGAACCGGAAAGACTCATTTGCTGAATGCGCTGAACGGCAAAGCAGTAGGCCTAATGGGCGACATTACGTTTGGGCCACGCACTTCAGTCGGCATGTTCAACCAAGTAAACGACAGACCAGAATTTCACGGACGTGAATGCATTGAAATTGTGCGTGACAGATTGAGTGACGAACAAAAGTCAATGGGGGCTCTTGCTCGTTATGGCTTGCGCAACAATGCGCGTCAAGAATTCCAAACGTTGTCAGGCGGACAGAAGGCACGTCTTGAAATTTTGAGCCTTGAACTTGCTGGTCACAACGTATTACTGCTTGATGAACCAACAGACAACCTTGACATTGATTCATCGGAAGCTCTCGAGCGTGCCA
The DNA here is from genome assembly GCA_044374495.1 of Ilumatobacteraceae bacterium. GTDB lineage: Bacteria > Actinomycetota > Acidimicrobiia > Acidimicrobiales > Ilumatobacteraceae > UBA2093. The sequence goes on along the minus strand of JBILOM010000082.1, from coordinate 5,788 downwards.
TTGAAGGTTTTGAAGGCACTGTGATTGCAGTAAGTCACGACCGCACCTTCCTTGCGAACTTCGACAGGTTCATCATGATTACTGATGATGGCGATGTGTATGAGTTACCTGATTATGACATTGCACTTGCTGGGCTCTCAGCCCCAGCAGAACTAGCAACGTTGCGCCTTGCAAAGCCACTGACCGTCTGATTACAGACAGAACGTTTTCGCACCAATAGTGTGGGGAAATGAGCCAGTTCGAAGGAACAATCGAATCCCTACAGGCACGTGAACTGCCTCAGTGGTTTGATGATGCCAAGTTTGGCATTTTCATTCACTGGTATCCGGCTTCTGTGCCGGCTTATGCACCGTTGTCTGAAGACTTGTTTGAACAGACAACCAAATATGGAGAAGAAACAGCGTTTCGGGAATCTCCTTATGCAGAGTGGTACGTGAACTCACTTGCAATTGAAGGTTCATCTGTGCAGAAACATCATGCCGCCATGTATGGCGACAAACCATATGACGAGTTCGTTAGTGAATTCTTTGCAGAGACACAACATTGGAATCCAAGCGAGTGGCAACAACTGTTCAAGGATTCAGGTGCGAAGTATTGCGTCATGGGTACACGTCATATTGATGGCGCAATCATGTGGCCAACAACTTTGCATAACCCCAACAAGGGCCCCACGTATACATCACCCCGAGATCTGGTTGGTGAAGCATGCGAGGCGGCGCGTAATGCCGGCATGCGCATTGGTTTGTACTACTGCGGTGGACTTGATGTCACGTTTCAAGGGCTTGGTTACAACGGATGGATGAGCATGTTTCTTGCTACGCCGCAGACCCCGGAATATGCCGAATATGCGACTGCCCATTACCGCGAACTGATTCATCGATATAGCCCTGACTTGTTATGGAATGATGTCGGCTGGCCTGGCGGAGGGGCGGCTGCGATGCAGTTCATGGCCGAGTATTTCAATCACAATCCAGAGGGTGTGGTGAATGATCGCTTCGACATGATTGGTGTTGCTACGGGAACAACCCACGCCGACTACATCACACCTGAGTATTCATCTGGACTCACTGTTCCGAATAAGAAGTTTGAAGTGTGCCGGGGAATCGGCCGAAGTTTTGGTTATAACGCCCTAGATAATGATTCAACATATGCAACTTCAGAAGAACTGATTCAGTTACTAATCAATGCAGTTGCAGATGGTGGCAATCTATTGCTGAACATTGGCCCGATGGCGAATGGTGAAGTCCCTTGCGAACAAGTACAACGAATTCAAGACATCGGCGCGTGGTTAGACATCAATGGTTCTGCGATCTTTGATACGCACCCACATGCTGTTTCAATGCTTGTCACTGCCGATGGCCGAACAGTTCGGCTCACACAAGATCGGGTCGAAAATGTCTACGCCATTGTTCTTGGCGACTCCCCCGATGCAATTATCAGTATCGAGAATCTTCCTGAAGGCGACATCACGTTGCTCGGACATTCCGGCCCACTTGTTCGACGCGGGAACACAGTGACCTTGCCACCAACGCCACGCAACGAAGCAGCTTTTGTGTTGCGCATTGCCCAGTAACCCCATTCGCCACAACTAGAAGTAGCGTCAACTGCATGAAAGCTGCTGTTTATTACCAGACTGGCGGACCTGAGGTCCTTAAGTATGAAGACGTGGCCGAGCCACTATTGCGCCCAGGCGGAGTACTGATTGATGTTGCTGCAATTGCAATTCAAGGCGGTGACACACTGAACAGAACTGGTGGTGCGTTAGCAACTAAGCCGCACATCGTTGGATACCAAGCAGCAGGCATTGTGCGCGAAGTTGGCGAAGGGGTCACCGCGTTTACAAAAGGACAACAAGTTGTCGCCACCATGGGATTCGGATCTCATGCTGAAGTCATCAGTGTTCCCGCTGGATCCGTATGGGCTGTGCCAGCTGGTTTGTCATTACAAGAAGCTGCAGGAATTCCTATTGAATTCGGAACAGCAGATGATTGCTTGTTTGAATTCGGACGTTTGAAGGCCGGAGAAACAGTTCTGATTCAGGCCGGAGCAAGTGGTGTTGGCCTCGCAGGTATTCAATTGGCAAAAGCTGCGGGTGCAACAGTGCTTGCAACAGCCTCAAGTGATGAGCGCCTTGAGCGTTTGAAGGAATACGGGCTTGACCATGGCATCAACTACACAAAAGTAGATGCAGCAAAAGAAGTGTTGGAATATACGAATGGTGCGGGCGTGAACTTGGTTGTTGACTCTGTTGGCGGTTCCACTTTGGAAGGCAGCGTTGCCATGTTGGCGTATCGCGGGCGTATCAGTTGGGTTGGCCGTGCAGGTCGCGAGCCACGCCCACCAGAAATTGGCGCAATTATGGGCAAGAACGCATCTATCACTGGTGTGTTCCTTGGCGCAGAGATGGCGATGAACCCAACACGTACTCACCCAATGATTGAGAGCCTTATTGCTCGCATCGCGAAGAAGGAACTGACAGTAGTTATTGACTCAACGTTCCCTTTGTCTGATGCAGCAGGAGCACACCGCCATATCGAAAGCCGCAAGGCATTTGGTCGCGTTCTACTGATCCCGTAACTAGAATTCATTCCGTGGCGTCTTCAACAGATCTTCCCATTGTCGGCTTTGTTGGAACTGGTCATATCGCTACGTTTCATTCAAAGATGCTGAAGATCAGCGGTGTGCCGATGGTTCGCGGTGGCTGTTTTGACATTGATGCAGAACGTGCCGCCACCTTTGCGCAAGCCTCTGGCAGCACCGTGATGGCATCGGCAGACGAAGTAATCGCCTCAAGCGACATGGTGTACATATGTACTTGGACTAGCGAGCACCAATCACTAGTAGAAAAATGCATTGCAGCGAAGAAGCCCTTCTTCTGCGAGAAGCCGTTAAGCGTCGGTTTGCGCGAGGCATCAGACATGCATGTGGCAGCAACTGCTAGTGGATTGACACATCAGTGCGGATTAATCCTGCGCCGCTCGCCTGCATATTTGTGGGCACGGGAACTTATCTCTGACCCTGCAGCAGGTGCGCCAATGGCTGTGGTGTTTCGTGATGACCAGTTCATTCCGGTGCAGGGCCATTACAAATCAACATGGCGTGGCGACGTAACAAAAGCAGGCGCAGGCACTTTGTTAGAGCACAGCATTCACGATGTTGATATGTTGCGATTCCTTATTGGTGATGTTGAATCAGTTAGTGCACGTGCAACATACCGGCATGGTATTGAAGGAATCGAAGATGTGGTTGCAGCTTCAATCGGTTTTGCCAACGGTGCTGTCGGGACATTGACAACTATTTGGCACGACAACTTGTCACGCCCCAGCCTGCGCAACGTTGAAGTTTTCTGCGAGCATCGCACTGTTGTGATTGCAGGTGATGACTGGTTCGGCCCCGTTACATGGAGCAATACTGACGGAACGACAGGGTCTCTTGAAGGTACAGAGTTGTTGGAAAAGACGGCACCGTTGGCGATTGGTGATGCAAACCCTGATGGCGCATTCGTTACGGCGGCAGTTGATGGGTTGCCTGGGTTTCCCGACTTCTCCATTGCATTGGAAGCACACCGCATTGTGGAAGCCATGTATCGCAGTGCGCGAGACAACGGCAATGCTGTGCGTGTTGCTTCAGTTCAACCGTGACATACATAGTTTCTGAAGTCGCGTTAGCCGACATCATGCAGTTGCGTGTAGCAGTGTTGCGCAAAGGTACCCCAGCAACAGACTGCAATTACCCCGAAGACAATTACCCAGATGTTGTGCATTTCGCAATCATTCATGAAGGAACTGCCATCGCCACATCGTCGTGGTTTATGAAGGAATGCCCAGAGAAACCTGGCATAACTGCAATGCAGTTGAAAGGAATGGCGGTTTCGGATGAACTTCAAGGTGCTGGTCTTGGAGCATTGCTGATTGATGCTGGTCTTGAATTGGCGAACGAACGTGGGGCAGCAATTGCATGGGCCCGAGCACGTGACAGCGCAATGGGTTTCTACGAACGACTCGGTTTTGCATCCACAGGTGACGGCTTCGTTGATGGTCCTACGGCAATGCCGCACCACATCGTGGTGCGAAAGCTTTAATCCTGCACTGATACAACAGTTGCAAACAAGAGTGTTTGGTTTGGTGCCGGGGATACGCGCGAATTCATATTCCACTCACCTGAAAAAGGAAACTGCACAATGCCGATCCAATGATTCGGGCCAATCTCTGTCATAGACACTGGAATTGCGGGAATGTTGCGAGACGGCAGATCAAATTGCACCGTTACTGACTTAGCTGGTGTTAGTGAACCGCCTGGCGGAGTGAGAATAACGTGAACTTCTGCAGTGCCAACAACGGCGGGGACTACCGAGAGTTCAGCCACGATGCCGTTCTGCACCTTTGTGGCACTGTACGCAATTGGTGTTTTTGGCATTGTGTTCGGAGATTGCGCCACCATTAATGATGTAACGGCCAGCACTAAGACAACCAACGTTGATTCCCATCTGATGATTTTGGTGATGGATGAAAAACTGCCCGACTGCAACGTGGCACGAGCTTTTGAGCCAAAGACCACCACACCTCCGACAAGAAGAGTCTTGAGAAGCAACAACTTCCCGAAACTCGACTGGGTAATGGTGCTGATTCCACCAATCAAATGAAGCCCTTGCACAACACCGGTCACGACTACTACCGGCATTGACCAGGTGGCCATCTGAGAAAACCTCTTTGCCTCGTTTTCAACGTTGTTGCCTTTAGAAACAACAGCGAGTGCTAGCAGTGCGCCAACCCATGTAGAAATTGCAGCAAGGTGAATCATGTCGAGAGGGACAAATATTCCCGGCAAAGTTCCGGCGCTTTGATGTCCACTTGCGGCGTACGTCGTAATGGTGATGATGGCAGTAGTAACAACACTGATACGCCAGCGGCGACTTACCGATGCCGACGCCGTAATGGCAATTACTCCCCATGCGAACGCACAAATGACACGGATGAACAGCGCAAGCCCTAAGCGGGTTTGCATCACTTCGCCAATAAGGAATGAATCAAACAATGATCCCCATGATTTTCCAGCCGTGTACGGGCCCTGCATGAGCAATAAACCAAGTGATGAAACGGCAATAGATACAGAGGAATACCGCAATGTTTTGCGTACACGAGAATTCCCCAACAAAGGCGAACGCCAGAGCAGTGAAACACAACCAATGAGAAGTATCAGCCCTAGAAAACCAAGCAACCGAAGAGTTGACATCGGATTCCCAAGCGGCGAAGTTATCTCGGTTCGGTTAAGCACTTCTTCTAACAACGCAGCACTTGTACCCGTTGACTTTGTGCCAATTTCAAATGGGAACGCACCTGTAACAGGGTGCCCATCCGCACTGACTACGCGCCATACAACTACATAGACGCCATTCTTCAGCGTGGGTACTTCTGCAGTGACTACTGATGTGTCTGATGAGGATCGCACGGTGTTGCTGTTCGCGACTTCGCGTTGTTCAGAGTCATAGATGCGAACATCACCCAAAGTGTCTTCGACTTGTTCGTCGAAGTCGAGGCGAATCTCTTTTGGTGAAGACGCAAGAAGTGTCGATGCCTCGGGGCTAGAGGATTCAAGAATCGCATGAGCACTAGCTATTCCTGGAATAAAAGTAAGGGCCAGAACTGTGCTTGCAATTACAGCTCCAGAAATCCGACGAAGAGTACGGAGTCTCACAATCCGGGACCCTTTGGCAGACCCTCAACTTCGGTGCGTTGTAGCAACCATGCAAGGCGATGCTTCTCATTTAGTTTCAATGCTGCTTGTGGAA
>JBILOM010000081.1:0-6355 GCA_044374495.1 Ilumatobacteraceae bacterium | reverse complement strand
TCAATTGCAGCATTGTTCCTCACCACCGAAGTTGTTATTGCTGACAAGCCTGAAGAGGCTGGCGGCGGACACAACCACGGCGGCGGAATGGATGACTTCTAGACCATCGTCTAGAAGTACTTCAACTTTTCTTTCTTGATGTCGCGCCTCATCGCTCTCGTTAGCGGTGCAGAAGCGCGAGATGTAGATACAGACCTTCCGTATTTGTCACGCGCTTTAGGCGACCGTGGCATCATCACGGAAATTGTCGATTGGGATAACGCAACCATTGATTGGTCGCGCTATTCCATGGCAATTGTTCGTTCCCCATGGGATTATCACCGTCGGTACCCCGAATTTCTCGCGTGGCTTGATTCGGTTTCAACTGCAACAACATTGCAGAACTCTGCAGACATTATTCGTTGGAACACCAACAAGGAATATCTGACTGAGCTTGTTGAAGCGCAAATCGGAGTTATTCCGACAACGTTTGTTCGTTCTGCAGAAGACCTAGTCACCATTACAAATGAAGGCATGCTCGAGCGTGACATTGTGGTGAAACCCACCATCAGTGCTGGTTCGAACAACACAGAGCGACATGAAGAGTCGCCTGTGAAGGCAGCGGCCCACCTTGGGTTTCTTCTTGATGCTGGGTTTGTTGCAATTGTGCAGCCGTATCAGCGCTTCATTGATGAACGAGGCGAAACCGGCATGGTGTATTTCAACGGTCAACTCAGTCATTCATTTCGCAAAGGCGCCATTTTGGCAACTGGAGAGAACGAGAAAAACGGACTCTTCACGGTGGAAGAAATCACGCCTCGGAATGCCAGCGGGCAAGAGCGCGAACTAGGCGAAGCCGTGATGTCGTTTGTGAAGAAAAAATGGGGCGAGTACCCCTTGTACGCCCGTGTTGATGTGGTGCGTGGATCTGCGGGGGTTCCTGTGGTGATGGAGCTGGAATTAGCAGAACCGTCGTTTTTCTTGCAGGTTGACCATGAGTCACCTTCACGATTTGCCGCCGCGGTCATGGCTCGCCGATAGCGTTATCCGTATGAGCGAACCGATGTCCCCGTCAGTTGGTCTTGCAGTAGTCCACTATTTTTGCAAGCCAAGTTTTGAATACGACGGTGATGCACTTGTTGCAGCCGTGAAAGCTGCTGAAGGCGCCGGCGTCACTGTGATCACCGTTGCCATGTTGGGACACAAGGCAGATGTTGCTGTCATGGGCGTCGCTGCAGACATGCGCGAGTTGAAGGCACTGCAAACAGGTATCCAACACGCTGGCCTCGACATTGTTGATAGTTATATTTCGCTTACTGAAGTTTCTGAATACTCAAAGGGCATGCCGGAAGAAATGCTGAATGCACGTTTGTACCCGCAGCTTCCTCCTGCAGGCAAAAATGCATGGTGCTTCTACCCAATGTCAAAGCGTCGTGAACACAAAGACAACTGGTTCACACTTGAATTCGACAAGCGCAAAGAACTGATGGAAGAACACGGCAAGAGCGGACGTACATTTGCTGGCCGCATTATTCAATTAGTTACTGGTTCAACCGGACTTGATGATTACGAGTGGGGAGTCACGCTGTTTGCTGTGAACCCTGATGATCTCAAAGAAGTGGTGTACACCATGCGGTATGACGAAGCGTCTGCTGTCTATGCCGAATTCGGTGCGTTCTACATGGGCATGGTGACGCCCGTTGAAGAACTAATTCACCAAATCTAGATTTCAATCGACACGGTGGTTGGACCGTCATTGACGGAAGCCACCTGCATGTATGTGCGGAAGCGCCCCGTCTCAACGTGAGCGCCTAGTTGTTGCAACTCCGCTACAACCTTGTTCACTAAGGGTTCTGCATATTCTGGTTTCGCTGCAGCTGTCCATGTTGGCCTGCGACCCGCATTTGTATCGCCGTACAACGTGAACTGGCTGATGAGCAAGATGCTCTTGGTGGAATCAGCAATGGAGATATTCATCACACCATTTTCATCTTCCATTATGCGAAGATTCCAGATCTTCTCCGCCATCTTCTTTGCAGTTGCCTCGGTGTCAGTGTGAGTGATTCCGAGAAGAACCAAAAGTCCTTTTTCAATTTCACCGGCACGAATTGTGGTGCCATCAACTTCAGCATCAACCGATGCATTCAGAACTCGTTGTACTAAAGCCCGCATACCCACATCGTAGTGTTGCTACGGTGGTGTTGTGCCTGAGTTGTCGACCATTCTTGCGTTCTGTGCAGCCACAGTTGCGCTGTTGCTGATTCCAGGGCCGGCAGTTATTTACATTCTGAATCGCAGTATTGGTGATGGACGCAAGGTGGGATTAGCTGCTGTTGGTGGATTAGAAGTCGGCGATGCGATTCAAGTGTTGTTTGCCTCGCTTGGTTTAAGCGCGGTGTTGGCAGCATCTGCAACATTGTTCAACATTGTGAAATGGGCTGGTGTTGCCTATTTGGTGTACACAGGAATTCGCACGTTGATGCGTGTACCAGTCGCACTTGATGGTGATCAGGCTGCAGTCTCAACAAAGCAGGCATTTCGACAGGGGATAATCGTGAATGCACTGAACCCCAAAACAGCATTGTTCTTTCTGTCAATCTTTCCCCAGTTCATTGACACAACATCCGATCATGCTCAGCTTCAGTCGTTATTTCTTGGTGCAATTTTTGTGGTGTTAGCGACACTGTTCAACGGCTCGTATTCTCTGATGGCAAGCGGGCTGCGACACCTCTTATTGCGGGGTCGAACACTGCCATTCATTCAGCGGTATGTCTCAGGCAGTCTGTTTGTGGGGCTGGGCCTGCTGGCAGCAACCGCAGGTCGCACCAAGTAGACCACCAAGCAATCAGCGGTCTAGTCTCGTTTTATCACGAATAGCGGAGGCACGAGATGAATAGCACAGTGCAAGAGGCACAAGCCTTTCTGGCAGAGAATTGGAAACCAAGTAATGACTTGGCTGCGTGGCGCGAGAAGATAGTCGATGCAAAATGGGCCGCATTGCGTTGGCCAACAGAATGGTTTGGTCGTGGACTAGATGATGATGCTGCGACCGAAGTTGAGAATGTATTTCGTGCAGCCGGAGTACCCGGACCAGGACAAGATAAATCAAACTTGTGGGCAGGCACACTGTTGTCGTACGGCAACGATGAAATGAAGTCGTTGTATTTGCGCAAACTTCTGCTTGATGAAGTTGGTATGTGTTTGTTGTACAGCGAACCTGGCGCTGGATCTGACCTTGCTGGTCTTCGCACCACTGCTGTACGTGATGGCGGTGAGTGGGTAGTTAATGGGCAGAAGGTATGGACTTCTGGTGCGAAAGATGCCGATATCGGGATGTTGATTGCACGAACCGATTGGGACCAACCAAAGCACCGTGGTATTTCATTCTTTTGGATGCCAATGAAACAAAAGGGCGTCGACGTGCGACCATTACGTCAAGCAACGGGTGACTCCCGATTCAACGAGGTGTTCATTACCGACGCTCGAATTCCTGAATCACATTTATTGGGAGACCTCAATAAAGGGTGGTGGGTGTTACAGACAGCGCTGGCATATGAACGTGCAGTGATGGGAATCTCGCGACGTGGCCCACGTGGCCCTGGTGGTGCAACGGCATCAGCACACGGAAATATTCCCTCTCCTGATTTGTCATTGGTGAAGTTGGCGCAAGAAGTTGGAAAGAACACCGATTCAACAGTTCGACAGAAGTTGGCAAAGTTGTATTGCATGCGATTGACAAATGACTGGAATGGCGATCGTGCAAAAGCAGTTGCTGAAATGGGTGGCTCATCTCCGCTTGCATCGTTGGGCAAATTGAATATGTCAGGCATTCTGCATTTCGCTGGACACCTTCAAGGAGAACTACTCGGCGCAGAAGGCGCACTTGACGGCGACCAGAATCCTCGTGCTCGCGATGCGAACTATTCCCAATTGAACGCCTACTTCACTTCTATTGGTGGCGGCACAGATCAGATTCAGCGCAACATTATTGGCGAGCTAGTTTTGGGATTGCCAAAAGAGCCGCAGATAGATCGCGATATGCCGTTTAGTGAAGTGCCTGCCTCTGGCAGGAAATAACGCTGTAGTTAGTCGCGTGACATTGTGGCGCGACTCTCACCATGGAAGTCAAGTACTTGATCATTATCAAGACTGATTTCCACTTTTGTGAGATGACCCGTAAACAAGAACGGTGATTCGTAATTGCTGACTGGTGTTCCGCGGTCAAGGCCGATATCAAGACCTGACCATGAGATAAGAATCCAGAAAATGTTGCTGGTGGTCATTGTGCCCACTTGAACATCATCAATGAACATGGTGAGTGTTCCTTCGTTACCGTTGCGCTTCATTCGCACACCAACAGTGTGGGCACCTGGCGTAATTGGTTTGTCAGAACGCAACATCTGATGTGAGCCACCAATATTGAGGTCGTGTTCCAAATGGCCATCACGAATAAAGAGGCTGTAACCACTTGTGAGGTCACCGTGAGAAATGATGACGCCTTCGCATCCATCTTTCGGAACATCAATGACTGCCGAGATGGTGTACGAACGGCTGCGCAGGTCTGGTGCAACGTCAGAAGGCAAGTGGCCCATGCCGCGCCAGAAGGTGTAGTTGGTTCGTTCACCGGTGTGTCGTTCTGCATTCTCAGCAAAGCGCGGTGCGAATCTGTCATCAAGTGGAAGAACACTGTGCTTGTTTGCTTCTTCCCACCACTTATCAATCATGCGAGACAGGCGTTCAGGTTCTACTTCAGCTAAGTCATTGCATTCATTGAAGTCAACATCAAGGTTGTATAACTCCCACTTGTCATTTTCAAACGGAGTTCCCATTTGGTGGAAGGCAACAGCTTTCCAGCCGTCTTCCCACAGTCCGCGATGACCAAACATTTCAAAGTATTGAGGGCCACGATTAACAATGGCCTCTGCGTTTGAAAGAACTGGTGCGAACGATGTTCCTTCAATCGGCATCTGCGCGATTCCGTTGATTGCACTTGGCGCCTCAAGACCGAGCATGTCAAGAATGGTGGGGGCGAGGTCAATTGCATGGCAGAAGTTATGACGAAGTCCGCCTTCATCTTTCACAACACCTGGCCACGAAAGAATGAACGGATCACGAATACCGCCCGAGTGAGTGTTCTGCTTATAACGCTTTAGTGGAGTGTTTGCAGCCATAGCCCAACCCCAAGGGAAGTTGCTGTGTGTATCAGGACCACCGATATCGCCAACCTTTGCGATCTTTTCTTCGATTGATTCGGGAATCAGATTGAAAGGCCCCATTGCGTTAATGAATCCCCACGGGCCACCTTCTTGACTCGCTCCGTTGTCGCTCATCACCATGATGACGGTGTTGTCTAATTGGCCTGATACTTCGAGCTGCTTAATCACTCGTGCCAAGTTCTCGTCGAAGTGTTCCAACATTGCGGCGTACGCAGCCATGAGGCGAACAAAGAGCGGTTTTTGTTCTGTTGGCACGTCTTCCCATGGCAAGACAAAATCATTACGCGCAGGAAGTTCGGTACCTGCTGGTACTAGACCAAGTTTGATCTGGTTTGCAAGACGACGTTCGCGTGCTGCATCCCAACCATCTAGGTAGTACTGCTCACAACGATCGATGATGGGCACTGGCGCTTGGTGCGGAGCATGGCATGCGCCCGGTGCAAGCAACATGAACCATGGTGAGTTCGGCGCGCCAGCCGTGTGGTCTGCAAGATATGTCACTGCATTGTCAACTAGATCTTCTGTGAGGTGATAGCCGGTCCAATATGTACCTGGTGCAGTGACGTGTGAATTGTCGCGTACTACTTCAGGACTGAACTGATCTGTTTCCGCATCAAGGAATCCGTAGAAACGATCAAAGCCACGCGCAAGTGGCCAGCCATCGAATGGACCGGTTGGTCCTGTTTCGGTGAGTGGGGTGACATGCCATTTGCCCACCATGTAGTTACGGTAACCGTGAGGGCGCAACATCTCAGCGAGTGTGCCGGCTTCCTTTGCAATCTTTCCGCGATAACCGGGGTAACCGCTGTCGAAGTTTGCAAGACATCCGACTCCGACAGAGTGGTGATTACGGCCAGTGTGAATTGCTGCACGAGTTGTAGAGCACATGGCGGTGGTGTGAAACCCTGAGAAACGTAAACCGCGTTGTGCAATGGAGTCAATGACGGGTGTTGCGTTTTCCGAGCCGTAGCAACCGAAGTCCGCAAAGCCGACATCGTCAAGCAGCACGATCAGAATGTTTGGCCTATTCCCATCGGTGTTTTCTGACGGGAAGTACGGGGTTGATTCAGCGAGGGTGCGGCCAATGGTGCCGGGAAATCCCTGAGGGGTAGTGGGATTGAACGTCATAAAAACCTCCGTAGGTGGTGAAGCAATTGTAG
>JBILOM010000080.1:0-6392 GCA_044374495.1 Ilumatobacteraceae bacterium | reverse complement strand
ACGGGCAGGCTGAAACCCACTCAAACGGGTGAACAGAGAACTACAACGGGGTGTTGTCGTGTTTGCGAGAAACTAAACGTTCGCGTTTGTCACGAAGCATGTGAAGCGCTGCACAAATCTCTCGGCGAGTGTCTGCAGGGTCAATAACGGCGTCGATATAACCACGCTCGGCGGCGATGTATGGGTTCAATAATCGGGCTGAATAGTCAGCTTCAAACTCGGCCCGCTCTTCGGGCGTTGCTCGTCGTTGCAGAATTGCCGCAGCCTGGCCAGCACCCATTACTGCCAATTCGGCACATGGCCACGCCAGACACAAGTCGTTGCCCATCTCTTTTGAGTCCATCACGATGTAGGCACCGCCGTAGGACTTGCGAAGTACTACACAGATGCGAGGAACAGTGGCCCGGGCATATGCAAACACCAATTGTGCGCCATGGCGAATCATGCCGCGCCACTCAAGGTCTTTACCTGGGTAGAAACCCGGTGTATCGACCAATGTAAGAACAGGAATATTGAATGCGTCGCAGAATGCGACGAATCGGGCAGCTTTTTGCGAAGCCGGAATATCGAGAGTGCCAGCAAGTGAGATTGGTTGGTTCGCAACGATGCCAATGGGGTAGCCAGCCATATGTGCAAATGCGGTGACAACATTGCTGGCCCACCATGGTTTCATCTCAAAGTAGTTACCGTCGTCAGCGATTGATTCGATGACATGTCGGACGTCGTAACTGCCGGTTGACGTTGTCGGAATCAGATCACCAGCTTCCGGAGTCATTCTGTCGTCAGGGTCAGATGTAGGGGAAACGAGCGGGAGTTCATCAACACCAGTGGGGAGATATTCGAGCAACTCTTCTAGCCACAATGTTGCTGCTTCTAGGTCCGCAACAACTACAGAACTCACGCCAGTGTGTCGTGCGTGGGTTCCTGCGCCACCAAGTTCGTCTGTACTGACATCGATACCCGTGAACTCAACAACCATTGTGGGGCCGCTGACAAACGCGTATGCATCTTCAGTCATAACAACAAAGTCGGATAATCCAAGAAGCAACGCCGGGCCAGAAACAGCAGGCCCCGTGACGATGCTGATGGTGGGAACAACGCCTGAACAATCAGCAAGTGCTTTAGCGGCACTACCCCAACCATGAAGCGCAGCAATGCCTTCAAGAATGTCTGCTCCAGATGATTCCATCTGCACAACAAGTGGAATGCCTTTTGTGCGGGCAGTATCGGCAGCGGTAGCAATGACATACGAGGCTGCAGCACTGAGTGCGCCACGATGAAGAGAGCCGTCGACGGTGAGCCACACAACGTGTCTGCCTGTAGACAATGCCACGACATTGGCTTGCGCGGCTCCGGGAACTTTGTGTTGTAGTTCCACCACCACGTTCTGTGTGTTGGGCTGGCTCGTACTCACTACATACAGACTAGACAGTGAGCGGGCCGAGGCTTCCCTTGGTGGGTTTTGCACCGATTTCAATCGAGATTCCTGGCTGTTTCGGGCCGTGTCGGTTCACCATGTCAAATGCTCTGTCGCGAACGGCGAGGGTTGCTCGGTTTGGTCGCGGACGAGGGCGCTGTACCCAGCCGACAACGCGCTGGGGAAGTTCAGGAACAGGAATGCGCACAAAGTTTCCTTCAAGCCATCCAGGTACAGCACTTGCCGGAACAATTGCGGCACCAAAACCTTCAAAAACGAGCGACGCCATTAAGCGAACACCATCAATTTCTGCTTGAGATTGCAGGGCTACTCCAAGGTTCGCAGCAGCTCGATCAATGATGCGGCGTTGTGCTGTGCCGCGAGGTGCAAGAAGAATCGGATGTAATGACAACTCTTGCAGGCTGATGGCTTTATGCGTTGCTAGTTCATGTGATTTAGGAGCAATGAGAAACAGTTCTTCAACAAACATTTCCTTTACATCAAGACTCGGGTCAGTAATGGGTAGATGCACAATTGCAGCATCAATCTCTCCACTTGTTAGTCGCAATATCAGTGAACTCGTTACTCCTTCAACAACAGTTGTGTGCACCCCAGGATGATGACGTTGCAATGATGCCAAGAGAGACGGCATTAGCCATCGCGCAGTGGTACCGATACTTCCGATACGACATTCGCCGGTAGTAGAGGAACCGAGTGAATGAATGTCGGCGTCAATGTCTTCCATTTCATGCAAGATGCGCCGGGCCCGAACCGCCACGATGTCGCCCTCGTCTGTCAGCACTCCTGTTGAGCGATCAATGAGCGAAGTGCCTAGTTCCTTCTCAAGGCGTCCGATGTGGGCTGACACATTGGACTGGACGGTGTCGAGGGCCTTTGCAGCGGCTGAAAAGGTGCCGTGGTCGGCGATAGCCACCAAACTCTGTAACTGCTTGATTTCCATGGGGGAGACCTCGTTTCTGGCCCACCGAGAACCTATCTTTAAAAACGATAGCAACTATCACCCCGTTCAACTTGAATGATGGCGTGAACTCGTGCATAATTTCACTAACAGATCGCGCCGGACATGCCCCCCATCGTCCGGCCGAAAGAACCCACCAAGATGATCCCCCCCGATCATTGGGTTTCGGTTGAGAGGCCCCGCTTTTGCGGGGTCTTTCCCATTTCTCGGGTCATGTCGGAACAGAGTCGTCATTTGCTGGCATAACCTTCGCTCGTGGCACATGCAGCTTTCTTTGATCTCGACAGGACGATTTTGTCTGGTGCTTCTGCGCATGTGGTCAGCAGGGTTCTTCGTGAAACAGGAATCGTGACTCGCACAATTCCTGGCGAGTCGTTGATGTATTCAATTTTTGAAACGTTTGGCGAGAACTTGCCGTCGATGGTTTTGGGTCGTCAAGCAGTCATTGCAATGCGCGGTCACCGTCGTGAAGAAGTCCGTGAGGCTGCACGAATTGCAGCACCTGACTTAGTCGCAATGGTGCAACCATATGCGCAAAAAGTAATTGACTCACATCGTGCAGAAGGCCGAAGTGTTGTACTTGCAACTACTACTCCGCGTGATCTCATTGAACCATTCGCCGAACTCATGGGCTTTGATGCAGTTATTGCAACAACGTATGGCGTAGATAGCGAAGGTGTGTACACCGGAGAACTTGATGGCACGTATGTGTGGTCGCGTGGCAAGCGTGATGCTGTTCGTGCGTGGTCACAAGAAAATGATGTTGATCTGTCAGGTTCGTACGCATATAGCGACAGCGTGTTTGACGAACCATTGTTGGCCGCTGTGGGGTTTCCACACTGTGTGAACCCTGATTGGCGACTTCGCCTCATGGCTGCTGCACGTCGCTGGCCAGTAATGCATCTTGATGTTCCGCATGGTGTGGCAAAAGTTCCGGTTATTGGCTTAGAAGCACAACAGTTACTGATGAAATTCGCACGACCTGAAGTGTTTCCGTATGCACGATTCACCATTACAGGTACGGAAAATATCCCGAAAGATAGTGCGGCGATTTTGTGCGGAAACCATCGCAGTTATTTCGATATTGCTGCCGTGTCTCTTGCAGTTGCAAAGACTGGCCGCGCTGTTCGTTTCTTGGGTAAGAAAGAAGTGTTTGATGCGCCCGTCATTGGGCCAATCGCCTCTGCGCTTGGTGGCATCCGTGTAGAACGAGGCACGGGTAGTGACGAACCGTTACTTGCAGCTACTGAACTAATCAACGCTGGCGACTTAGTTGCGTTGATGCCACAAGGCACCATTCCTCGCGGTCGCGCATTCTTTGATCCGATTCTGAAGGGCAGATGGGGCGCAGCCAAACTTGCAGCCGCAACTCGTGCACCAGTGATCCCGATAGGAATTTGGGGAACCGAAAAAGTGTGGCCCCGCAACGCGAAACTTCCGAACATTACGAATGTTACGTCGCCGCCTGAAGTAATCATCGTGGTCGGTACGCCAGTTCATTTGGGGTACACAGACCCTGATGCAGATACAGCTGCAATCATGTCGGCAATTAGCGCGTTGCTTCCACCAGAGGGGCGTGAGTATTACGAGCCGACAGAAGACGAACTACGTCGTTCGTACCCGTCGAATTATGCAGGTGACCCGAACGCCGAAGATGAACGACGCCCGGGAACCGACTAACTATTTCTGAGCTGCAACCTTTGCGCGAACAATGTTCAATGCTGAACCAGCCTTGAACCACTCCACTTGCTCTGGGCTAAATGTGTGCTTTGCTTCGAACTCAACTGTTGTGCCGTCAGCTTTTGTAATTGAGCACTTCACTGGCTGATCTGGCACTGGCGGCAGGTTATGCACGTTGATGCGATCAGTTTCTTCAATCAGGTCATATGTCTTCGGATCGGCGAATGTAAGTGGCACTAAGCCTTGCTTCTTCAAGTTGGTCTCGTGAATTCGAGCAAATGAACGAGCAAAGATGACCACTCCACCGCGGAAGCGAGGTTCCATTGCAGCGTGTTCGCGTGATGATCCTTCTCCGTAGTTCTGGTCACCAATTGCACACCACTGCACGCCGGATTCTCCGTAGTGCTTTGCGATGTCTGGGTAGCTACGGCGTGAACCGTCGATGACATCAAGGCCTTCGCCCACTGCGCCGCCAAATGCGTTGACAGCACCGATGAACAAGTTCCCAGAGATGTTCTCAAGGTGACCGCGGTACGTAAGCCACTTACCGGCTGCAGAAATATGGTCGGTGGTGCACTTGCCTTGTGCCTTCATCAGAACTGGAAGACCGATGTAGTCCTTTCCGTTCCATGCGGTGAAAGGTTGAAGTAATTGCAAGCGATCACTAGTTGGGCTGACAGCAACTGTGACACCGCTTCCATCTGCTGGTGGAGCAGTGAAGGTGTCTTCGCCTTCGTTGTAACCGTTTGCCGGAAGAATGTCACCGCGAGGTGCATCAAGCTTTACTTCAGAACCGTCTGGAGCTGTGATTGTGTCGACGCTTGGGTCAAAGTCGAGACGACCAGACAATGCAATTGCCATAACTGTGTCAGGGCTTGTCACAAACGACAATGTGTTGGCAGAACCATCAGCACGCTTCGGGAAGTTGCGGTTGAATGAGTTCACGATGCTGTTTGGCTTTGCAGTTTTGTCAGCAGCGCGTTCCCATTGGCCGATGCATGGTCCGCAGGCATTGGCCAGAACTGTTGCTCCTACTGCTTCAAGATCTGCAAGAAGTCCGTCACGCTCAATAGTCGCGCGAATCTGCTCACTTCCCGGTGAGATGAGAAGTTCTACTTTTGCTTTCAATCCCTTTGCGGAAGCTTGACGAGCAATTGATGCTGCACGAGTGATGTCTTCATACGACGAGTTGGTGCACGAACCAATAAGTGTTGCTGATACCTCTAGTGGCCAATCGTTTTCGCGAGCAGCCTTGCCAACACCGTTTGCGCCAATCTTGTGCGCACGGTCAGGGGAGTGAGGGCCGTTAATCAGTGGTGTCAGTGCATTGAGGTTGATCTCTACCACTTGGTCATATTGCGCACCGGCGTCTGGACGAAGGTCAGAAGCAACTTTGTCTGCAGCCGCTGCAATATCTGCGCGACCAGTTGCTGACAAGTACGCAGACATGTTTGCGTCGTATCCGAACACTGAACAGGTAGCTCCGATCTCGGCACCCATGTTGCAGATGGTTGCTTTTCCAGTTGCAGAAATGCTGTCTGCGCCATCACCGAAGTATTCAACAATTGCGCCAGTTCCGCCTTCAACAGTGAGTTGACGTGCAACTTCAAGAATTACGTCCTTAGGGCTAGACCAACCAGACAAAGTTCCGGTGAGCTTGATGCCAATAACTTTTGGCCAGCGAACATTGAATGGGAAGCCAGTCATCACGTCAACTGCGTCTGCGCCACCAACTCCAATTGCAACCATCCCGAGTCCACCAGCGTTTGGTGTGTGACTATCAGTACCAATCATCATTCCGCCTGGGAATGCGTAATGCTCAAGAACAACCTGGTGAATGATTCCGCTGCCTGGACCCCAGAAACCGACTCCGTACTTTGCGCTGACTGAACGCAAGAAGTCGTAGACCTCGCGGTTCACGTCGTTTGCATCGCGAAGGTCAAGCTTTGCACCAGTCTTTGCCAGAATCAGGTGGTCGCAATGAACTGTTGATGGCACAAGTGTCTGCGGCAAGCCAGCAGTCATGAATTGCAACAACGCCATCTGTGCGGTTGCGTCTTGCATAGCAACACGGTCTGGGTTGAAGTCTGCGTAACTGCGACCGCGTTCCATTTCTTGTGTCTTTGCATCAACAAGGTGGTTGATCAGAATCTTTTCGGCCAACGTGAGTGGACGACCAAGGCGTTCACGACCTAAAGCAGCATTTGCGGGAAGCGTTGCGTACACCGCGTTCACGAGAGAAATAGGAGTGCCGGCTGAAACAGTCATAGTGGGCCTTTCACAGGGCAAGAAATATGTACTTGCGTTTTGTCTTGA
>JBILOM010000079.1:0-6442 GCA_044374495.1 Ilumatobacteraceae bacterium | reverse complement strand
TTGCTGCTCGTGAAGCAGATGGCACAATCATCAACTGGCTGAGCCCCGAAGATGTCACACGTGTCGCAGAAGTAGTGCACGGTGCAGCAAATGGAACACCAAAGGAAATCGTTGCGCGTATCTTCGTATGCCCATCTGAAAACACCGAAGCTGTGCGCACCATGGCCCGTTTTGCAATCGCTGCCTATCTGAATGTGCCCGTCTATGCGGACTTCCACGCATGGCTCGGCCGCGGTGACTTGTTGAAGGGCATGTGGGATAACTGGAAAGCAGGCGACCGTAAGGCCGCACTTGCAGCCATTCCTGACGAAGTAGTTGACGCGTTGATTATTCATGGGTCACCGGAGTATTGCCGTGACCGCATTCGTCAGTATTTTGACAACGGCGTCACCACCTCAACTCTTGCCATCATGCCTTTTGATCCCGAGTTGAAGCACTGGGACGCTGTTCGTTCATTGTCTCCCTCGGCTCACAAGTAATTTCGCACTGCCGCGATGTCTGATAAGCCCGTCAAAGGAGTAACGAAAGAAGGCTGGAAACTTCTTCGTGAAACATTGATTCCTCAACGTCGAGGTCTACTTGCTGGTGTTGCTGTTGGGCTTTCATGGTCAGTTGGAAAGATGGCGGTTCCGCAACTCACGCGTTACGCGATTGACCGTGGAATTAGTAAGAGCGGCTCGTTGTTGTTTTGGACATCCACAATTCTTGCCGCAGCAATTATTGCGGGCGTGTTTGCAGGGTGGCGTCGCTTTATTGCATTCCGTGAAAGTCGCCTGACAGAAACTGTTCTGCGCGAACGTCTCTTTGCGCAAATTCAAGGTCTTCACGTTGGTTTCCACGACCGCACGCAAACAGGTCAGTTAATGAGTCGCGCATCTAGTGACTTGCTGCAAGTGCAGGGCTTTGTAGTCAACATTCCCATTTTCGCATCCCAGGTCACAATGGTGTTCGGTGTTGTTGCAGTTCTCTTCCTCACCGATCCGTTGTTGGCCGCTGTCGCTCTAGCGCCTTTGCCATTCATCAATATTTCGGCTCGGTCCTTTTCGCACAAGATTCACCCAACAGTTCTTGCCGTGCAACAAGAACAAGCACAACTTGCCAGCGTTGTTGAAGAATCGGTCTCGGGTATTCGTGTTATCAAAGGCTTTGGTGCTGAGGCTGTGCAGCAGGCCAAGTTAGAAGTAGAAGCAGACGATATTCGTCGTGAATCTATGAAAGCTGCACGTATTCGTAGTCGATTCCTACCAGCTATCGACTTGCTCCCTGGGCTTGGCTTAGTTGCAGTTCTCGGGCTTGGTGGTCATCGCGTGATTAGTGGCGACATGTCATTGGGTGGACTCGTTGCGTTCAATGCGTATCTCACTATGTTGATCTGGCCAATGCGCAACATCGGTATGACTGTTGCAATGGGGCAACGCGCAGCATCTGCATTGGTACGTATTCATGAAATCTTGGCAGTTGTGCCAGCAATTGCGGACCCGCCGCATCCGTTGCACCTGCCACAAGCAGCAGTGGCTCAACCTGTTGGGGCCGTGAAATTCGAGAACGTTCGGTTTGGGTATGAGATTGGTCATACAGATATTCGAGTTCTCGAAGGGTTCAATTTCTCTGTAGCCCCTGGTGAATCTGTCGCCATTGTTGGTGCAACAGGCTCCGGAAAATCCACCATTGCACGTTTGTTGTTGCGCTTTTATGACCCACAAGCGGGAAGTGTCAGTCTCGACGGCATTGACTTGCGTCAACTACGACTTCCTGAGTTACGACACTCAGTTGGAGTGGTATTTGAAGACACATTGTTGTTCCATGACACAGTGTCTGCGAACATTGCATTCGCTAAACCAGAAATTGACTTCGAAGTAGTGCAACGTGCCGCAAAACTGGCGGGTGCACATGACTTCATCATGCAATTACCGAACAAGTACGACACCTCCTTAGGCGAGCGCGGGTATTCATTGTCCGGAGGACAGCGCCAGCGCATTGCTATCGCACGTGCAATTGTTGCTGACCCGCGTGTTTTGGTTCTTGATGATGCAACGTCTGCTGTTGACCCCACAAAAGAACATGAGATTCGTGATGCTTTGGCCACTGTGATGCGCGGACGCACCACGTTGGTTATTGCACACCGCCCGGCAACCATCGAATTAGCTGATCGAGTAGTACTGCTAGACGAAGGTCGCATCAGTGCCAGTGGTTCCCATCATGAACTTTTGGAAACGAACGAGAAGTATCGCAGCGTCCTTGCTGCCATGACCAGCACGGTGATTGAGTAGTTATGTACGCAGGTGGACGTGGAGGTGGCGGCGGCGGTGGCGCAGGCGGCAAAGGCATCGAAGAAGATAAGAAGCTAGATCGTTCCCAAACGCGGGTAGTGCTTGTCCGTAGTTTCCGAATGGCAGGTGAGTTTCGCAAACAAGCCATCCTGGCGCTAGGGCTCGTCATCATCACCGTGCTGTGCACACTTGCTGGCCCAGTGCTTGTGCGTCACGGTATTGATGCTGGTATCCGCAAAGGTGATCGCAATGCTCTTGACAAGACCGTCATTGCCTACATCGTTGTTGTCATTATTGCGTATGTCGTCGGACGTTGGCAGTACGTTGCACTGAACTCGGCTGGTGAAGGCTTCTTGCGTTTGATACGAATTCGAGTGTTTTCTCGAATGCAGAAACAATCGATGGCATTTTTTGACCGCGAGAAAGCCGGAGTTCTTGTTGCACGAATGACTGCCGACATTGAATCAATGGCGGAACTTGTGCAATGGGGCCTGATGCAGTTTCTGTCGTCGTTCTTGTTGCTGTTCTTTGCTTTCTTTCTCTTAATGAGCTTGTCGTGGCAACTCACACTGATCTCGCTGCTTGTGTTTCCATTCTTAATATTGGCAACCATCAAGTTCCAGCGTGATGCAAACAAGGCATATCTGGAAGTGCGAGACAAGGTTGGGGCAAACCTCTCAGCGCTGCAAGAGGGCATTACGGGTGTTCGTGTAATTCAGGCATACGCCCGTGAAGATGAGCAGATTCGTCGATTCGAAGAATCAAACAGGGCTTTGTATCGCAGCCATATTCACAGCGTCAAAGTCAGCACGTGGTATTTCGGGCTTATTGAATTCGCAGGTATTGGTTCATCAGCGCTCATCGTGGGTGTTGGTGGTTTGTTGGTGCACAACGGAACGGTTTCCCTAGGAACTGTTGTGGCATTCGTGCTGCTGCTTGCAAGCTTGTTTGACCCTGTTCAGCAGTTGTCACAGTTGTACAACACATTGCAGTCTTCAGCAGCGGCACTGCATAAGTTGTTTGGCATTATCGATGCTGTTCCTGATGTTGATGAATCACCGAACCCAATTTCTTTGCCATCTGCTGGTGACGTGGTGGTTGACAACATCACGTTCTCATATGCCGGAGCATCGCAACCAGCTTTAGAGAATGTTTCACTAACTCTCACTGCTGGCACACGTCTTGCGTTGGTTGGGCCTACTGGTGCCGGTAAATCAACACTTGCAAAATTGATGGCACGTCTATACGACCCTCAATCAGGCACGGTTTCATACGGTGGGGTAGACCTACGGCGTGCATCAATGGATGATCTGCGTAATCGCATCGTTGTGATCCCTCAGGAAGGTTTCTTGTTTGACGGGACAATCCGCGACAACCTGCGTATCGCAAAGCCAGATGCCACAGAAGACGAACTTCTCATTGCGCTTGACAAGATTGGCCTTCGTGAACGGTTCGAAGCGTTGCCAGAAGGACTTGATACCGAAGTGCGCGAGCGTGGTTCACGTTTGTCAGCAGGGGAACGTCAGCTTGTTGCGTTGTCCCGCGCTGCTCTTATCGACCCTGCAGTACTGGTGCTTGATGAAGCAACTTCAAACCTTGACCCAGGTACAGAGATGCTTGTGGAGGCTGCTCTTGAAAAACTAATGACCAACCGAAGTGTCATTGTGGTTGCGCACCGACTTTCCACAGTGCAACGCGCGGACAAGATTGCTGTCGTAGCTGATGCGCACATTTCAGAGATTGGCACTCATGATGAGCTGATTGCGCTGAATGGCCATTACGCATTGCTTGCATCTACGTGGAACAAAACTCAACCCCACTAAGCATTTTGTAGCAATTGCTACTTCCTGAATTCGCCTGTAATTGGCGTCAAATTACTGTGTTACGGTGCCTTTTCCTTCTCGGATTAAAAATTGATTCGAAGGAAACAACATGTCAAATGATGAAAAAGAAGTACGGAGAGTAGTAACTCTCTATATCGATGGTGCTGGCAACGGAAATGCCGACCAAATGAACGAAGCGTTCCACAGCAGTGCGCGCTGGTTCGGCACTATGGATGGTGTTGATTACGACATGGACAAAGAAGGCTTCGTTGCATACATGGTTGAAACACCAGGTCTTCCTTCAAAGGCAGAGATTGTCGATGTTCAGATCGATGGCTCAGCTGCACGAGCAACTGTCAAAGAAGAAGGTTTCTGGGGTGGCATCTCGTTCACCAACTACTTCAATTTGTCGATACTCGATGGCCGTTGGCAGATCACAAACAAGACTTTTGCCGCAACCGGCGGTGGACACTCTTAATCGCGAGCAAAGCTCGCTAACTATCTATGTAGTGATGTGAGATAGCGAAAAATAGCAATTTCTTTGGCATCGTAGGGTGATCCATCACGGTGAAGTAGCTCGTGAAACCAGGGCTCTTCATCTGTGACTGGTTCGGTCCAAGAGCGCCACGGAAAACGAGTTTGGGTTCTGCCATCAACAAACCCCCAGTTGATAGCACCCACGCCATGTTCAGCAAAAACTTCCAAGAGGTCAACAGTTGAACCGGCAGTACGTGCCAGCCACTCTGTACATAAGAGTGGTCGACCATATGTCTTGAGTGATTGAATCACTGCAGTTAGTTTCTCGCGAGGTTCGTAGCAGTGAAACGAAATAATGTCACTGCGATTCAGTATGAGTTCATTCAATGAATTCTCTATAGGTTGCCATTGTTTGTTGTATTCCCAAATACCAACTGTCAAAGGTTGTGATGGTGAAATCTCTTGTGCCCAATCAAAGACCTGCGATACCAGTTCCGTAGCTATTCTTATCTTTTCGTCACGAGAACCAAGTTTCAATGTGACAGTGTCAACCTGGTCCGGTTCATTGAATAGATCCCATGCGACAACTCGAGAATCATTGCTGAATCTCTTAATGAGTTGCTGAACGTAAGCACGCAGTTCGTTCCATCGAGAACGATCATAGAAAATTTCAGAACCAGGACTTTGCACCCACATTGCATTATGAAGTCGTGGAGCTGGTTCTCGCTGAACACCAAGTTTTGGTCTCGGATTCCACACTCCGTCAAAAAGTACGGGTACTACTTTGATCCCGTGTGACTGTGCGACAGAGAGAACTACTTCTATCCGATCAAGAAAATTGTCTGGCGATTCCGTGAATAGGAGATCATGGAGATACAGACGAATTGTGTTCATCCCGATATCTGCGGCCCATTTCAGTTCTCGATCAATTGTTTGTAGGTCAAATGTCTCTGACTGCCACATCTCTAATTGATTGCCGGCTGTTGATGGACTGAAATTGCAGCCGACTAGCCACTTGGTGCGACTGTTCCAGTCGTTGGCTTGTTCAATAGTCCATCGGTCAGTCGTCATTGACCTATCTAATCGTGCACAGGTGATCCTGAACGAGCCGCAGATTTAGTCGCGAGCGACGAAGTATTTTGACTTCGGGTGATGGCAGATAATCGCTGAGGTGGACTGTTCTGGTTGGTATTGCCAGCCAGTCTCTTCGCCAACTTCGATACCAATGCGACCAGCTTCAAGAAGTTCGGCAACGCGAGCGTTGTCTTCTAGGTCTGGGCATGCGGGGTATCCCCAGCTGTATCGACCGCCGCGGTACTGCTGACGGAACAAACCGGCAACTGATGGGCCGTCTTCGTTGACAAAGCCCCATTCGGTACGAATGCGGTGGTGCCAGTATTCGGCGAGCGCTTCAGCCATTTCAACGCCGATGCCATGAAGCTCGAGATAGTCCTGGTACTT
Organism: Ilumatobacteraceae bacterium; assembly: GCA_044374495.1. Lineage (GTDB taxonomy): Bacteria > Actinomycetota > Acidimicrobiia > Acidimicrobiales > Ilumatobacteraceae > UBA2093. Next base: position 411 of record JBILOM010000079.1, on the reverse strand, counting down.
ATTGGCTGCGAAAAGTTCGGCTGCTGCTTCGCTGATTGGTTGACCCATTGTCACGATGTGGAAGGCGGCATAGTCGGGCTCGCCACTTTCTACTGACCTAAAGAAATCAGAGATGCACATGTACGGTGCGACTTTCTGGCGTGGGTAGTTAAAGCGTGTGCGTTCAACTGTGCGTGTGTCGTCTGTGTAGACAACTAAGTCATTGCCGTCGCTGTTGACAGGGAAGTAGCCGTACACGAGTTGTGGTACCAGAACTCCGCTTGCTTTTGCATTGCTGAGTTGCGCGCGCAAGATGGGGCGAATGCGATCTTTGAAGTCAGTGTCAGATTCGCCTTCGTTCGGGCGGTACTGCCACTGGTTGCGGAACAAAGCAGTTTCGTTGATGTATTCAGCAATCTCGTCGAGGCCGAT
>JBILOM010000078.1:0-6511 GCA_044374495.1 Ilumatobacteraceae bacterium | reverse complement strand
TCACAGACAATGCAGCAAGCAAAGTAGCCCAGCTTCTCGAAGCAGAGGGCGCATCAGAGATGGCACTTCGCGTTGCAGTGAAGTCCGGCGGTTGCTCAGGCTTCTCATACGACATGTACTTCGATGGCGACATTGCTACCGATGACATCACACTCACATTCGGTGCAGTGCGCGTTGTTGTTGACCCAGCATCAGCTCCCATGCTTGAAGGCGCAAGCCTTGACTACAAAGATGGTCTGAACGAACAAGGTTTCGCAATCACAAACCCATCTGCAACACGCTCATGCGGTTGCGGCAAGTCGTTTAGCTAATTCCCACGGCAGCTAACGCGCTGCTCATTTCAGTTACGTCGAACACTGCGTCAAGCCTGTTCACCAACACACCTTTTGCATCTGTGATGTACAGCAACGGCTCGTATGACAATTTGTACTCCAGAACTGCCGGTGCAGCAATAGTTGCTGTTTTGTCTGTGTAGACATCGGCATGTACAAACACCGCAGCGTCACCAACTTTTTTCGATAAGGCAATAAGTGCATCAAGGCCTGGTGCACATGTGCCCGTTTTGCAATAGGCCGGGGTGCCAATGAGGTACACGACTGGTTTTCCGCTCTGTAGTGCCTCAGTCAAAGTGACCTCATGGAATGGGCACGTGCCCTGAGGGCTAGTACAGATGGGGTCAACACCACGTTTGTTGTCAACAGTTGGAGTATCAAACGGAGGCAACGCATCGCCCACTAATGGACTCAACACGTACTCGCGCTCTTCCACTTGAAACGACATCTCTGATTCTGGCGCCGCGTCAAGTATCAAAAGATAGACACCAACCTTTTGTACGTCTACAATGAATGGCCAATACGGAGTCGCCATGTTCGCATCATGTCTTTCAGCAGACACAGATGCAATAACAACGTCACCCGATGCTGTGTCAATAACTTTCCCGGTGAGAGTTTGTGGCAACTTCACTTTTCCATCAGTCGTCAAGACTCCAGAAGTGTCAGCTAGTGAAATGGGAAGACGAATAGAACCAGGTACCAAACCAGTAGTGGGAAATCTCTTCACAACTTGCAAAGTGCCTGAGATGCCGTCGATAGCCCCGGAACTTGATGATGAGCCCCCGCACGCTGCAACCAGACCGCCGAACCCTAGAGAGGCAGAAAGTGCCAGAAACCGGCGACGGCTGTAAACGGGGAAAGGGGCCATGAGATTCAATCGTACGCACTCAGTGCCGTGGCGTAAGGTTGGGTCTATGTCAGCAGCACCACAGCCCCCGTATACCCCCGTTGTTCGCGCAGGCGACTGGATCATCGTGTCCGGTCAGCTCGGAATGAAAGACGGAGCAATTGTTGAAGGCGGTGTCCTTGCACAGACCAACCAGGCAATTGTGAACTTGAAAGCACAACTTGGATCCATGGGCGCAAGCATTAACGACATTTCAAAGACTCTCTGCTTCCTCACCGACATGGACACGTTCGCAACTTTCAACGAGGCATACGCAAAAGGGTTTGGCACAGCACGTCCTGCACGTAGCACCATTGGTGTTGCATCACTTCCATTTGGTGGAGCAGTCGAAATCGAAGCATGGGCATACAAGCCCGAATCGAAAGGTAAGTAAGTCATGCCAGGCCCCATCATTCTTGTTGTAGCGCTTCTTGCGTTTCCCATCGTTGTTGGTTTGTCAACAGCAGCACTTGCCGCACTCATTGGTCACTTCTTGTATCGCGATGCAGAGATTCGCCACGAGGGCAGTGAACTCATCGACTCGAACTACTAGTAGTTTGCATCTCGAGGTCTATGTATGACCGCTGACCTTCTTATTCACAACGCCCGCCTTGTTGCAACCGTTGACAATGCACGTCGCGAATTGCCAGGTGGATGGGTAGCCATAACAGACGGCCTTATCTCTGGTGTCGGTTCTTCAACAGACCCGGTGCCTGCAGCAACTAAACGTATTGACGCGACAGGGTGTTTGGTAACTCCTGGTCTCATCAACACGCATCATCACCTGTACCAAAACCTCACTCGTGCGTATCCGCCGATGACTTCGTCTCCGTTATTCGGTTGGTTGCAAACGCTGTACCCACTATGGCGCGCACTTGATGAAGAAGGCGCACATGTGTCTGCATGGATTGGCCTTGCCGAACTTGCATTGTCTGGTTGCACCACAAGCACAGACCATTTGTATCTGCACCCACGTAATGGTGGTGACTTGTTGTCAGCAGAAATTGCTGCAGCAAAAGATTTAGGAATCCGTTTCCACCCAACACGCGGCTCAATGTCACTGTCGCAAAAAGATGGTGGCCTTCCACCAGATGATGTGGTGCAGGAAGACGACGAGATTCTTGCGTTCTCAAAAGAAGCGATTGAAAAACACCACGATCGTTCGTTTGGTGCAATGACACGCATTGCTCTCGCGCCGTGCTCTCCATTCAGCGTCACGAAAGATCTCATGATTCGCTCTGCTGAACTTGCTGAATCACTTGATGTGCGCCTGCATACGCACTTTGCAGAGAACGCAGAAGACGATGATTTCTCCATCGCCACCTTTGGCTGCAGACCCTTTGAGTATTTGAAGGAAGTTGGCTGGTTAAGCGACCGCACGTGGGTGGCACATTGTGTCATGCCAAATCACGACGAGATTCAAGCACTCGGTGCTGCTGGCATCGGCGCTGCACATTGCCCAAGCAGCAACCTCATTCTTGCGTCAGGAATTTCGCCAGTTGTTGAACTGCGCCAGGCCGGCGTGCACGTGGGTCTCGGTGTTGATGGTTCTTCAAGTGCAGACTCTGCCAGTTTGTGGTTAGAAGCACGTCAAGCAATGTTGCTCGCAAAACTGAAGAACGGTGCTGATGCAGCCGATGCTCGTATGGCACTTGAAGTTGCAACTGTTGGTGGCGCTGGTTGCCTCGGACGCCTAGGCGAGATTGGTCAATTACAAGTTGGCATGGTGGGCGACGTAGCAATTTGGGATCTCACTGGTATTCAATTCGCTGGTGCAATTGCCGACCCAGTCGAAGCATGGCTTCGTTGCGGCCCAACTTTCGCGCGAGACACCATCGTGCACGGCAAGGCGGTTGTCCGCAACAATGAGTTAGTCAGCACAAAGGTGAACGAGATGATGACAACTCACACTCGTATTGCAACCAAGATGCAGCAACTCAACATCTAATGCTTCACGCTTTTCTTTTATCTTTCGGAGTCATCTTTGTAGCTGAACTCGGTGACAAGAGCCAATTGATGGCCCTTGCATTTGCAACGCGCTACAAAACAGTTCCTGTGCTAATTGCAATCACATTGGCAACGGGCATTGTGCATCTCTTCTCAGTCGCTCTAGGCGGGGCGATAGGCACCGCATTGCCAACAAAACTCATAAGTATTGTTGGTGCTATTGCTTTCGTGGGCTTCGGAATTTGGACTCTCCGTGGTGATGAATTAACTGAAGAAGACAAAGAAAGCACCAAGGTCTCGTCAAAACACATCATCATGGCTGTCGGCACAGTGTTCTTCTTGGCAGAACTTGGTGACAAGACAATGCTTGCAACTGTCACTCTTGCAACTACTGAAGGGCTTGTCGGCACGTGGGCAGGCTCAACTGTTGGCATGGTTGTCGCCGATGGTCTTGCTATTGCAGTCGGCAAAACACTTGGTGATCGATTGCAAGCTAAGACCGTGCGAATCGCGTCGTCGATTGCATTTTTTGTTTTCGCAGCCGTCATGTTCGCCGACGCACTGCGTTAACCGCCTAACCTCAAGGTATGCGTTTATTTGGTGAGGTCCTTGTGACCATGTTGGTCATTCTGGATCCTCCTGGAAATGTGCCAATTTTCTTGGCAGTCACACAGCGTTTGTCAGACAAAGAACGCCATCGCGCTGCATTCCTTGCTGTCGGCACTGCCTTCTTCGTCATCTCACTTTTCGCAGTTGGTGGGCGCACAGTTCTTGATTACTTGCACGTTTCAGTTCCGGCTCTACAAGGTGCTGGTGGGTTACTTCTTCTTCTTGTTGCTCTGCAGTTGTTGTATGGCAAAGGCGGTAGCGAAGATACTTTTGAAGTTGCGTCTCCCGAACAGAAAACCTCTATTGCGATGGTTCCGTTAGGTACGCCTTTACTAGCTGGTCCTGGTGCCATTGTTGCCACCATCGTGTTCTTTGGAAAAGCTGAAGGTACTTCTGAATGGTTCAGTGTTGTTGCAGCTATTGCATGTGCGCTATCGGTGTCACTTATTACGCTTCGGTTCAGCGGCATCGTAAAGAAGATCTTTCGTCCCGCCGGTGTGGTGTTACTAGCGCGCGTAGCAGGCATGTTGCTTGCTGCCATTGCAGTGCAGATGATTGCTGACTCCGTGACGGCGTTTGTTCGCGCCGCGTAAAGCCAGAAGTCTTATATCGTTCATCGCCCTGAATGTAGAGTTGCATCGTGTTAGTTGATTCAGCCCTATACGTCAATGGAGTGAGATCTCGCGACAGTGACGGCGGTGTTGGTTTCACTTGGGTGGGTCTTCTAGACCCAAGTGATGACGAAATTCAGAATTATCAACAGAAGTACTCGCTGCATCCGTTAGCAGTCGAAGACGCAGTTCTCGGTCGTCATCGTCCCAAACTTGATGTGTACCCACTTCATTCCTTTTTGATTCTCAAAACACTGATGTTCAATAAGGACACTTCGAGAATTGTCGTGGGCGATATAGGCATATTCATTAGTGAGAAATGCATACTTATTGTGCGTCACGGTGATGCAATTCCGATGCGTTCAATTAGGGCAGATCTAGAGAAACATCCGGATCGCTTAAAAGTGGGATCAACAGCAGTTCTTCATGAGGTGCTCGATCGTTTAGTTGATCAATATGTTGATGTTGCGCGGAATCTTCAAGAAGATGTTGAAAGTTTAGAAGACATGGTCTTCGATGATGAGATTCCAGCGCCATCAGCACGTTTGTACACAGTGAAGCGTGAGCTACTTGAATTCAGACGAGCTGCGTATCCGTTAATCGAACCCCTGAACAGACTCGCTTCAAGCGAGGTCCCTCATATTGACGCTCAGTTCGCACCGCAGTTTGCTGATGTTCACGACCATCTGATGAAAGTTATTGATGACGTAAACACCATGAGCGACTTAATGGATGCGGCTCTTCATGCCAACCTTGCCCTCATTCAGGTTCAACAAAACGTTGACATGAGAAAGATTTCTGCGTGGGTGGGTATTGGCGCAGTCCCCACAATGGTTGCTGGAATTTACGGAATGAACTTTGAGCATCTTCCCGAACTGCAATGGAAGTACGGCTACTACATAGTTCTTGGTGCTCTAGCCGCTGTATCAGCAGGTCTATTCAGAGTGTTCCGAAGGAACAACTGGCTCTAAGAGCCCCAGCGGGATTGGCCAAAGCGATAGCCAACACTGCGAACAGTTTGAATCAGGTTGGCGTGTTCTTCGCCAAGTTTTGCGCGAAGACGACGGACATGAACGTCAACGGTGCGAGCACCGCCGTAGTACTCGTATCCCCACACGCGTGACAGAAGCATTTCGCGGGTGAATACTTTGCCGGGGTTTTGGGCGAGGAACTTCAACAACTCATATTCCATGAACGTGAGGTCAAGTGGGTGGCCGTTGAAAGTTGCTTGGTATGTCTCGAGGTTCAGAATCAGACCAGAGTGTTCAACTAGTTCTGGCCGTAATCCGCTTTCGGTACTGGAAAAGAGATGACGTAGTCGTGCTTCTAATTCGCGCGGATGAAACGGTGTGAGGCAGAAGTCATCAAACAAGTCATCGCGCAATTCAAGATCACCAAGTTGTGTGCCAGAGACAAGAACAATTACGGAATCAACGGCATTGTCACGCTTGCGTAATGCACGAGCAAACGCCCATGCATTTTCGGGGTCTTCATCACACGTGATGATTGCGCCCATCCAGCCAGCTTGTGGTTCGCACTTGCCGGCTTCGTCTGCGCCAGACACTGCCTTCCAGCGATAGCAACCTAAATCAAGGGTGCGCGCTAAATCAGGAGTGGGGTTCGCGGGGAACACAACAATCATGTCGGAAGTAGCCATAAGCGGGATTACAACGACTTGAGGTAGCGATTGAGTTCGAACGGGGTGACTTGAGTTTTGTACTCGCGCCATTCATGACGCTTGTTACGAAGGAACCATTCAAAGATGTGTTCACCGAGAGCTTCTTGTACAAGCTCCGATGTCTCCATCACTTTGAGTGCATCGTTTAGTGATTGTGGCAATTGACGGATGCCCAACTTGTCTAGAGCAGCATCATCCATCTCAAACAAGTTGGCGTCGGCCTCTGGCTCTAGTTCGTATCCTTCGCGGATACCTTTCATGCCGGCAGCAAGAATGACAGAGAACGCAAGGTATGGATTGCATGCAGGGTCTGGCGAGCGATATTCAATGCGAGTGGCGCTGACGCTGCCACGCTTTGGAATTGGCACACGAATAAGACCACTGCGGTTATTGCGTGCCCAACTGATGTGTACGGGTGCTTCGAAACCAGGGACAAGACGCTTGTAAC
>JBILOM010000161.1:0-5878 GCA_044374495.1 Ilumatobacteraceae bacterium | reverse complement strand
CACAGACTTTCCTCGTTGCAGAGCCGTACAAGTTCGTTGTCACTGTGACACCAGAGCCAAGTGCCACTGTTGCAAAGGGCATCGTTATTCGTACTGATCCGGTGCAAGGCACTTTGGTTGATGCTGCGTCGCCAATCACAATCTTCGTTTCAAGCGGACCAGCACCAGTTGCAATGCCGAACGTGAAGGGCCAGACCGAAGCTGCTGCGCGCGATGCTCTGACAAAAATTGGTATTACTGCAACTGTTGAATATGTCGACCTGGCAGCCGGCAATGCAAACGTGGGCAAAGTCATTGCTCAAGACACGGCAGCAGCCAGCATGGTGAACCCCGGTACTGCCGTTGTGATCACCGTTGGCCGCGATACCCCGGTCATCACAGTCGCCCCCGCCGGCTGACCCATCCCCCCATTAGGGTGCGGTTATGACATTGCAACTTCCAGACGATGAACAAGAAGGTCTTGAAGCTTGTGCCTCTTACCTCGGAATCTCTGCGCAAGATGCAGCACGGGAAGCGATTCGTGAATACATCGAGCGCTTCAAGAATCGTGCGCCTGCGGAAACCAACTTTATGACACGCGCAAAAGAACTCGTCGAACGTGACAAAGAAATTCTTGACGCACTCGCAAAAGATTAAGCGACCACTAGAACTTCGCAATTGAGGTTTGGCGCCGCGGACAATCGAATATCCGCTGTCAATAAAGCACATTCAAGTTCTTCTGCGAGGGCAACGTATGCGGCGTCATAAGCACCGACGTTGTGGCGGTGTGTGTAGGCCCGACTCAAGAGATGTTTGCTCTTGTATCTCTGCAAGGACAATTCACTGAGAACTCGGACAGCTTGGTGAAATTCGCCATCAGAAAGTATTTTTCTTAGCCACATCTTTCGAAAGACTGAATACGTCTCTACATCAATGCAGTCTGGTGCGCATATGTTTTGTTGCCCCATTAAGGCATTGCGAGTTTTTTGTCCGGTTGAACTGGGGTCGATAAGTGCATTCGCTAAGACTGAAGCGTCAATCACAATCACGATGATCTCTGGCGTCTCCAATTGCGGTGAGTACAAAGTCGTTTGGAAGAGAAGTCTTGCGAAGATCTGCAGTTTGTTCGAAAGCTTCTTCCCAGGTCAATGTGCTGGCAGATTCAGTAATGATTTGAGAAACATACTGTTCAAGAGTCACTCCTGACATTGCAGCACGATGTTTCAATACGTTGCGGATCTCAGGTGGAAGATTACGAATCGAGATACGCGACATATCGCCAGTCTGACTTCGACGGAGGGTAAATGCAAGTGACATACCTGGATGTGTGCTGGCCAGCCAGCAGTTTGGAAGGCTTAGCCGCAACGGCGAAGGAAGTTGCGCAAGAGGTCGTGGCCTGATGCAGTCAAGATGCTTTCAGGGTGGAACTGCACGCCTTCAACATCGAAGTCGCGGTGGCGAACGCCCATCACAATTCCATCTGCGGTTTGTGCAGTCACTAACAAATGCTCTGGCATTGTTGCTGCGTCAATAACAAGTGAGTGATAACGCGTTGCTTCAAGTGGCGAAGGCACACCTTCGAACACGCCGGTGTTGTTGTGTGTGATGTGTGAAGTTTTTCCGTGCATCAGTTCTGGTGCGCGCACAACGTTGCCGCCATACACATGACCAATTGCTTGATGACCTAAACACACACCGAATACGGGCACTGAACCTGCGAATGCTGAAATAGCGTCGCAGATGATTCCGGCTTCTTCAGGGCGACCAGGGCCTGGCGACAACAGCACGCCGTCTGGTTCAAGAGCAATGGCCTCGGCTACTGAAATCTGATCGTTGCGGACAACGATGGGGTCTGCACCAAGCTCACCCAGATATTGGACGATGTTGTAGACGAAGCTGTCGTAGCTATCAATCACCAGTATTCGTGCCATCCCATAAGCCTGCCGTGTGAATGGCCATTTTGTGAAACGAATTGTGCGTGCGTGACTGTGGGCGTTGGCGTTCTACACTTGCGACGTGGCAACTCAGAAGAAAAAAGGCGGACGCGTAACCCCGAAAGGCGGAAACAAGCCCGAGCATCATTTCGGTCATCACGACCCTTCGGTGAACGCAAGCAGCCGATACACCCCACCTGTTCCGGTGTATGAAAAGCACAGTGCACCCTGGGTGCCCGTGCTGATGTTCGTTCTGCTAGGCCTTGGCGCCCTCGTGATCTTGTTCTATTACTTGGGTTTTGTGCCTGGCGGACGTAGCAACTGGTACCTGGCAGCAGGTCTTGCTTCGCTACTTGGTGGTTTGTACACAGCCACGAAGTACCACTGATACTGGGCGGTATTGCCCACAGGGCATAGCCATAGCACAGTTACACCGGTGTAGTTTTCCCGTGTTTATCCACAGATTGTGGACAGAAAGCCGTGTATGACGCAACTGCCCACAGGCGGAGTTAGTCCTGCCTTACGCTTGGGTCTTATGAGAATCATCCATATAAAAGCCCGTCGTGGGCACGCATTTCTTGGCGTAGGGCTTTTGATGACTCTGGCCCTATCCGGATGCGGAGGCTCAGCCGTGTCAGACATGAAGGATGTTGCCAACTCCGCCGTCGACGCCGCTAAAGATGCGATCGGCTTCAATGACGCCGATCTCAATTTCACACAGATGATGATTCCTCATCATGAACAAGCAGTTGAAATGGCTGACATCGCACTTGACCCACTGGTTGGCGCAAGCGATTCAGTAAAGGCGTTGGCAACCCGCATCAAGAATGCGCAAGATTCTGAAGTCACAAAAATGAAATCCTTTCTCACGAAGTGGAAACAACGCTTGACTGGTGATTCATCAATGGATCACAGCAACATGATGAGCGGAGTGTTGAGTGCTGAGGATATGAAGAACTTGTCCTCATTGCGTGGTGCTGAGTTTGACCGTGCATGGATGGAGGACATGATTGCGCATCATGAAGGCGCCATTGAAATGGCTAAAGACGTGTTGAAAGATGGAAAAGATTCAGCAGTGAAGGCACTTGCGGATTTGGTTGCAACCGTGCAGGACTCTGAGATTCTTGAAATGAAAAAGCTGCTCGGCTAAAGCCCGCGATTTATTCGACTGGCGCAACCAGGTCCATGTCTTCTAAGCAATGGCGTGGCGGTGGCGGGTCTTCGTCAGGTGCCATCACCATTCGAATTTCCACCCCACACACGCTGCAGCGATAACGCACGTTGATACGGCGCATCTCACCAGACGGTGGTGGTTCCGGCAACGTTGATGTCATTGACTTCAACATGCCAAGCCCGAATTTCCAGACATAGCGCATGATCAGCAAGCCAAAGGCGAACCAGATGATGGCTGAGAATGTGGGCATGGCTCCCAGCGTAATGTTCAGGGCTTAGCCCAGGCGTTCGATGATGGTGGCGTTTGCCATGCCGCCACCCTCGCACATTGTCTGCAAGCCGTAGCGACCACCGGTGCGCTCAAGCTCATTCAACAATGTGGTCATGAGGCGAGTACCGCTGGCACCAAGTGGGTGACCAAGCGCAATAGCGCCACCGTTGACATTCACTTTGTTCATGTCTGGGTGCAATTCCTTTTCCCACGCAAGAACAACTGAAGCAAACGCTTCGTTGATTTCGGTGAGGTCCATGTCTGCCATGGTGAGGCCGGCACGTTGCAGTGCTTTTTGCGTTGCTGGAATTGGTGCAGTCAGCATGAGTTGCGGGTTGTCGCCTGCAAGACCAAAGTTCACGAAACGTGCGCGCGGTGTGAGACCAAGTGCGCGGCACTTCTCTTCGCTCATGATCAACATTGCCGAAGCGCCGTCTGTGATTTGGCTTGAGTTGCCAGCTGTTACGCGGCCGCCTTCTTCTTCACTGCGGAATGCTGGCTTCAGTGTCTGCAATTTTTCATACGGGGAATCACGGATGCCTTCGTCTGTTGTCATGAGGATTCCCTCAGAGTCGAGCACTGGCAAAATTTCGCGTTCAAAACGGCCTTCTGCAGTTGCGCGCGCTGCATATGCCTGCGAACGTGCTGCAAAACGGTCCATGTCTTCACGGGTGATGCCCCACTTGTCGGCAATCATTTCTGCGCTGATGCCCTGTGGAACCAAACCACCATCTGGTGCGTAACGGGCACTGACCATTGGGCCAAACGGATATCCGTACTTGCCATCAGCAACTGCGGAACCCATTGGAACGCGTGTCATGACTTCAACGCCTGCTGCAATGACGATGTCATATGCGCCGGCCATCACGCCTTGTGCTGCGAAGTGTGCAGCTTGTTGGCTGGAACCGCACTGGCGGTCAACGGTAGTGCCAGGAATGGTTTCTGGCAAACCAGCAGCAAGAACTGCGTTACGTGCGATGTTGAGGCTCTGCTCGCCCACTTGCATAACGCATCCCATGATGACGTCGTCGATTTGTGTTGGGTCGATGCCGGTGCGTGCGACAAGTTCGCGCAATGCAACACCAGCGAGATCAACGGGGTGCCAATCTTTGAGGCGACCGTTCCTCTTTCCTAGTGGTGTACGAAGTGTGTCAACGATGACTGCGTTTTGCATAATGCCCTTTCGGCGTCGGGTACGACACCCAAAGTCTTACCGTTACGCGCACTTTCACCAAAGTCGGAGAAAATAGAGCCTCTTTATTCGGCTTCAAGAACCTTGCTGAAAACACGGTGCAATGCCACAACATCGGTCTCTGTGAGCCAACTGGTGAATACTCGACGCACTATTCGGTAATAAGTAATGCTGGCAGATTTCCAGACATCGTGGCCAATAGGTGTGAGCACAAGCACTATTGCACGACCATCATCTGCCACTGATTTCTCGCGTGCCACATATTGTTTGTCTTCCAGCTTGTCGATTTGGCGCGAAAGGCTAGATGGGTGAGTCATCACGCGCTCGGCTAGCTCATTAAACCGTAAAGACTTTTCTTCGCTCATGGCAAGAGCATCAAGAATTTCGAACCACGGCAGCTGCAGGCCTTCGTCTTCTTCCAAAGCGCGAGACAGCATCTTGTTCATCGCTGCATGTGCCGTGAGAAATGATCGCCATGCATCAAGTCGGTCTGCGTCGGGCAATGCCATGACTACAACTTACTTAGTCTGTGCAGCCACCACGGTTGCGAAGTGTTGCAGAGCGTCGTAGCGAGACGTATAGGTAGACAACATTGCGCGGCTCGGCATCACCATTTTTGGCATGCTGACTCCGAGGACACCTGTGAGTCGATCATTTGTGCTGAACATTGCGCACCATCTGCCATCAGTGACACTGCCTGCCACAACATCAACAGTTGACGTCGCAAATGCACGACCGAGAAATTGAATACGGGCGTCGAACTGATCGCTCCAGAAAAACGGCACGGCGGAGTACGGCTGCATTGGTTCATTACGCAAAGTTGCCAACAGGTTTTGCGCTGCAACAGCACCTTGTTCAGCGGCATTGGTCCAATGTTCTACACGCATTGTGGGTTCAATGTCTTTGAACATGCCGTTTGGCCAACGCAGAATGTCGCCCGCAACGAACACGTTTGCTGGCCCGGCATTCAGGTTTGCATCGCACACGATGCCATCGTCAATTGTGAGACCGCTGTCGCTGCACCACTGCGTTGCGGGTGCAACACCGATGCCCACGATGACAACGTCGGCTTCAATGATGTCGCCGTTAGTCAATGTGACGCCAGTGACTTTTGTGTCGCCATTGATTGAAGAGACTTGCACTGCGCACCGAATAGAGACGCCGTTACGTTCATGAACAGCACCAATGGCTGCACCCATTTCCGGGCCGAGCGCACGAATGAGCGGAGCATCGAGGCCTTCAAGCACTGTGACTTTTGCCCCGCGCTTGGTGGCAGTGGCTGCAGCTTCTAAACCAATGAACCCCGCACCGATCACAACTACACGAGCG